>NZ_JBEXGE010000048.1:0-45775 GCF_040607155.1 Micromonospora sp. NPDC005324 | reverse complement strand
ATGGTACTGCACTCGTGAGGGTGTGGGAGAGTAGGACGCCGCCGGACAATCTTCCAGATTAGGCCACCCCCACCGGGGGTGGCCTAATCTGCGTTTCTCCATAGACCGAACCAGTGGTCATCGGTCTACGGTCCAGGGCTGGGCCTGGCGCCCGGGGCTAGGCCCAGCCTGTGGATGGGGTCCTGATATTTGTGGTGTTCGCGGGCTGCGTGGCGGCGGTCCTGGGCACCCTCTGGCGGCTCGCGTCCCGGGTCCGTCGTCGTGGCATCGGTGGCGAGGTAATGGGTCCGTTCGAGGAGATGTGGCACCCCGCGGCGCATCGGTTCCGGGCCGAGATCCGGGTGCAGGAGACTCGCACGGTGCCCATGCCACCGCAGGGCGGCAAGCGCAATGGGCACGGCGGCAACGCGGCCGAGCTGACCCCGGACCTGAGCTGACCCGGAGCGGGTGAGGGCCTCAGGACGTCTTCGGGCCGCAGACGTAACGGGGCTCCGCGTCGTAGCGCCAGGTGAACTTCTCCCGCTTCACCACCGCGCCGTCCTTCTTCATGACCCGGAAGGCGTCCTGGGCGAAGCCGTTGATGCCGTTGGTCTCGATGCACGAGGGGCCGGGAGCCAGGTGGATCTGCTTCGGCGTCGTGATGTTGCGGCGTGGCCCGTACTCGGTCTTCACGCTGTCGTAGATCTTCGTGCTCCAGATGGACACGGTGATCGTGCTGGACGTGTACGAGGTGTCGATGAGCACGCCGTATTCGGTGTCGTTGCGGAACTTGAAGTCCAGATTGGGCCAGAAGATGGTCGACTCGATGACCGCCGGGTACCTGTCGAACCAGTACGAGTGCGGCTTGTGCTCGACGTCCTCCAGGCCGGCGTAGTAGGTCGCGTTGAACAGCGTGGTGGTGAACTGCGAGGTGCCGCCGCCTACGCCCGGCACCAGCTTGCCGTCGAGGATGACAGGTGCGTCCCGATAGCCCTGGGCGTAGCCGCGCTCGCCGGTGTGCCCGTTGAGTGAGAACGTCTTGCCGGGCAGCACGACAGTGCCGTCCACCTTCCTCGCGATGGTCGCGATGTTCTGGCTGCGCGACGAGGTCATGCCGCCGGTGAACCGGGTGGTGAAGGTCGACACCCGCTCCTTGATGCCCAGGCCGGCGAGCTTCTCCCCGGTCAGCTGCGGCGGCGTCGGCTTCAACTCGCCGGTCACCTCGCGGCCGTCCGCCTTGGGTAGCACGGCCAGCAGGTCTCGACTGAGGGCCGCCGTGTCCAGCTGCTGCCCGGATCGCCCCTCCTTGGCAGTGGGCCGGCCACCGGAAATCGTCATCGTGGCGTCCTTCGGTGGCACCTCGATGGCGGCCAGCCTTTCGCCGAGCGCCGTCCTCAGCCGCTTGACGTCCAGCGAGGGGGTGAGCTCGCCGGTCTTGTCGGCGCCGAACCGGAGGCTCTTCGCGATAGCGGCGGGCGGGATCGTCACCTGGCCCTTGTTGGTGCGCAGGGTGACCGGGGCGGCGACGGCCGGCTTCGCCAGCTCGCTGACCATCCGGTCCAACTCCTCCGGGGTGGTCGCCGGGTGGGTCTCCATCAGGGGCACGGTGACCGGAGCGCCTGCCAACCAGCCGGCGCGGACCACCTCGGCGGACCGCTCCGGGTTCAGAGCCAGCCCGGGCTTGGGTTGCACGACCTTCGGCGTGGTGCCCTGATAGGTGATCGCCGGCATCGTCATACCCTGGGCCTGGTCGCCGAGCACCTTACGGAGCGCGTCGTCCAACCGGCCCACGTCGACGGTCACCACCGGCTCGACGGTGCGGGAGCCGACCAACCGGCTGACCGGGTGCGCGTCCGCCTCAGCGGCTGCCGCGACGGTCGCCGGCACGTCGACGGTCAGCCCCACGTCGGCCGGGTTGATCTCGGCGGTGCGTCCGTCGACGGTGACCTTCAGCGGCGTGGCGAGCGTTGCCGCCCGCCGGTCCAGCTCCGCCCGCAACTCCCGGTCGGCGTCCGCACGGCTCCGGCCGCCCAGTTCGGTGCCGAGCACGCTGGTGCCACGGGGAACGTCACCGGCGTACGCCCAGGCGCCGGCGCCCGCCACGGCGGCGAGGACGCCACCGGTGATGCCGGCAGCGAGCAGCATCCGGACCCGACGCGGGCCCCCGTCCGGCGCGCCGGGAGCGGCAGTGGTGACCGGCTCAGGTCCATCGTCCGGCCAGGTGACCGCGGTGACCTGCACGGTGGGCCGGTCGTCGGCGGGTGGACTGTTTTCGCCGTACAGCGTCACTGCAACCTCGATCGCCAGGGTGCCGCGGGAGGTCCTCCCTCCCGGAGGCACCTACGGTAACGAATGCCCGGCCGTCCTCGGTGGCTGCGCCCACCAGGCGCTGCTACCGCGTGTCGTTCGGCGTGTCGCACCGGTCCGGGGGCGGTGCCGACGGCGGACCGCCGACGTGGCACGGTGACCGGGTGGACACTGCGGAGCGGGTGTTGGCGTACGGGGGCGGATCGCTGGACCGGGCGGGCCCGTTGCGCGCCGATCCGACGCGGTTGGGCGCGCTGCTCACCGAGTCGACCACAGTGCTGTTGCCGATGTGGCGGGACCGTTGTCTCGTCGACGGGCACGGGCCGGTTCGGCTCAGCGCGGAGCGCGCGGCGCTGGTCCGGTCCGCCGCCGACGAGACCGTCTTCCTGGGGCTCGATGGGGAGACCGCCGTTTTCGCCGCGGACCTCTCCGCGCTCCCCGAGCGGTCCGCCGTCGAGATGGCCGGTGCGGTGCGGTCCGTCGACGTGCGAGCACTTGTCGGGCGGCTCGAACCCGGCGACGCGGCCGTCCACGCGTACGCCAGGGGTCTGCTCCACTGGCACCGGCAGCAGCGATTCTGCGGGACGTGCGGCGCGCCGGCCGTCGCCGACGGCGGCGGGCACCTGCGGACCTGCACCGGGACGGAGTGCGGGCGTCTGCTGTTCCCCCGGATCGAGCCGGCGATCATCGTGTTGGTCGAGGCACCCGGTCGGTCGGGGCACTGTCTGCTGGCCCGGCACGCGGGCGCGGCAGAGGACGCGTACTCGACGTTGGCCGGCTTCGTCGAGATCGGCGAGAGCCTGGAGGACGCGGTCCGTCGGGAGATGGGCGAGGAGGCGGGCGTGACAGTCACCGACGTGACCTACCAGGGGTCACAGGCGTGGCCGTTCCCCGCCGGCCTGATGGTGGGCTTCCGGGCCACCGCCACCTCCGACGAGGTACGCGTGGACGGCGAGGAGCTGCTGGAGGCCCGGTGGTTCACCCGGGCGGAGCTGCGGGACCGGGCGGCCTCGGGTCGTCCGCTGGGTCGGGTGGATTCGATCGACCACCGACTGCTGACGGACTGGCTCGCGGAGGGCTAGTCGGCTCGGTCGCCGGGACCGGCGCGGGCCGACGGGGCGTCACCGCCATCAGCGCGGTGGTGACGATGGCAGTGCCCAGGGCTGCGAGGAGAAGACCGGGGACGCTGTGCGGCCGGAGGGTCGCGGTGACGGCCACCAGGCCGGCCACGCCCACCCACAGCGGTGCCGCCGCCCAGCGTGCGCCGGCCGCGAGGCGGTCGTTGAGCAGCACGAACGTCACCGCGTAGAGCGCACCGACCGCCGCGAAGAGGGGCGCGTAGCGGCCCAGGTGGTCGTAGTCGGGCCCACCGGCGAGGCGGAAGGCGAGCCCTCCGGCGAGCGTCGAGGCGAGGACCAGCACCAGGCCACACCCGCCCGTCACCGCGAGCGCAACCGTCCGGCTGCGTCGGTCACCGCGGGCCAGCCGCGGTAGGGCGAGAACGGCGGCGACCTGCGGCGCCCAGAGCGCCCCCTTGCTCAGGACGGTGCCGACCGAGTACGCCCCGGAATCCGACGGGGACAGCAGTTGGCGGGCCAGTAGCAGATCGGCGTAGGAGACGACGAGCATCGCCAGTGTCGCACCGCAGCCGGCAACGACCTGGGCGGCGGTCAGCCGCGGGGCGGTGGACGATCGTTCGGGCTCACGGGCGAGCCGGGCCAGCACCGCCGGGGTGAGGGCGGCGGTCAACGCGCCGACCGCCAGCGCACCGGTCGGTCCCGCGCCGAGCAGCAACCCGGCGATCACGCCGCCGTAGCGGCCGGCGGCGAGCACTGCCATCCCGATGGCGAGTCGTACGAAGCGCTGGCCGCCCTGCAACTCCCCGAGGGACCGCGAGGAGAGCACTATCGCCGCGGTGGTGACCGCCAGCAGCGCGGGCATCTCGACCGGGAGATCCAAGGCGCTGACCAGCAGTGGTGTCGCCGCGACGAGGGTTCCCGCGCTCACGGCGGCGGTGACGGCTGTGAGCCGCCGGGTGTCGGAGGCGCCGTGCCGGGAGCGGTGCACGGCGACGGCCAGCTGCAGGCCGAGCCCGGGCACACCGACGATGGCCACCAGACCCAGGGCGGTGGCGAGCGCGCTCAGGTCGGCCGGGTCGAGCCGCCGGGCGGCCAGCACCGGCACCAGGTAGGCGAGGCCGTTGACGAGAACCCCGGCCACCGTGACGCTGACCCCGGCAGCGCCGAGGCCGGTACTCCAGCCGCGTGTCAGCTCCGTCTGGGCCGCCGTCTCCCGACGGACGGGTCGTCGCGGGCTCACGTGATCTCGGAGAAGGTCGGAGGCTGCCCGTCGGCTGGCCCGGCCGACGGGCCGGTCCTCGCCGGCTCGGTCGCGTCGTGCTCGGCCGGGTCCGGCTCGCTGGCGTCCTGC
This sequence comes from Micromonospora sp. NPDC005324, assembly GCF_040607155.1. Taxonomy (NCBI): domain Bacteria; kingdom Bacillati; phylum Actinomycetota; class Actinomycetes; order Micromonosporales; family Micromonosporaceae; genus Micromonospora; species Micromonospora sp. NPDC005324. Next base: position 41,059 of record NZ_JBEXGE010000048.1, on the reverse strand, counting down.
TCGGCCGCAACCGGCTCGGCGGCGTCCGGCTTCGGGTCCTCCGCGACCAGCACGGCCGCCGGGACCGCTGAGGTCGCGGCGGTCGGCCTGGCCGAGCGTACGGGCCGTCGTCGGGCGGCGGTGGAGAGCCAGAGGGCACCCACTGCGACGACGATCGTGAGTTGCACCAGCGCGTCGCTGTTCCGCCGCGTCGAGTCGAGGTAGAGCAACCCGGCGAGCAGGACGAGCGCGCCGGGAAGCCAGGTCTCGACGGCCCGGCTGATCTTCCTGGCCCGACGTGGGTCGGCCGGCCAGGGCAGGCGACGTGGGCCGGGTACCGCCAGCATGAATCCCGCAGCGACCAGCAGACCGCCGATGAGGCCGCTCCACAGCACCAGCGCGGCGGCCCCGACGGCCAGCAGCGGCAGCGAGCGGGTGACTCGGCGTCGGCCGCGCGGTACGGCGGTCGCCGAGGTTCCCCCGGCGGGCTGTCGGGCGGGCAGCACCGCGAGCAGGACCACCACCGCGAGCAGGGTGCCGCCGAGGAGAAGCCCCGCCCGGTACGGGGTGTCCGGGGCGAAACGCAACAGCACCTCCCCGGAGGCGCCGGCGGGAATGATCCAGCCCTGCTGCCACCCGTCCACCACCAGTGGTTTCAGCGTCCGCCCGCCGAGGGTGGCCTGCCAGCCGGTGTTGGTGTTCTCCCGCACGGCGAGCACCCGGTCGACCTGGTGACTGGCCACCCGTACCCGTCGCTCGGTGGCTGCCCAGGATTCGATCTCGGTGGCGCTGGCGGCCGGCGGGGTTGTCGTGGCCTGCGTGGGCGTCCGGGGCACCAGGGCGACCCGGGTGGGTGAGGCCAGCTGGCTCGGGGTGGCGACGATGCGGTGCTCCCCACGGCCCAGGTCGAGCTGCCGGGGCGTGGCCCGGCCGCATGGTGTCACCGGCATCTCGCGCATGTCCAGCAGGTCGCGGAGCGTGCCGCGCAGCGTGGTGGTCACCCGTGCCGCGCCGATCTGGAGCGTCGGCCCCGATCCGCAGGCCAGCGCCAGGGGTGTGTCGGGGCGCGGTCCGACGGTGGGCGCTCCGGGCAGCACCGTCACCTCGCCGACCGCGATGGGCAACTTCTCCGGCAACCGCAGCTTGTACGGGTCGGTGCTGGTGGCGGACGGCTTGTCGAGGAACTGGATGGTGATCTCGTCGGTGCGCATCGGCGGGTCCAGGCGGAGCAGCCCGTCGTCGCCGAGAAGGCTGCTGCGGAAGCCGTCGTCGCCGACCACCCGCACACTGCCGAGACGGGTGGCGGCTGTCTTGTCGTCGACCGAGAAGCGGAGCCCGGTGATGGTCTGCGGCTTGAGCCACTTCAGACGCAGGATCGGTGCCTCGTCGTCGATCGCCGGTGACCAGCTGGTGGCGGGGTTCCCGTCGAGCGCCGCCCCGGCGCGGCCGGTCGGGTCGGGCACTGCCGTCGAGGAGGCGCTGATCTGCGCCGCGAGGCGCAGCGGCTGCGCGTCGGTGACCAACTTGTCGAGGGCGTTGTCCAGGTCGGGGCCGGCCGTGGGCCGCGCCCACAGCTCGGCGTCGTACGCGCCGGCCGCCGGCAGGGTCACTGTCCGGTCGATGGTGGACGCGTCCTCGGAACCACGGATGGTGTCGGTGGAGCAGCGCGGGTGCCCGTCGACGGAGAAGCAGGCCGGCGTGGTGGGTGCCGCCGACACGACGACGGTCGCCGGCCGATCGGTGACGGGTGCGGCGGGCAGGACCAGGGTGCGGCTGGTCTGAATGCCCGGAATCTTGATCTCGGCGATGCCGACCGAGCCGTTTCCCAACGGGCGCAGGTCGTACGCGCTGTCGACCGAGACCCGGACCTCGCGGGTGGCGTGCACGCCGGGCAGTTCGAACACCATGTGGTCGCTGAACTGTTCGATGGTGCTGCTCTCGTACCCGGCGCTGACGGTCACAGTGGTGGGCAGGGCATCGGCCTTCAGGTCGAACCACACCTCGACCCGGGTGACAGTCGTCGGGTTGGCGAGGCCCACCTCGATCCACTGCTGGTCGCTGGGTGAGTACGGCGCGGACTGCCAGGAGGTCGTCGGGTTGCCGTCCATCGCCGCGTACGGCTGGTGCTCGGGGCGGGCGCCGCCGGGGGAGTCCACCTGCGAGCGGGCGGTGGAGGTGCGGATCGCGTTGATGCCCTCGAAACGGGCGACGGTGGAGTGCTGGGCGCCCCACTCGGGCAGGTAGTCGTGGGCGGGCGCGTCGACCTCGAAGGTGTCGTCGGCGGTCAGCGTCTGGGAGGTGTTGTCGCGCAGTCCGCCGAACGACACGTCGCGTCTGCGCAGCCCGTCGGTCATCGCCACCGGCCCGGCGACCTCGGCGGTCGGCGCGTCGCCGGCCAGGATGGTGGGCGCCGAGCCGAGCTGCCCCGCCGCGGCGAGGTCGAGCAGTGATTCTGGGCCGCCCACCACTGTTGTCACGTCGGTCCGGTCGTAGGCGACCACCGGCTCGACGGGCCGGTCGACCCGGTAGACCTCCAGCGCCCGGACGGGCACGTCGAGCCCATGGTCGCGGAACTCGTCGGGGGACGAGGGCCCGCCGCGCAGGGGGCCGAAGGACGTGACGCGGGTCAACCCCGGTGAGCGCTCCAGCGCCTGGCGGACCACCGCTGGGCGGGCCGTGTCGGAGCGGCCATGGTCGAGGTCGGCGCGGAACAGGACGTGGCTGATTCCGGATCGGGCCAGCAGGTCCGCCAGGCCGGTCGACCCGGCGCCGGTGGCGAGCGTCGACTCGATCGCGTCCAGCAGCCGGATCGTGGTCGGCGGAGTGAAGGGGATGGCGTTGCGCACCGCCCACCGGCTGTTGAGCAGCGGCTGGGTGATCTCGTCGGTGGTGTTGCCCCAGTCGTACGACGGGAAGCGTGCCCCGGGCACGACGAGCACCCGTCCGCGCCCCGTGTTCGCGTCGAGCCAGTCGGTGGCGTCGTGCCAGTAGCCGGGCACCTCCTTGACGCTGCCCGGAGTGGCGAGACCGCCCGCGAGGGCGGGGGTGGCGACCGCCGTGACGGTGACGATGGCGGCGCCGGCGGTCAGCCAGGCGCGGGCGACGGTTCGCGAACGGTGCCGGGCGGGCGCGGTGCGCGCGGCCCGGACGGCCAGCCCGATCAGGTGCGCCATGCCCAGGCACAGGGGTAGGCGGAGCAGGACGTCGAACTTGTGCACGTTGCGCAGGGGTGCGCCGACGCCGTCGAGGAACTCCCGCTGTGGTCCGGCGAGGATGTTCGGCAGGTCGCCGACGTGCCCGAGCCCGACGAGCGCGACGCCGAGCACCAGACCGGTGATGAGGAACCGGCGGTGCGGCATCCCCCGTCGGGACAGCCCGAGCACACCGAGGGCGGCGACCGCCAGGGTGGCGGCGACCAGCACCGCCTCGTTGGCGAGTCGCGCACCGGACGGGATTGTCGGTCCGAACGGGGAGGCCAGGTAGGCGACCCAGTAGGAGGCGCCACGCAGCGTGGTCGCCGCGTCGGTGACGCTCGTGGTGTTCTGGGCGGTCTCGATGTAGTCCAGGAAGGGTGGGCTGTACCGCCCGAGGACCAGCAGCGGAACCAGCCACCACGCGGTGGCCAGGGCCACCGCGCCACACCAGGCGGCGATGGCGGTGGCGCGGCAGCGTACGGGCTGGAGGGTGGCGAGCCAGAGCAGGGCGAGTGGCACCACAGCGAACACGGCAGTGGCGTTCACCCCACCGGCGCAGGCGACGGCGATGGCCGACGCGGCGACGGCGCGTCGCAGTCGCGTGCCGGCGGCGAGGCCGACCAGTGGAATGAGCACCCAGGGGGCGACGGCGCTGGGCCAGGCTTCCACCGAGGACCAGCCGAGCTGGGTGAGGATGCGCGGTGACAGCGCGAAGGCGACGCCGGCGATCATGCGCCCGGCGGGCGTTCCGATGGTGAGCCTGCCCGCCAGGCGCACGGCCCCCAGGTAGGCGACACAGAAGAGCAGTGCCCACCACAGCCGCTGCACGACCCACGGCGCGAGACCGGACTCCGACCCGAGCAGGAAGAACGGGCCCATCGGCCAGAGATAGCCGTACGCCTGGTTCTGTAGTTGGCCGAACGTGCCGGTGGGGTCCCACAGGTGCAGCGAGCGGAGCAGCCACCCGGCCGGGTTGACGAACAGGTCGACCTTGGTGTCCGGGACGACCTGGCCCGGGGCCTGCTGGAAGGCGAGGGCGGTGAGCGCGATGCAGATGACCAGGTGCCGGAACCGTCGGGCCGTGTGCCGGCTCCGGCTGGACCCCGGAGCGGCGCCACTGGCCACCTCTGCACGCATTTCGGCTCCTGTCTTCACGGCCGGACGCGCACCTGCAGCCGACGACTGTCGCGCGACGTTATCCGGACCGGGCACGGACGGGCGACCAGGGGCGCTGCGGTGGCGTTATCGGGAGAACGGCCGTCCCCACGGCGTGTAAGCGTGTGGCAGGCTGCCGACCATGTCAATGCCAGAAGCTGAGGCCGAGACGCATCCGGAACGCGTCGCGTCCGATGGCGGCGGGCCGGGGCCGATCGGCCGATGGCTCCGCGCCGACGCCGTTCGCGCCGTGGCGATCGCCCTCATCGCCATGTCCGTTGCCTGGCGCGCCGGCCTCGCCACCCGTGGCTGGTTCTCGCAGGACGAGTTCGTCATCGCCGCCCAGGTTCTCGACACCGGCCTGGACGCGGACTATCTCCTGCGTACGTTCAACAACCACCTCATGCCCGGCGGCCTGTTGGTGGCGTGGGCGATGGTGCGGGCGGCGGGCTTCGCCACCTGGCCGTGGGTGTTGCTGCTGGCTGTTGGTCAGGCGGCGACCGGGCTCGCTGTCTACCGGCTGCTACGCGACCTGCTCCGGCCCGGTTGGGGCCTGCTCATCCCGCTGTGCCTGTTCGTGTTCAGCCCGCTGACGCTTGAGGTCTCCTCGCTGTGGTTGGTCGGGCTGCTCGTGCTGCCGATGCAGTTGGCACTGGTCATGGCGGTGGCAGCCCAGGTCCGGTACGTGCGGACCGGTCGCCTGCGGCACCTCGTGGCGGTCGCGCTCTGGCTGGTGTTCGGCCTGCTCTTCGACACCAAGTCCCTGCTGATCGTGCCGCTGCTGTTCCTGCTGACCGTCTTTCTCTTCACCTCCGGTGGTGTGTGGCGCAGTCTCGCGACGGCGGTCCGCCGGCACTGGCCGGCCTGGCTGATGCTCAGCGCGCTGTCGGGGGGATACCTGGCGTTCTACCTGACCCGACCCGCTGCCCGCGAGCTGGACGAACCCTCGTCCGTCGGTCCGGTCCTCAACTTCCTCGGCGACCTGGTCGGCAAGACAGTGGTGCCGGGTCTGCTCGGAGGTCCGTGGCGCTGGAGCTACGCCGGTGACGGTCCTCCGCTCGCCGACCCGTACGACATCGCCAAGTGGTTGTCCTGGGCGGTGCTGGCGACGCTGGTCGTGGTCACCGTCCGGCGGCGGCCGTCGGCCGGCCGAGCCTGGCTGCTGCTCACCTCCTACCTCGGTCTGGTCGCCACGCTCTTCGCCGTCACCCGGTTGGGCGGCCCGCTCGGCCCACTGGTCGGCGTCGTCCCCCGGTACGTGGCCGACGTGGTGCTGGTCGCCGCGATCTGTGTCGGCGCGGCCCTGCTGGGGATCAGGGACACCGACGAGGACGAGGTGTCGGCGTGGCCGGTGCCGACGGTCCTGCGGGAGCCCGGCGCGTTCGCGGTCGGCCTGGTCTCGATGATCGTCGTCCTGGCGACAATTGGCGTGGGCACCCTGTGGAGCACTGCCCGTTTCGGCGACAACTGGAGTACGAAGTACGGGCGGGACTATCTCGCGACGACGCAGGTCGAACTCGCCGCGGCGCCGCCGGGCACCGTCTTCTTCGACACCGCAGTCCCGGACCGGGTCGTCGCCGGCTACTTCTGGCCGGACAATCGCCAGTCGCACTTCTTCCGCCCGGCCGAGCGTCGACCCACCTTCGTGACGGAGGCCGCGCGGCCGTCGACCTTCGATGACCTCGGCCGGATCCGTCCGGTGGTGGTCGAGGGACGAAAGATCGTGCCCGGTCCGGTGGACGGCTGCGGGCACCTGGCCCAGGGCGGTCAACCCACTCGGATCCCGTTGGACGGGTACCTGGTGGAGTGGCCGTACGTGGTGCACTTCGGCTACCTCAGCTCGGGTGACTCGACAGCGCTGTTCCGGCTCGGCGACGCCACGCGCGAGATCACCCTGCGACGCGGTCTGAACGACCTGTTCTTCCTGCTGGAGGGTGCGGGGGACGCCGTCGAGGTCATCGTACGGACGCCAGGGGTCGGGGTGTGTACCGAGCTGATCACCGTCGGCCGGGCGGTGCCGGCATCGTGAATGGTTGAGCCGACCGACGGCGTCGAGGCCGCACCGGTTCGGCGGGCGCGGGACACGCTGTCGCTGTACGCGGTCGCGGCGGCGGTCACTGTGGTGGTGCTGGCCCCGCTGGCGGCGCCCGGCTACGCGTTGCTGTACGACATGGTGTTCGTACCCCGGCAGCCGTTGACCTGGGATCTGGTCGCCCCGGCGCAGAGTCTGCCCCGGGCGGTGCCGATGGACGCACTGGTCTCGCTGGTCACCCAGGTCGTGCCGGGTTGGCTGGTGCAGCGGCTGGCGCTCGCCGGGGCGGTCTTCCTCGCGGCGGTCGGCGCCGGCCGGCTGGTGCCGACCGACCGGCGCACGGTCCGGCTGTTCGCCGCGGTGGCGTACGCGTGGACGCCCTACCTCGCCGAGCGGTTGCTGATCGGGCAGTGGGGGCTGCTGCTCGCGTACGCCGCGCTGCCCTGGCTGGTGCGGGCGGCGTTGGACCTGCGGGCCGGGCGCGACGGCGCGCTCGCCCGGGTGGTGCTCGCCGCCGCTCCCGCCGCCATCACGCCGACCGGCGGTCTGATCGCGCTGGGCACGGTGCTGGTGCTGGCGTCGGACCGGATGCGCGCGCCCCGGTCGCTGCTGGTGTCGCAGCGGATGCATCCGCACCGGGCCCGGCAGGCGTTCGCCGCGGTCGGGGTGCTCAACGCCCCCTGGGTGGTCGCGGCAGTGGTCACCGGTGCCGGCGGTTCCTCGGACCCGGCGGGGGTGGCGGCGTTCGCTGTGCGTTCGGAGAACTGGGCCGGCCCGCTGGTGGCGCTGGCCGGGACCGGCGGCATCTGGAGCGCACAGGCCACCCCGGCCAGTCGCGCCGCGCCGCTGGTGCCGGTGGCGACAGTGGTGCTGCTGATCCTGGCCGGCGTCGGTGCGGCCCTGCTGCGGCGCCGGCTGCCCCCGGGTGTCGCGGCGCGGCTGGCGGTGCTCGCCGGGACCGGGTGTCTGCTCGCCGCCTTCGGGCTGCTCCCCGGCGGCGATGCCGCGCTGCGCTGGGCGGTGGTGCACCTGCCGGGCGCGGGGCTGCTGCGAGACGGCCAGAAGTTCCTGGCGCCGTACGCCCTGCTGTTGGTGGTGTGCGCGGCGTTGGGGGCCGAGCGGCTGGTGGCCCGGATCGACCGGGAGGTGGCCGGGGTGGTCCTGGTCGGGCTGCTGTTCCTGCCGGTGGCCGTCCTGCCGGACCTCGCGTTCGGCGGTGTCGGTCGGCTTCGTCCGGTGAGCTATCCGGCGGAGTGGCAGCGGGTGGCCAAGCACATCGAGGAGGAGCCGGGGGAGATCCTCGCGTTGCCGCTGAGCGCGTACCGGGCGTACCCGTGGAACCCTGGCCGGGTCGTCCTGGACCCGGCGCCCCGCTACCTGCCGGGGACGGTGCTGACCGACGACACGCTCCGGGTCGGCGACGTCGCCGTGGCCGGCGAGAACCCGCGCGTCCGTGAGGTGCGCCAGGCGCTGGCCGAGGGGCGGCCGGTCTGGACCACTGGGGTGCGCTGGGTCCTGGTGCAGCACGAGGTCTCCGGCGCTGTGGATTCTCAGGTGCTCGGCGGCCTGGTGCGCGTCCACGACGGACCGTTCCTCACGCTGTACCGCAACCCGGCGACGGTGCGGGATTCGGGCGGGTCCGGGCCGGCCCGACTGGCGGTGGTGGCGGCCCTCAGCGCTGCCCTTCTGGTGGTCATCGCTGCCGCCGTTTCGGCACTACACCGGCGAGCTACCGCGTGGTAACGTCCGCTCGCACGTCTCGCCATTGGAGGATTGGCATGCGTAGAGCTCTGACCCTGGTCGTGTCTGGCCTGGTGGCGGCGTTGCTGGGGATCCTGGCTCTCGGTGGGATCTCGGCCGCCGCGACCGCCACCGACGAGGAGGCCGCAAAGGAGGCCAAGCTCGTCTCGGAGGCGGCCAAGCGGGCCGGAAAGAAAGACCCGTACGCCCCCGCGGTTTACGGCGACAGGTAGGACGGCTCGCCCCGCTGCTGCACTGGGCGGGGCGACTCCACACCCTTGAGGATCGCCTCGAAGCGCCCACCCGCAGCCTGCCAGGTGAAGCTGGCCGCGTGCTCCCGGGCCTGGGCGCCCATCTCCCGCCGCAGCTCATCCTGGTGCAGAAGCGTGCGCACCTTCATCAGGTAGTCGTCGATGTCGTCGGCCAGCAGGCCGGTACGCCCGTCGACGACCGCCTCGGCGACTCCGCCCGCTGCCCGGAACGCCACAGTCGGGGTGCCCGCCGAACCCGCCTCCACGATCGTGAGCCCCCAGCCTTCCTTGAGGGACGGGGTCAGGGCCACCCAGGCCGAGGCGAGCAGTGCGGCCTTCTCCTCCTCGGTCACGAAGCCCCGGAAGTCCACCCGCTCGGTGATGTCCAGCTCCGCGGCGAGTTCACGCAGGTGCGACTCCCACCAGCCCTGGCCGGCGACGACCAGACGTAGTTGGGGCAGCTCGTCGGCGAGGGCCGCGACGGCCCGCAGCGCCACCTCCACCCGCTTGTGTGGCACCAGCCGGTTCAGCGTCACCAGCAGCGGGAACGACGCCCGCTCGGCGTCGGTGTGGGGCAGCGTCGGGGTGCCGTTGTGCACCACGGAGACCTGCTCCGGTGGCACGCCGAGCACTGCCAACTCTCGGCGGGTCGCCTCGGAGACCGTGACGTACCGGCACCGCTGGTAGAGGCGTACGGCGAGCGACGATTCGATCCACCAGCCGAACCGGGCCGCCCACTGTGGAAGAACCACCGGCCACTGCTCGCGGTGCACGTGGTGGATCAGCTTGACCACCGGGCGTCGTGCCCACAGCGGGGCGAGGAACGGCAACCCGTTGCAGACGTCGACCAGGACGTCGGGCCGGCCGCCGCGGCGGGCCGCCAGCGGGCCGATGCCCAGCGCGCCCGCGACGTAACAGAGCGCCGCCCAGAGGTAGACGCTGTGTCGACCGCCGCGCCGCACCAGCCGTACGCCCGCCTCGTTGATCTCGTCGGCGGGAGCCTGGCTGTGGGCCGCGCAGAAGAGAGTCGCGCGGAATCCGCGCGCCACCAGTTCGGCGGCGATCCGCTCGACGTACACCTCGGAACCGCCACCCTCGGGGTTTCGGGTGTCTCGCCAGTTGATGAACAGCACGTGTCCGGGCATGCCGAAGCGACGCTCCACGCGAACCCTACTCTCAAGTAATTTAGCGACCCGCGTCACATTAGGGGCTGGTAGGCCGGCCGGCAATGCCCCGATGGGGCAGCGCTGAGCGCTACCCGCCGACAGTGGGCACCGGAGTGCCAGCCGCGACGGTCGGCGGTGTGGTGGCCGGTGCGGGCACGTCGGTGACGGGGGTCCCGGAGGTCTGCCCACGCCCGGTTGATCGGCGCCGCCCCTGCGAGCCGAGCAGTTGCAGGGGCCGCTCGACGCCGTAGTAGCTGACCGCGGCGTACACCAGGCCGAAGGCCATGGTGAGGGCGAAGGTGCTGAGCAGTCCGCCGGTGAACAGCTGTCGATCGGCGACCAGGTAGATGAGTTCGATGACCATGGGGTGCCACAGGAACAGTCCGTACGAGACCGCGCCGAGCCACCGGGCGGGCGAGCTGCCGAAGACCTCCTTGGCCCGGCTCGGCCCGCCGAAGGCCACCGGGATCAGGATCAGCGCCGCGATCACGAGGTACAGGGCCAGCTTGACGCCGAACTCGGCGGCCGTCGGCTCGGCGAGGTCGCGGGGGCCGGCGACGGGCGTCGTCGCGATCGCCATCAGGCCGACGGCGGCGGCCCAGCAGGTGACCGGTGCCGACGCCAGGTCGTCCAGGACCCGGAAGGCTCCGGGCGCGGTCCCGGTGCGCAGGGCGACGTGCGCCGCCGCCAGTGCCATGCCGGTGCCGAACCAGGCGGCGTACGAGGGGAACCACATGGTGTGCAGGGCGGTGTCGAGCCAGCCGAGCCCCATCAGGATGAGCCACGCAGCGGTCAGCAGCGCACTCCCGCTGACGATCACGATGGTTCGGACAGGACGCCAGGACCGGCCGACGGCGAGCACGGCGACCAGCGGCAGGATCAGGTAGAACACGACCTCGGTGGCGAGGCTCCAGGTCTGGCTGAGCCCGGCGCGCAACTGCCCGGGTTGGTAGATCTGGGTGAAGGTGAGTTGGCGGATCCAGTCCCCGACGGACGCCTTGCCGTTCTGCGGCAGGACGATCAGGCAGACCGCGATCGCCAACCAGTAGGCGGGCAGGATGCGCAGGGCTCGCCGCCACAGGTAGCGCTTGGCGCGGGGCCGGGCCCGGCCCGTCGCAGCGCTGAGCGCCCACGGCCGAAACAGCAGAAACCCGGACAGTACGAAGAAGATGGCGACGCCGACGTCCAGTCGAGCCAGCCAGCCGCCCCAGGTGGTGTTCATGGTGACGGCGGTCTGGAACCCGACGTGGTGACCGACGACCGCCACCGCGCCGATTGCTCGCAGCGCGTCGAGGGCGGGAAGTCGGCCGGTTACCGAAGGCTCCGAAACTGTTGGCGCGGCGGCTGTGGACATCTGGACATCCAGGGGGTCGCTTTGAAGGTGACCGGGGAGTAACCTCCCGCCATGTTAAGGATCGGGTGCCCCGGACAACAGGTCGTAGGGCGGCAGGTTACAGGAGGATGAGTGAAGCTTCGCGTGGGCGCCGCGCTCTTCGGGCTTGGCGTCTTATTGCTGGTCTTCGCGGCCGGGCTGCCGTTTTACGTGGCCCCCGCCGTGACCAAGCTCCCCTACGATCTTGAGCCGACGACGTCCGTCGCCGAGGCGAAGAACGCCAGGTTCCTGAAGATCACGGCAACCGGGAGCTCGGTGAGCATCGAGGTTCCGCAGGGCGATCTCGTGTCCAATGTGGAGGTCATTCCACAGCCCGACGACACCAGGGATCGGCTGCCCAAGGACCTCAAGGGCGACGCGGTGATCTGGGACGTCTACCAGACGGTCCGGCGCACCGACAACCAGGACGTGGTCAGCCAGTACAGCACCGAACTCGCTCTCTACCGGATCTCCGGTGCGGCCGCCTCGTGGAAGGACCAGTGGCTCAACGAGACCGGGGCGGATGGGACTCCGGTCGGCAACGTGAAGTACGCCGGCCAGATCTACAAGTTCCCGTTCGGCACCGACAAGCGCGACTACCAGGTTTTCGACCGTGACCTGAAGCGCGCTGTCCCGGCCAAGTTCGTCGGCACCGAGAAGATCAAGGGCATCGAGGCGTACCGCTTCGAGCAGCGGATCGAGAACGAGGTGCTGGCCACCCCGGAGAGCAGCATCCAGACGTTGGTTGGCAAGTTCGCGCCAGGCGCCACCAGCGGCCAGGTCGTCTACAGCAACATTCGTACGCTCTGGGTGGACCCGGTCACCGGCTCCTACGTGAACGTCCGGGAGCAGCAGCACAAGGAGTTGCGCCCCAACACCGGCACCCCCACCGTGCTGTTGGACGCGGACTTCAACTACACCGACGACACGGTCAGCCGCAGTGTCGAGACGGTCAAGGACAACCGCTTCAAGATCGGCCTGATCAGTTTCTGGGGCCCGATTGTCGCTGGTGTCCTCGGTCTGATCGCTGTCGTCTTCGGTGTGTGGCTGGTGACCCGGCCCGAGGGTGGGGCGGCCCGGCACCGCGCCGAGCCGGCGGTCGACGACCCGACGCCGACCCGGGTGGACCAGGAGCCGGTGCGCGACACGGACACCGTCGAGCAGCCCAGGCCGCAGCCGGTCGGCGGGCCACTGACCGACGAGATCCCGCCGGCTTCGACCAACTGGAAGTCGGAGGACCCGACGGTGCCGACCCAGCGGCCGGCTCCGGGCGAGGTGGAGCAGCGCTGACGCGCGTACGACCGAACGTACGACCCGAGGGGCGGACCGCTTGGCGGTCCGCCCCTCGGCCGTGTGGCAACCCGCACGACCTGTGCGCTTTACATTTGTTACTTGATTGTAATTGGTCAATGTAGCGTCACCGTACGCTGATGCCGCCATCGCTTGCGCCCTTCCTGTGGCCATATAGGGGGGTTGCGAAGGGCAAGCGCGCTCACTTTCCGTGATTGTTCACCTCCGCCTGCTCGCCCGACTGTTACCGCCCGGTAATCAGGGGGTTGTGACCTGCGCCGCAACGGGTGCACCATCAAGCCCGATGGTTACCAGCCGGTAACAGAACGCGGGCTTGCAGTGCTGGCCGCCCGCTCGGGACCGGCCACTCGCGCGCATCGACCCGAGGAGGAACCCATGCAGGATCGGTTGGACAGTCAGGGTCGTACCCGATGGTGGCGGTTCGCCGCCATGATGGTGCCCGCCACGGCGGCTGCCGGCGCCATCCTCTTCGGAATGTCGACCGGCGCCATCGCGTCCGACATCACCGTCTCCGGACAGACGTTCAAAATCGGTGCCGACCGCCTGGAGGGCGACGGCTTCAAGCAGTACGGCGGCATCGTCCGCGAGAAGGGCAAGGACGGGAAGTCCGGCCAGGTCCACCCGATCGCCCTCTCCGAGATCAGCAGCGCCGAGCTGTACAGCCTGTGTCAGTCCGTGCGCGCCGACCTGCCGGGACTGCCGGTGGTGCTCACCATCAACGCCGGCGAGGGCAAGGAACCCGCCCGCGCCAAGGATCTGCTGATCGCGATGGACTCGTTGAACGGCAACGCGACCTTCACCAACATCAGGATCGGTCGGGACGCCACCGACCTGAACCCGACGGCGCAGGCCGGCTCGTTCGGCCAGAACTCCGACCACGTCACCATCACCAACCTGCAACAGGTGTCCCACTACACGACGGCGGCCACGTTCAACCTGGTCGGCCTCCGACTCAAGGTCAACGTGGGTGACGACGCCAAGGGCAAGGAGTGCTTCTGAGCTGAGCCGAGGCCCGTGGTGGTCAGCACCGCGGGCCGGGCCCAGGCCCCCATCCCCACCCGGTCCCGTCCCCGCTCGGCCAGGAGGAGTACGTGACAACCGCGAACCCGTCCCACGCCCGGCCCGGTGGTCCGGCTCAGGCGTGGCGGCTCTTCCGCCGCTGGCAGCGCAGCCGGCCGTTCTGGGGCGGACTGCTCATCGCCCTGGCCGGGTTGGAGATGTTCGCCTCCACCCGGATGACCCTCAACGGTCTCAGCTTCCACAGCGGCGCGACCGGACTGCTCTCGCTGCTGATACCGATCATCCTGGTGACCTGTGGCCTGCTGCTCTGGTTCACCCCGGCGCAGCGGCTGTTCTACTCGGTCGTCGCGGCGGTCACCGCCGTGTACTCGCTGATCGGGCTCAACCTCGGCGGCTTCTTCGTCGGTCTGCTGCTCGGCATCGTCGGCAGCGCGCTCGCCTTCGCCTGGACCCCGATCCGGGCGTCCGACGACGATGTGCCGTCCGATCGGCCGAGGGGTGCCGCTGATCCGCGAGCCTTCGCCATCGCTCTCGTGATCCTCGGCCTGGCTGCCGTCGGGCTGGCCGGCCAGCCCCGAGCGGTGCAGGCCGCGCCGAGCCGACCGTCCTCGACCGGCTGCCCCACGCCGCCCCGGGTCGTCACGCCGTCGCCCAGCCGCAGCGCGGCCACGCCGGCGCCCGCTCCGAGCTCGGCGCAGGGCGGCAACGTGATCACCGACATCCTGGGCGGAATCGGCGATCTGCTCGGCCTCGGAGGCCGAGAGGACCCCGCGCCCTCGGTGCGCCCCACTGCCACGCCGGCAGGCCGGCCGACCAGCACGCCGGCAGGCCGGCCGACCAGCACGCCGGCAGGCCGGCCGACCAGCGCGGCGACGCCCCGTCCGGGCCCCACCGACTGCCCGGCGCAGCCACCGGGCAAGCCGGCCCCGGGCAAGCCCGGCGCGGCAGAAAAGCCGGGAAGCGTGCAGCCGGGCAAGCCACTACCGCGGATCGCCGCCGATCCGACCCTGCCGACTGTGGCCCAGACGCCGTCGAAGCTCACCGGCTCGTCGGTGCGGATGAGCGGGCTGCGGTTCGAGGGCATCACCGACCTGCACACCGTGAAGGGCGACCTCAAGGTGCTGAAGTTCAGCATGCGGGAGGCGGTGACCACCGACTTCCTGCTGCGGGCCGACGGCCCCGCAGGGCGCGACCAGCGGTACGCGACCAATCAGTTGACCGTCAGGGGAGACGTGGCCTTCTACGCGACCCGGTTCGTCGGCCGACTGCTCGGCGTCAAGATCACGCTGACTCCGGATCTGCCGCTACCGGACGGCCTTCCGATCACCTCGCCCATCCCGATCACGTTCACCGACCCCACCATCGACCTGGCGTACATCACCAGCGACACGCTGACCGCCCGTCCGGCGTTGGCACTCACCCTCGGCTGAGCGCAGTGCCGCGTAATCGGCACTCGGTCGCGAGCAGCCCCGGCTCGGGGGTGTGGCTGCGCGCGGCGACGGACTCGTCGTACCGTCGGCGCGCGCAGCCCTGCCCGGTCAGAGCCGGGCCAGCGCCCGGCGCAGCGGGTCGAGACCCAGCGCGCCCAGGTCCAACGCCTGCCGGTGGAACTCCCGCAGGTCGAAATCGGCGCCCTTGCGGGCCTTGGCGTCCTCGCGGGCCTGGAGCCAGATCCGCTCACCCACCTTGTACGACGGCGCCTGCCCCGGCCAGCCCAGGTAGCGGTTCAGCTCGAAGCGCAGGTTCTCGTCCGGAACCCGGCAGTGCGCCCGCATGAACTCCCAGCCCAGTTCCGGCGTCCACCGCTCGCCCGGGTGGAAACCGAAGGGATTGTCCTTCGGGATCTCCAGCTCCAGGTGCATGCCGATGTCAACGATGACCCGTGCCGCGCGCATCGCCTGGCCGTCGAGCATGCCCAGCTTGTCGCCCGGGTCGTCCAGGTAGCCCAGCTCGTCCATCAGCCGCTCCGAGTAGAGCGCCCAGCCCTCACCGTGCCCGGAGACCCAGCAGAGCAGCCGCTGCCAACGGTTGAGCAGGTCGGCCCGGACGGCGGTCTGCGCCACCTGGAGATGGTGACCGGGCACGCCCTCGTGGTAGACGGTGGTCACCTCTCGCCAGGTGGAGAAGTCGCTGATGCCCTGCGGCACCGCCCACCACATCCGACCGGGGCGGGAGAAGTCCTCACTCGGGCCGGTGTAGTAGATGGCGCCGTCGCTGGTCGGTGCGAGGCAGCACTCGATGCGGCGGACCTGCTCCGGGATGTCGAAGTGGGTGCCGTGCAGCTCGGTGATCGCCTTGTCGGCCAGCGCCTGCATCCAGTCCCGGAATGCCTCCTTGCCCCGGATGGTGCGGGCCGGGTCGGCGTCCAGGGTGGCCACGGCCTCGTCGACGCTGGCACCGGGGCCGACGATGCGCCCCGCCACGACCCGCATCTCCGCCTCCAGGCGGGCCAGCTCCGCGAATCCCCAGGCGTACGTCTCGTCCAGGTCGATCTTGGCGCCGAGGAAGTACTGCGAGGCGAGTTCGTAGCGCTCCCGGCCGGCGGCCTGCTTGTCCCGCCCGTGCGGGGCCATCTCGGTACGCAGAAACTGGCCGAACCCGGCGGTCGCCGCGGTCGCCGCCGCCGCACCCCGACGCAGCTCCGCGCCGAGCGTGCCCTCCGCCCCGAGCCGCTCGACCAGCCCGTGGAAGAAGTTGTCACCGGTCGGGTCGACCCAGATGTCGCACTGCTTGGCCACCTCGACCAGCTGCACCTTCGAGCTGACCTCACCGGCGGCGAGCGCCTCACGCAGCGTGGTCTTGTAGCCCTCCAGGGCGGCGCCGAAGCCGTTGAGCCGGGCGGCGATGTTGGCCTGCTCGTCACTGGTCGCGGTCGGCATCAGGTCGAACACCATGCGGATCTCGTGCAGCCCGCTGGCGATCACGCTGACCTCGCTGGTCACCTCGCCGGCGTCGTACCGGGCGAGGTCCAGGCCGAGCCGTTCCTGCATGGCCTCCTTGGCGGTCCGTTCCGATTCGGTCTCCGGCTCGGTCACGTCCAGCTCGGCGAGCGTCCGCCGGGTGAGGTCCGCGCGCGCCAGGTAGCCGTCGGGCGAGAGGTCGTCGAGCTGGTCGTCATGGCCGGCGATGCCGACGAAGGTCGCGCCGGTGGGGCTCAACGGCGCCCACTCGGCCACGTAGCGGTTGGCGAGTTCATCAATTCGTCCCACGCTGCGACCCTACGTGACCATCCCACCCCCATGTCGCCGACGTTTGTCGTGTTGGAGCTGCGGGTTCAGGCACGGCGTGACGGCCGAAAGGCGCGCGACTTTGCCGCACGGTTGCGGCAGAGTGTCAGGGGTGACCACCGATACCACTCCTGACAGAGCGCCGGTTCGCGCCTGGCTGCCCGGCTTCGTCGCCCTCGCCGCGATCTGGGGTTCCAGCTTCCTCTTCATCAAGATCGGGGTGGCCGAGCTGCACCCGGTGCAACTCACCCTCTACCGGGTCGTCGCCGGCGCGTTGACCCTGCTGGTGGTCCTCGCCGTGCTGCGCGACCGGCTGCCCCGCGAGCCCCGGGTCTGGGCGCACCTGACAGTGGTCGCCGCCTTCGGCGTGGCAGTGCCGTTCACCCTCTTCGGCTACGGCGAGCAGCGGGTCGAGTCGATGCTGGCCGGCATCTGGAACGCCACCACACCGTTGATCGTGCTGCCGCTGGCGGTGCTGGTCTTCCGCACCGAGCGGCTCACAGTGCGCCGTGCGGTCGGGCTCGGGCTGGGCTTCGTCGGGGTGCTGGTGGTGCTCGGGGTCTGGGAGGGCATCGGCGGGGCGCACTTCACCGGGCAGCTCATGTGCTTCGGGGCGGCGGCCTGCTACGGCGTGGCCATCCCGTACCAGAAGCGGTTCGTCGCCGGCAGCGCGTACTCGGGTCTGTCGCTCTCCGCCGCGCAACTGCTGCTCGCCGCCGCGCAGTTGGCCATCGTGACCCCCTTCGTCGCCGGCCTGCCGCCGCTGCCCACCGAGCTGTCCGCGGGGGTGGTGGCAAGTGTGCTGACCCTCGGCGCGCTCGGCACCGGGCTCGCGTTCGTGATCAACATGCGCAACATCCGGTTGGCCGGAGCGAGCACCGCGTCCACAGTCACGTACCTGATTCCGATCTTCGCGGTGCTGATCGGCGCTCTGGCGCTCGACGAACGACTCAACTGGCACCAACCGGTCGGCGCGCTGATCGTGCTGCTCGGGGTCGCGGTGTCGCAGGGGATGTTCGGTCGCCGCCGGAGCAGCCCGGTCGTCGGCGTCGGCGCACCCGCCATACCCGCCGCCGAACCCGCCCGCCGCTGACAGACCACCGCCGGGGGCTGGTCAGGCGCGGTTGTGCGTCCAGGCCACCAGTTGCTCTGCCGACCAGGTGTTGACCACGCGGTCGGCGGGGACGCCGCAGAGGGCGGCGCGTTCACAGCCGAATCGTTGCCAGTCGAGCTGGCCGGGCGCGTGCGCGTCGGTGTTGATGGCGAACCGGCAGCCAGCCTCCAGGGCGCGGCGGATCAGGCGCTTCGGCGGGTCCTGCCGCTCCGGCCGGGAGTTGATCTCGACGGCGGTGTCGTGCTCGGCGCAGGCGGCGAAGACCGCCTCCGCGTCGAAGTCGCTCTCCGCCCGGGTACGCGCGCGGTGCCCTCGATCACCCGGACCGGTCACCCCGGCCGGGCGGGACGACACCATCCGGCCGGTGACGTGACCGAGGATGTCCAGGTGCGGGTTGGCGACCGCCTTCACCATGCGCCGCGTCATCTTCGACCGCTCGTCCTTCAGACCGCTGTGCACCGACCCGACCACCACGTCGAGCCGCGCCAGCAGGTCGTCGTCCTGGTCCAGGGAGCCGTCGGCGAGGATGTCCACCTCGATCCCGGTGAGGATCCGGAAACCCTCGGGCAGCGCCGCGTTGACCTGCGCCACGTGGTTGAGCTGCCGGCGCAGCCGCTCCGCGGTCAGCCCTCGGGCCACAGTCAGCCGGGGTGAGTGGTCGGTCAGCACCAGGTACTCGTGGCCCAACTCCACAGCGGCCAGCGCCATCTCCTCGATGGGCGAGCCGCCGTCGGACCAGTCCGAGTGGGTGTGGCAGTCGCCGCGCAGGGCGGCGCGTAACGCCGTGGCCTCGGCGTCCAGGTCGCTGCCCTCGGTCGCCACCAGCCGGCGGAGGTAGACCGGTTCCTCACCGGCGAGGGACTCCGCCACGCAGCGGGCCGTGACGTCACCGACCCCGGACAGTTCGGTGAGCGTGCCGTTGCCGGCCCGTTCGCTCAGCTCCGCCGCAGGCAGGCCGGCCAGCGCCTTCGCCGCCGACCGGAACGCGCGTACCCGGTAGGTGGCCTCGTTCGCCCGCTCCAGCAGGAACGCGATCCGGCGCAGATCGGCGATGGGATCTCTCGCGCGAGCCATGTCAGGGCGCCTTCGGGCAGCCGTGTCGGCGTTGCCACGCGGTGACCTCGGCGGCCGGTTCCCGGTTGCCACCGCCCCGCCAGGAGTCCAGGTAACGCGCCGGCCAGATCACCCCGCGCCGGATCCACCAACCGTCAGTGCCCGCGCACGACGGCGAGATGCCGAAGTGCACATGACACACGTTGTTCGCGTTGCCGGTGCGGCCCACCCTGCCGAGCTGCTGCCCGGCGCGGACCCGCACACCGGCGTCGACGCCGCTGCTCACGACGCTCAGGTGCGAGCCGTAGTAGCGCACCCCGTCGTCGCCGAGCAGGGCGACCGACAGGCCGCCGTTGTCAGGGCCCTGTGGCCCACGCTTGCGGTACCTGTCGACGCGACTCACCTCCAGCACCGTCCCGTCGGTCACCGCCACGAACGGCTCGCCGCAGTCGGCGAAGAGGTCCGTCGCCGGGTACGCCCCGTGCGTCGGGTGGTAGTCGACGTCGTCGGCGCGTACCGGAAAGACATGCTGCAGCCCGGTGCGGGGTGCCGTCGCCGACGGCCTGGCCGACGACGGCGCCGGGGCGCTGGGGCCGGTCGCCGTCGGCGTGGGCGGCTGCGACGCCGGCTGCTCGGCGGTCGCCCAGACCGCCGGCGGTGTTGGCGCGGCGCCGTCGGGCACCCCCGGCCGGGTGGTCGCGCAGCCGGCGGCCAGCACCGGGGCGAGCAGCAGCAGGATCGGGTACGCCGGATGAGCGCGGCGGCTGATCGTCGGCGAGGACATCCGGTCATCCTGGCAGAGCCGGTACCGTGGGCACGAGCGGCACGCGTGAGGGAGGGCAGCGACGGTGACCATTGCCGGACCCGACCCTGGCCCGGGTTTCGGCGCCGTCCGCCCGGTGCCGCGCACCCCGTCGGGTCTCTTCCCCTCCGGGCCACCGACCCGGCCCACCTACCGCGAGCCCCACCCGGTCACCGGCGGTGGTGTCGCCGTCGGCGGCGGCGTGGCGGCCGGTTGGCTGCTGCTGTTCGGCCTGCTCGGCACCGACGTGGCCAGCTACGCGTGGTGGACGGTGATCGCCGGCCTGCTGGCCTGGGTCACCGCCCTGGTGCTGGTGCGCCACGGCGACCGAGGGGTGGCCACCGGGGTCGCCATCGTCACGGCGGGTGGCTGGAGCATCGCCGCGGCCGTGGTGGCGGTCCGCTGGGCAACCAGTGGTGACTGGCCGCTGTGGTGACCGGCACGGAGGAGCCCCGAAACGGCGCTCGGTGACTGCACCGTGTGCCCGGTTGGCTGCGTAGCGAACGCCGTCTTGACGTGGCCGCCGAGACTCGGCACGCTCGGGACCATGGCCTGGACCACTCCCCGGCAGGATCCCGATCGCAGTCGCCGTCGCCTGCAGTTGCTGGCCGAGTTGGCGGGCGCCCGGGCGGTCCGCCAGCGCAGCCGACCGCAGCGGCAGCGCACCGAGCGTCTGCGCCAGCTCATCGCCACCCGCCGTCGAGTCGTCGGCTGATCCGACTTTGTCAGGAATGACCCGCCCTTCGGGGCGTTGACGGGTCGCCTGCCGACCCGACCGGCTAACGTGCACGCGTAACGAGTCGACGCTGTGTCGAGGGCTATTGGGGGGACCGTGTCGTACTTCGCTGCGGCCGTGGTGCGCGACGACAGTGGCTGGACCGCCGCCGAGGTCAGCCTGCGGGGCGCCACCGACATCGACGAGGTTGCCGACCGGCTGCGTGACGTCGACCAGGAGGCCGACGTGTCGCTGCTCTTCGTCGAGGCCGACGACGCGTACCTGGTGATCCTGCGCCTCGACGAGGGCGAGGACCTGCGGGTGTTCGGTTCGGACTCCGCGTACGCCGAGGAGTCGCAGCTCGGGTCGCTGCTGGTCGGTGACCTGAAGACCTCGGTCACCGGGCTCGACGGTGACGACGAACCACGCCCGGTGAGCACCGGTGACGAGGAGAGCGAGCAGCCCGTCGTCGACCCGGAGGCCGACCCGGTCGGTGACGCCGACCTGCTGGCCAACCTGGGCATCTCCGCGCAGAAGCTGCTGACCCTCTGCACCCACGAGGGGATGATGCCGGCGGACGTCACCGTCGAGATCTGCCAGGTGCTCGGCTGCGCCGACGAGGTCGAGGAGCTGCGTGAGGTCTGAGCCGGCCGACGCCACCGATCCGTCGTTGGAGTCGATCCGACCGGGCCAGCCGACCCCCGGCGCGGTGGGCCGCGCCGGGCCCGGCGCCCACGAGGGCTTGGCCGACCTGGGCGAGGTCGGCCGACGACAGCGGCACGAGCTGTGGATGCGCCGCGCCCTGGAGGTCGCCGTCGCCGGTCCGCAGGTCGACGACGCGGTCAGCACCGACGTCGACGACGTGCCGGTGGGGGCGGTGCTCTACGGGCCGGACGGCATCGAGTTGGCCACCGGGCGCAACGAGCGCGAGCTGACCGGCGACCCCACCGCTCACGCCGAGGTGCTGGCCCTGCGCCGGGGCGCCGAGCGCACCGGCCGCTGGCGGCTGGACGGCTGCACCCTGGTGGTCACCCTCGAACCGTGCACCATGTGCGCCGGGGCGCTGGTGCTGGCACGGGTCTCCACAGTCGTGTTCGGCGCCTGGGAACCCAAGACCGGCGCGGCCGGATCGCTCTGGGACGTGCTGCGGGACCGTCGGCTCAACCACCGCCCCGAGGTCTACGGCGGGGTGCTGGAGGCCGAGACCGCCACCGTCCTGCGCGCGTTCTTCCGCTGAGGCCGGGCCGCCGGTCAGGCCGGCGGCAGTGTGACGGTGACGATCAGACCGCCGTCCGGGCGGGGCTGCGCCTCGGCGGTGCCGCCGTGGGCCCGGGCCACGGCGCGGACGATGGACAGCCCCAGCCCGAAGCCCCGCGCGCCGACGACCCGCTCCCGCGACAGCCGACGGAAGGGCTGGAACATCGTCTCGACGTCGTAGCCGGGGATGACCGGGCCGGTGTTTGTCACGGTGAGGGTGGGCTGGCCGCCGACCAGCCCGGTGCGCACCTCCACCCAACCGTCGGCGGGCAGGTTGTGGCGCAACGCGTTCTCCACCAGGTTGAACGTGAGCCGCTCCAGCAGCACCGGGTCGCCGCTGGTCGGTGCCGAGGCCAGGGCCCGCCGAACGGGCACGCCGGGTGCCTGCTTCCCGGCCTGATCGGTCGTGTGCGCGCAGACCTCGGCCAGGTCGACCGGCGTACGCTCGGTCAGCTCGTTCTCCGAGTCGGCCAGGGTCAGCAGACCGTCGATCAGCCGCTCATGGCGTTCGTTCACCGCCAGCAGAGACTCGCCCAGTCGCCGGGTCTCCGCCGAGGCGTCCGGGCGGGTGATCGCCAGCTCCACCAGGGCGCGGTTGAGAGCCAGTGGGGTACGCAGCTCGTGCGAGGCGTTCGCCACGAACCGGCGCTGCCCGTCGAAGGAACGGTCCAGCCGTTCCAGCATCTCGTCGAAGGTGTCGGCGAGTTCGCGTACCTCGTCGGGAGGGCCGGTGAGCGCGATCCGCTCGTGCAGACCACGGCCGGCGGTGTCCGCGCCGGCGATCCGGCGGGCCGTGCCGGTGATCTGGTGCAGGGGCTGCAACGCCCGGCCGGCGAGCAACCAGCCGAACGCGATCGCCACCGCCGACACCACGATCAACGCGATGCCGCCCTGGGTGAGCAGCGACTCCAACGCGTTGCGCTTCGCCTCGTCCTGCACCTGCTCGACCAGGTTGCGCAGGGTCTCGATGTTCTGCCCACTGCCCGAGCCGGGCGTCGTCGTGGGCGTCGGCAGGTCGCGCAGTTTCACCCCGAACGGCTGCGGCATCCGCTGATCCACCAGCACGTACGTGACGGCGAGCAGGACCACGCCGGCCAGCAGGAAGAGGCCGCCGTAGATGAGGGTGAGCCGGGCGCGGATCGTGAGGCGTTTCATCGGATCTGGTACCCCGCCCCGGGGACCGTCCCGATCACCGGCGGGTCGCCGAGTTTGCGGCGCAGCTTCATGACTGTCACCCGGACCACGTTGGTGAACGGGTCGATGTGCTCGTCCCAGGCGCGCTCCAGCAGGTCCTCCGCGGAGACCACCGCGCCGTCGGCGCGCAGCAGCTCGGCCAGCACCGCGAACTCCTTGCGGGACAGCGCCACGTGCCGGTCGTCCCGGCGTACCTCGTGTCGGGCCGGGTCGAGCTGGATGCCGGCGCGACGTAGCGTCGGCGGCGCCGCCGGGCGGGACCGGCGGGTCAGCGCGTGCACCCGGGCCGACAGCTCGACCAGGGCGAACGGCTTGGTCAGGTAGTCGTCGGCACCGAGCGCCAACCCCGCCACCCGTTCCCGGACCGCCGCCGACGCGGTCAACATCAGCACCCGGGTCTGCCCGCCCGCGTCCACGATCGCCCGGCACACGTCGTCGCCGTGCACCACCGGCAGGTCCCGGTCCAGGACCACCACTGCGTACTCGTTGACGCCGAGCCGCTCCAACGCGGCGTCCCCGTCGTACGCCACGTCGACAGCGAACGACTCCCGACGCAGCCACTCGGCGATGGCGTCCGCCAGCACGTTCTCGTCCTCGACCACCAGCACTCTCACCCCTCCATGGTGCTCGGGGTGCGGTAACGGCGGCATAACCGCTGACGGTAACGCCGGAGATACGCCCGCTGCCGTGCACTGGGTGTCACGTTCGGCGAACCGCGCCGGACCTGAGCGGAAGCGGACACCATGCGACGACAATTGCTTGCGATCCCCGTCCTGCTCGCCCTGGCGCTGTCCGCATGCGGCGCGGCAGGCGACGACGGCGACGGGGTCGCGACCGCCGGTGGGGCGAAGGCCGAGGCCACGGCGAGCGGCACGCCGGTCAGTGACTCGGAGCGGCAACTCGCCTTCGCCCGCTGCATGCGGGAGAACGGGGTGGACATGCCCGATCCGGAGCCGGGCGGGCGTCCCGGCTTCCGGTTCGGCGCGGACGTGGATCAGCAGAAGGTCCAGGCGGCCATGGAGAAGTGCCAGGACAAGCTGCCCAACGGCGGGCAGGGACCGCAGCTCAACCCCGAGCAGGCCGAGCAGATGCGCACGCTGGCCAGGTGCATGCGGGAGAACGGGGTGCCGGACTTCCCGGACCCGGACGCCGACGGGCGGGTCCGGGTCGGGACGGGGGGCAACGCGATCAACATCGGCGACCCGGCCATGAAGGCCGCGCTGGAGAAGTGCCGCCAGCACGCGCCACAGTTCGGAGGTGGCCGGTGACCGGCGCCATCCGACGTTCGCGGCTGCGCGCCGCCGTCACCGGCGGCGTCGTCCTGCTGGTCGCCGCCGTGGGCGTGGTAGCCGCTGTGGGCTTCGGCGGCGGCACCGACGGGGGTCGCGCCCAGGCCGGCAGCGCGCCACCCGCCACCGCCGCTGTCACCCGGCAGACCCTCGCCGACTCGGAAACCGCGGACGGCGAACTGGGGTACGGCACGACGCGTACCGCCACGGCGAAGCTCAGCGGCACCGTCACCGCGCTGGCGGCGGTCGGGTCGACGGTACGGCGGGGCAAGCCGCTCTACCTGGTCGACAACGAGGAGGTGGTGCTGCTCTACGGCGGGCTGCCCGCGTACCGGACCCTCGCCCCAGGGGTGGGGGGGCCCGATGTCGCGCAGTTCGAGCGGAACCTCGAAGCGCTGGGCTACACCGGCTTCACTGCCGACGACGAGTTCACCGGCGCCACCGCGGATGCGGTCCGGGACTGGCAGGAGGACCTGGGCCTGCCCGAGACCGGTCGGGTCGAGCCGGGGCGGATCGTGTACGCCGACCGGGAGGTCCGGGTGGAGGGCCACCAGGCCGACGTCGGCGACCTCACCCAGCCGGGCCAGGCGGTGCTGACGTACACCGGCACCAGCCGGGTCGTCACCGTCGAACTGGACATGGACGACCAGCGGTTGGCCAAGCGCGACGCGAAGGTCACCGTGCGGCTGCCGGACGGCGGGGCGGTGGCGGGCACGATCAGCACTGTCGAGACGGTCGTCCAGGCCGGCGCGGCCGGCGCCGACGGGCAGGCCGGCGACGCCGAGACGAAGATCGAGGTGACAGTCGCGGTGACCGACCCGAAGGCCCTCACCGGCTTCGACCAGGCCAGCGCGGATGTCACCTTCACCGTCTCGGAGCGCCGCGACGTGCTCACCGTGCCGGTGGCGGCCCTGTTGGCGTTGGCCGAGGGCGGCTACGGCGTCCAGGTCGCCGAGGGCGACGCGAGTCGGGTCCTCGCGGTGACCACCGGGTTGTTCGCCGACGGCCGGGTCGAGGTCACCGGTGCGGGCCTCACCGAGGGCACGACTGTGGTGGTGCCGACGTGAGCGGCGAGGTGATCGTGCTCGACCGGGTCAGCAAGCGGTACGCCGGTGGCGTCGTCGCGTTGGACGACGTGTCGCTGCGGATCGGCCACGGCGAGTTGGTCGCGATCGTCGGCCCATCCGGATCGGGCAAGTCGACAATGCTGCACCTGATCGGCACCCTGGATCGGCCGTCGACGGGCAGCGTCCTCATCGACGGGTACGACGCGGCGAAGCTGACCGACCGGGAGCTGTCCGCGTTGCGGGCCACCCGCATCGGCTTCGTGTTTCAGCAGTTTCACCTCGCCCCCGGCGTTCCGGTCGTGGACAACGTGGCCGACGGGTTGCTCTACTCCGGCGTACCTCTGCGGAGGCGGCGGGATCGGGCGGAGGCCGCGTTGGTCCGGGTTGGCCTGGGCCACCGGTTGGGGCACCGGCCGCACGAGCTGTCCGGCGGGGAACGGCAGCGGGTGGCAGTGGCCCGCGCGGTGGTCGGCGAGCCGGCGGTGCTGCTCGCCGACGAGCCGACCGGCAACCTGGACTCCCACTCCGGTGCCGGGGTGTTGGAGTTGCTGCACGACCTGCACCGCGCTGGCACCACCGTCGTGGTGATCACCCATGACCGGGAGATCGCGGGAAGCCTGCCCCGGCAGGTGCGGATGCGCGACGGCGCGGTGCGGCACGACTCGGCCCTCGCGTCGGGTGGGGTCGGCTGATGGCGATGCTGACCCCGGCCCGACTGCGTCCGGCGGACGTCCTGCGCGTCGGTGGGGTGGGGCTGCGGACCCGTCCGCTGCGGGCGTTCCTCTCCGCGTTGGGCATCGCGATCGGTATCGCCGCGATGATCGCGGTGGTCGGCATCTCCTCGTCGTCCCGGGCCGAGCTGGACCGGGCGCTCGACGCGCTCGGCACCAACCTGCTCACCGTCGAGCCGGGCAGCACCCTGTTCGGCGCTGACGCGCAACTGCCCGAGGAGTCGATCGCGATGATCGGGCGGATCGGCCCGGTGACCGAGGTGACAGCGACCGGGCAGGTGCCCGACGCGAAGGTGTACCGCTCGGACCGGATCCCGGCGGCGGAGACCGGTGGCATCGCCACCCGGGCGGCCCGCCTGGACCTGCTCGGCACCGTGGGAGCCGAGGTGACCACCGGCACCTGGCTCAACGAGGCGACCGCCCGCTACCCGGCGGTCGTGCTCGGCGCCACCGCCGCGCAGCGGCTCGGGATCACCTCGGCGGACCCGCAGGTGCAGGTGTGGCTGGGTGGGCGGCCGTTCACAGTGGTAGGCACCCTCGCCGCCGCACCGCTCGCCCCGGAGTTGGACACGTCGGCGTTGATCGGCTGGGCTGCGGCGGCCGAATATCTGGGCTTCGACGGTCACCCGACCACCGTCTACACCCGGGCACAGGAGTCACAGGTCGAGGCGGTCCGGTCGGTGCTCGGCGCGACCACCAACCCGGAGGCGCCGAACGAGGTCGAGGTGTCCCGGCCCTCGGACGCGCTGGCCGCCGCCCAGGCGACCGACGACGCGTTCACCGGCCTGCTGCTGGGCCTGGGCGCGGTCGCCCTGCTGGTCGGTGGGGTCGGCGTGGCGAACACCATGGTGATCTCGGTGCTGGAACGCCGAGCCGAGATCGGCCTGCGCCGGTCCCTCGGCGCCACCCGCGGTCAGGTACGGGCCCAGTTCCTCACCGAGTCGCTGCTGCTCTCCGCGCTCGGCGGGATCGGTGGGGTGGTGCTGGGCATCCTGGTCACAGCGGGCTACGCGTTGTCGCAGGACTGGCCGACGGTGGTGCCGGCCTGGGCGATGCTCGGCGGGGTGGGCGCGACAGTGGTCATCGGCGGCTTCGCCGGCCTCTACCCGGCGGTACGCGCCGCCCGCCTCGCGCCGACAGAGGCGCTGGCCGCCGGCTGACTTTCTGCGGCCTGGCGGCCTGATGCGGAAGAGCGTGATGACTCTGAGGCATATTGATGCCACAGAGTCATCACGCTCTTCGCGGTATTGCCGCCCGAACAGGTCAGGCGATGATCGTGTCGAGGGCGATCTCGACCATCTGGCTGAAGGTCTGCTCGCGCTCCTCCGAGGTGGTCTTCTCACCGGTCTTGATGTGGTCGCTCACGGTCAACACGGTCAGCGCCCGGGCCTTGAACCGGGCGGCGATCGTGTAGAGCGCCGCCGACTCCATCTCGACCGCCAGCACGCCGTAGTCGGCGAGGGTGTCGTACAGGTCCGGCCGGTCGGTGTAGAAGGCGTCCGCCGCCAGGATCGGCCCCACGTGCATGGTGATGCCGCGCCGCTCGGCCACCTCGACCGATGTACGCAGCAGCCCGAAGTCGGCCACGGGGGCGTAGTCGATCAGCCCGTCGAAGCGCATCCGGTTCATGTTCGAGTCGGTGGACGACCCGATCGCCGCCACCACGTCCCGCAGTTGCAGGTCCGTGCTGAGGGCACCACAGGAGCCGACCCGGATCAGCGTCTTCACGCCGTACTCGTTGATCAACTCGTGGGCGTAGATGGAGGCTGACGGCATGCCCATGCCGGAGCCCTGGACGGAGACCTCGACGCCGTTCCAGCGGCCCGTGAAGCCCAGCATGCCCCGGACCGTCGAGTAGCAGGTGGCGCCCTCGAGGTAGGTCTCCGCGATCCACTTGGCCCGCAGGGGGTCACCCGGCATCAGGACCCGCTCGGCGATCTCGCCCGGCTTCGCGCCGATGTGCGTACTCATGGCAAAGATCCTGCCAGGCCGGCCCGGGCGATACCGGTTCGGCGTCGGAACCAGCGGTCCTGTACCCTCGTCGGCGGTGGCGTGTCCGAGCGGCCTAAGGAGCACGCCTCGAAAGCGTGTGAGGGTTAACGCCCTCCGAGGGTTCAAATCCCTCCGCCACCGCTCTGAGATGCAGAAACGCCCGGTCGATCCGCGAGGATCGACCGGGCGCTTTCGCGTCAGAGTTGCTGCTCGCCACCGTCGACGAACAGCTCGCCGCCGGTCATGAAGCTGCTCTGGTCGGAGGCGAGGAAGAGCGCCGCGTTGGCGATCTCGTCCGGGTGTGCCATGCGCTGCATGGGCACGCCCGAGGCGATGGCCTGGAGCAACCCGGGGGCCTCCGCGGGGCTGGGCGCGAGGCCGGCGAGCCCGGGGGTTTCGGTCGAGCCGGGCACCAGGGTGTTGACCCGGATCTTCCGGCCGATCAGCTCGGCGGCCCAGGTGCGGCCGAACGAGCGGATGGCCGCCTTGGACGCGGCGTAGACGCTGAACGCCGGGGTGCCGTTGCTGGCGGCCGTCGAGCCGGTGAGCACGATCGACGCGCCCTCGTTGAGCAGGGGCAGGGCCTTCTGCACCGTGAAGATGGTGCCGTAGATGTTGGTGTCGAAGGTGTTGGCCACGTGCTCGACAGTGATCGAGTCGAGCGAACGGAACTCCCCACCGCCGGCGTTGGCGAACACCACGTCCAGCCCAGCGCCCCGCTCCTCGATCGCCCGCATGACCCGGTCCAGGTCGTCGAGCTTGCTGACATCGCTGGCGATGCCGGTGACGTTCGCGCCGATGCTGGCCACGGCCTCGTCCACCGGGCCCTTGCGGCGGCCGGTGACGAAGACGTACGCGCCTTCGGCCGCGAAGCGGCGGGCGGTGGCCAGGCCGATGCCCGTGGTGCCCCCGGTGACGAGAGCGGTCTTGCCGTCGAGCTGTCCCACGATGGTTCTCCTCTGTTGGGGTGTGGTCGTGTGCGGCCGGCCGGGCCTCAAGAATTCTGTAACGAGCGGTACGTATCCGACCGTAGCAACCGTCGGCCGGGTCCGCAAATTTCTGTACCGATCGGTTTTTCCTGCCGGTAGGATGAGTCGGGAAGGGTTGGTGGACTGTGCCGCAGCGAGGGCGACCACGGGGCTTCGACGCTGACGAGGCGCTGGAGCGCGCGGTCGAGGTGTTCTGGCGTCAGGGGCACGAAGGTGCCTCGGTGACCGACCTCACCGAGGCGATGGGGATCAACAAGCCCAGCTTCCAGGGCGGCACCAGCTGCTCCACCGAGAACGCGCCCATCGCCGGGTTCCTCGCCGCCAGCCGCCTGGGCGGTGAAGGCGCACTTGCCGACCGGCTCGCCCGCGCCGGTTTCGCCGCCGCGTCCGGGGCGCGACTGCCGGAGTCGGCCAGTCCGCGCCGGTCAGCACGGGCCCGCACCCTCGTCGAAGAGGCGGCGGGCCCAGTCCGCGTACCCGGCGATGGTTTGTCGAACCGTGCGCCCGTCGTGCAGGAACAGGTACGCGCGGTCGCCGCTGCGGGCGAGTAACCCGTCGAGGCGGTGCGTCCCCTGTGGAGCACGTAGCCGACTGACCTCCGGGTAGCGGTCCCAGACCTGGCCCACGGGCGAGCCTGCCGTTATGCCCTCCGGTGTCCGCATCGGGTCGCCGACCCAGAGCAGCACGAGTTTGTCCTCCACGAAGACCGGGCTGACCGTGTCGTGGCCGGCGAGCATCGGCCCGCAGGCGTCCAGGCTGGTACGCAGGATGCCGCGTCGGGTCAGCTCGTCCTCGGTGGCGCCGAACTCGATGTTCTGCAGGCCGTTCAGGTCGATGATCTCCACGCTGCCGGCGGGCCGGCCGTTCGGAATCGACCCGGTTGGCGGTACGCCGCTGCCCGCGATCGAGGCAGCCGTCAAGAGCGTGGCGATAAACGCAAATTGTCGCAATTTCATGTAATCCCCCAGTCCCCAACGGAACGGGGGCGTTCAGGTTGCTGCCGATCGCAGGATTACTGGTTTTCCCACTGTTCGACCAGCTCGTCCCAGTAGTCGGCGCTGAGTCGACGCCGCCCGTGCGCCAGCCAACCCTCGGTGCTCCGCTCCAGGTGCAACCCCAGTTCGGCGAACGGGTCGATCCAGGTGCCGGGCTCCACGCCGAGCTGACTCAGCGCACCGTTGATCGGCCACCGCTCGCGCGGCGCGCCCAACTCGTCGTCGAAGCACGGGCCCCAGGACAGCGCCCCGCCCAACCACACCGCTGCCGACTGGTAGCCGACGCCACCACCGAACTCCGCCTCCACATAGGCCACCGGCCCCGACTGTGACCAGCGGGTCAGCACCTCGACCAGCGCCGCCGACAACACCAGGCCGAACGGGCGCGCGGCGCTGCGGTCGTCCGTCGCGAAATCCGGCAACGACCCGGTCAGTTCGATCACCAACTGCGGAGTGACCGGCAGCAACGCGAAGTCCTGGCGCAGCTCGCCGAGGACCGCATGATCCAGCTCGGCGGTCTGCTCGCGGAGCAGCTCAACGTCCGCGACCACCGCGCTGAGCTGGTAAGCCATTGAGCCCTCCGCCGTCCACAGCCTGTGGATAGAACATGTGTACGACGGTTCCAGGCCCGCCGGTCGCCTCCGGACGGTACCCGCCGTCCGCGCTCAGTTGCCCACTACCGATGGTCCGTCACCCGTACTGCCCGTTCGTCTTATTTCGATGATCGAGTCGGCTGCCTATGGTGTCCAGGCGCCCATCGAAACGGGGTATCTATGCAGCGAAGCGCATCCTTTCTAGTAATCCCAACTGTTCTGGCCAGCCTGGCAATCAGTGCCCCCGCAAAGGCTGCGGAAGGCGTTCGGACCATCACCCGGGACGGCGTCGTTCTCCAACACCACGAGGAGTCCTTTCCGAAGGCGACGCCCCGGGTGCGGGGCACAGGTGTCGGCCAATCCGACTTCGACGGCGACGGCATCGACGACATCGCGGTCACCGGCGACCCATTCGAATACACCTTGCCGCTCGTTCCGGCCGGCGTTGTCACAGTGCGGTACTCCTCAGCCGCAAAGGTCGACTTTCTCATGGGCGTCATACCGGGGGACGGCGGCGCCGTCGCCTTCGGCATGGCTCTCGTGGCGGGGGACTTCAACGGCGACCGCTACGACGACCTGGCGATCGGCAACCCTGATGAGCCGGACCCCCGGAACAAGACACACGCCGGCGGGGTCTGGGTCATTCCGGGCAGCTACAACGGCCTGGTGGTCAACTCGGCAATCCACTTCAACCAGGACTCGCCGGGTGTTCCGGATAGCCCGGAGGAATTCGACCAGTTCGGGGGTTCGCTCGCGGCCGGTGACATCAACGGGGATGGCCGAGACGATCTCGCCATCGGCGCCTGGGGAGAGTCGATCGGAAGCAAGGCGATCGCCGGCGCGGTCACCGTCCTCTTCGGTGCGCCGGCCGGCCTCACGGCCACCGGTGCTCAGCACCTTCAGCAGGACCAGGCAGCGGTGCCCGGAGGGGCTGAGAGCAACGACCAGTTCGGCTTCACGCTCGCCATCGGGAAGGTCGACAACAACCGGTACCAGGATCTGGTCATCGGCGCTCCTCGGGAAAATGACGGCGCGAGCTGGGGCGGCACCGGCATGGTCACCCTGATGTGGGGCTCGGCGAGTGGTGTGTCATCCACCGGTGCCACCTCGGTCACCGGTGCGGCGATCGAACCCACCGATGGGACCGGCACCGTCGCCTGGTACCTGGGCGATGCGCTGGCAATCGGCGACCTGAACGGCGACGGGCTGGGCGAGGTGGTCGTCGGGGCCCCCGGCGCGCAGACCCCGCACCTCAACGGTGGCCTCATCGCGGCCTTCGCCGGCCGCTCCGCCGGCCTGTCCAGCAGCGCGGTGCAGATCATCACTCAGCGTACGGCCGGAGTGCCGGACAACCCCGAGGATGAAGACCGCTTCGGTGGCGTGCTGGCGGTCGGCGACGTGACCGGTGACGGCAAGGCGGACGTGCTGGTCGGTACCCCCGGCGAGGACATCGGCTCGCGGGTCGACGCCGGCATGATCACCCTGCTCAAGGGCTCCGCCGCCGGGCTGACGGGGGCCGGTGCGCAGGCGTTCGACCAGAACCACTCGGCCGTCCCGGACGGGTCCGAGAACGGCGACAAGTTCGGTACCGCCGTCGCCCTGCTGAACCTCAGCCGCGCCAGCGGGCTCGACGCCGTCGTGGCGTCCCCCGGTGAAGAGGTGAAAGGTGACCTCGGCGGATATCCGTCCGGGGTCATCAACCCGTTTTACGGCTCCGCCGGCGGGCTGGTGCCGCAGAACAAGACGTGGAGCGGTCTGTCCGACCGGACGGCGATCGTCTGGCCCCAGCGTTACGGTCTCCGGATCGCTGGGCCGCAGAGTGGTGGCCTGCTGTTCTGAGTAGTGCTCGACAACGCCCGGCCGGTCCGACGTGGACCGGCCGGGCGTTTGCGCGAACACCGGCCGTGCGCGTGCCGTCGGCCGGGCAATCCCTCCGATCTTGGACAGTTTCCGTTCAGCGCGAACTCTTCAGTCCCATGACATCTGGCAGTGGTGAAGTCCCGATACATCGTCGTCACCATCCCGGCGATCGCCGCGTCGATCGTGGCGGCCGTGGTCAAGTGGGGCGGCCGGATCCTCACCTACGTCGCGGCACTGATCTCCAGCCTCACCAACCTGTCCAAGCTGCTGAACGGCTAGGGCGGCGACGATGGCGAAACCCAAGCCTCCCGGCGGAAACGGTGACGGCGGAACCACGTCGCGTCCGGGTGACGGCGACAGCGACGTCCCGGGGCAGCGGCACCGCAGCTCCAGCGAGGTGCCCGAGAGCGTCACCGGCGGGCAGGACTTCGCCGACGCGGATTTCAAGCTCGGTCGGCCCGGCGGCGACTCCGGCGACCCGCCAGGCCGCCCGTCCGGCGGCGACGACGGATACCAGCCCCCCAAGCCCGGCACCCCGGAGTACGACCGGCGGCTGGAGGAACTCGCGGCCGACCCGGCCCACAACGGCAACATCAGCGCGAAGTCGCGGATCGAGGCCGAGGTCGGGCTGGCGGCGGAGGCGGACGGGAAGATCCCCGGGCCGATCCGCCGAGCCGAACTCGACAACTCCGATCCCGCATTCCAGAAGGACCAGGGTGAGTTCCTCGATTCCAACGGGGATAACTGGGACGTCAAGTCCCCCAATGATGTGTTTCCCGCCGGGCGGCGGGCTGGTGAGCCGATGCCCGAAGGTATGAAGGGCCGCTACGATGGCGAGGAGTTCGAGCAGAAACTCGCGGACGAGGTCGCTGGTGGACAGAACGTCATTCTCAACACCCGGAGCCTGTCGCCGAGTGCGTTGGCCGATCTCAGGGCGCGGGTCGCTGATCGACCGGAGTGGGACGGCAAGGTGGTGTTCGACAAATGAGCAAATACAAGCGTGCCAGCGGCGACGTGCTTCGCTGGCCAGACAGCCCCGACGCGCGGGAAGCGCTGGAGGAGTGGTTCGCCGACTCTTCGGCCACGGCGTACCTGTCGGGGGATTTTCTTGATTTTCGCGGCGCGGACCTGAGCCGTCTCGACCTGACCGGCGCTTACCTTGCCAATTCTCATCTGGTCGGTGTCCGATTCGGGGAGGCCAACCTCGGCGACGCCAACCTGACCAACGCCGAGTTGCACGGCGCAGATTTCTCCTTCGCCGATCTGGCCAAGGCGGAAATGGTCGGTTGCTCGGCCGGAAAGGCATTTTTCCGCTCGGCTCGGTTGTTCGCGGTGCAGCTCGACGACGCCGTTCTGGAAGGGGCGGATCTCCGCCACGCGATTCTCAATTCCGCCAAGCTCTACAAGACCGATCTGCGCGACGCCAATCTTGAGCGGGCCAGCCTGCGCTGGTGCACGCTCGGCGGCACGAGCATGCCGACGGTGCTGACCGGCGCGAGGATGTTCGGCTGCCAGTTCGAGGGCGCGAAGGGTGCTGTCGTCGGCCCGGTCCTCGTCGACGAGGAAGCGACAAGGTCCCTCGGCGGCGCCGAGTTGGAGGCGTGGTTCTCGGCGCAGGGCGCGGAGCACGTCCAGGTGGTGGGCTGACGCCACCGCACACACGGTTCAGCCTTAGGAGCCGTCGCGAAGATCGGCGAGGCGCTCCGGCCGGAAGCTGATCTCGTCGAAGGTCACGCTGCATCCTTCGCCGGTCGGCGACTGGCCGGCAAAGCCGATTCGGTCGTGTGCCGTCTCGCCGTCGAAGCTGAACACGCGGATCAACTGCCAGGTCGTGCCGTCGACCGAGGCGTGGTAGGCGTAGACCCGGCCGATTCGCGAGACTCGCAGCCACACCGACCGGTCGGCCACGACGAAGGAGTTCGCATCGTCGGCAACACCCCGACAGATGACG
Source organism: Micromonospora sp. NPDC005324 (assembly GCF_040607155.1). Lineage (NCBI taxonomy): Bacteria > Bacillati > Actinomycetota > Actinomycetes > Micromonosporales > Micromonosporaceae > Micromonospora > Micromonospora sp. NPDC005324. Next base: position 7,010 of record NZ_JBEXGE010000048.1, on the reverse strand, counting down.
GACACGATCATCGGCTCGGCCTCGGGTGAGAACTCGAAGCACAACTTGCCCCAACACCGTTCGTTGCGCCACGTCAGCAGCACCCCGGCGTCGAAGGTCGACGCGAAGGCCGCCGTGACCCTGGCGCTGAACTGGAAGTCCCCCTCCGGCGGCAGGTCCCCGAGCAGCGTCGCCGCGTTGAGGACGGGCTGGGGGTTCGACGCGTCGTCCTGGCCTCCGTCGCTACTCGGGTCGATGAAGATATCCGTACGCGGCTGCGCCGACACCGTCACAGCGCCGGTCGCCTCGTCCACCCGCCAGAGCTCTGGGGACGACGGTACGAGCGGGGAGGGCATACCGGGAACGGTCAGTTGGTCGGCCATGACCAGGACGCTACAGCGGGTCCGGCAGGAGACCTGTCGCCAGCGGGCGGTCACGTCAGCGAATCGACACCGCCTGCCGGGACGGTCGTACACATGTTCTATCCACAGGCTGTGGACGGCGGAGGGGTTCGATGGCGTACCAGCTCAGCGCATGCCAGACCGGCGGCACCGCACACACGATCCAGGGCCGGTCCCCGTGGGGGCCGGCCCTGTCGTTCGTGCTGCTCAAGCGAGCGGAGGATACGAGATTCGAACTCGTGAGGGTGTAAACCCAACACGCTTTCCAAGTCTGCATGCGCCTGTACGCCAGCAGTCAGCAACGGCCGCTAGCAGGACGGGAAGGGGTCACAGAAACGTGCTTGGACAGCTCCGTACGCCAGCGAATGAGACCGAAACTGAGACCGGGTGCGACGACCGACGCCCTGCGTCCCCTAGATCCAAGGGGCCGGTTTTGCGCCGGCTATGAGGACCTTCTGCGCAAGGAACCTCGCTAGGGCGATGTAATGAGTGAGCTTTCGCGCTTCGTCTCCGAAGGGCAGCAGGAGTTGGGCACCATCCGGCCCTCCGTCCTCCTTGCTGTGCACGATGCGACATCTTATTTGATAAATGCGGTCCGCTACCTGATCGATCACCTTTTGCTCTTTGTTGCCGAAGTTCAGCGGCTTCACTCCGGCAATTTCTTGTTTGCCTGTGAGAAAGTCTTCCATCACCTTGCTTTCCTTGATGAACGCGCTTAGAGCCTCATTATCAACACATCTCCGCAGAGTTGCCCGGAGCTGCTCAGACTCGGCAAGGAAACTCTTGCTGCTACCGCCTAGTATTCCCAACATCCGTGCTAGATCTGAGTCGCTGTTGGGATCGAATCTCGGGTCAAGGAGCTCTTGGCGAACGCGTTGCATCAACTCTTGGCGCGAGTAGACAGAGAAAAAGAACTCCATGACTTGGTAATAAGCGAGGAATTCCAGAAGTGGCATACCAGCGGCCGACCTGCCGTACGTATATAACGAGGCAGCCTCAGGTGAATATCTCGTACGGGGCAATCTCGGAGCTCGGATATGGACCGCCCTAGCCTTCTCTCGGTCCCCCCGTATCTGCGTCACTGTACGACTAACGGCGAGTGCTAGCGGCATTTCGTGGGTCACATCCAAGTCGAAAAACAACGCAGAGGAAAGCTCTTTGAGTAGCACTAGGGCGTCCTCGTGTCGGCTAACACCTTTCGCCTTAATCTTCAAGGTGAAGGGGCCGCCGCGCCCTACCCATCCGCGCTCAAGCCGAGCCAAAACATCAGTCGCCGGGCCGATCTCCACCTCCAGTCGGGCTGATATCGAAGGGAACTTGACTCGAAGAGGCTGCTGGCTCTCGCCTGCCGCCTCTTCTGCCGCTGCTTCCGCATCTACGCCGCTCTGGTCGTTCGGATTTTCGTCCGCTAGAGGAGTGAGTCGCTTAAGCAAAGAATCTATGGGTGCTGTGTAAGACCTTAAGATGGCTTCTATGTAGCCCGTCTTCCTGTCAAGGATGGCTGCATATTCACCCAAGAAAACCCAGTCCTCGAAATCGGTTCGATTCAGAACCTCCGCGGTGCTGCTAGTCACCACATGGCTCCGCCGGCCCCGACCGTTAGCAAATTCGACGACGAGGTATTCATTTTTAAGTCTTGAACCGTCGTGACCCACCATGTCTAGCGTCTTGGTAGTGAACGGAATATTTGCCTTCTCAAGTCGCATCTTGAGGATAGCTACTGTGTCCATCATCCCCCCACGTTGCCCTCATCGCCGCCGCGCAATAGTAAAGCGATGGCACCGCCTGTCAAGCGTTTTGTCGCATAAGCGTCAGCAGTGTGGACGCACGGATGAAGCGGTCTTGTGTCAAGCCCGACGGAAGGATGACAGGCCCTCAACCGTCGCTAGTCTTATCACCGCTGGATCTACGGGTCGAGAAGGCGTCCGCCAAGACTCCCTGGTCGTAAAGGAATTCGACGAAGGAGGTTGCTACGGCTGCCGCAGCATCTACTAGCTCGATCAGGAGCTCGTCGTGGATACCTGCCCCGAGGGGGGTCTGTATCTCGCAATAGATGGGCAGCTGTCCTCGTTCTGTTGGATCGCCGAGGTACGCTTTCATGAATCGACGAGTATGGTTCCACTCATTAAGCACGTTCAAAGCCTCGGCGCCCGAGTCGCGGGGAATGGTCGCAAAAGGTTTTGCGCGACAGACCAAAATTTCACAGTCGGGGCCTTCGGCTTTAAAAAGAACGGCGTGACGGTCCCACATGGCCAGAAGGTGTTCGTCGCGGTCAGATAGGTAGTAAACATTAAGAAAATCTAACGCGTTCGCTATACGCTCGGTCGAAAGGGGCCTCGGGGGTTCGTGCGCGACGGAGGATGCTTTCACGCCGGCATGACGTTGCTTGGGGAATTCGTTAGGGACTGGGGCGAATGCGGGTGTTATCCGCCCCAACGCGACGACCAACTGCTGAAATATCTTATTGAGACGCATCGCCGCCCCCTGCTTCGATCAGTTTTGGCTGGGTGCTGGCAGCGCCGGTGGTCGGTGTTGCTACCTGCTCCTGATTAAGGTCCGGCAAACGTTGATGGACAGCAGCCTGCAAGATTTTTTCGACGACAAGGGGGCAGCTACTCCGAGGATGAATGCGGCGAACCCTGTCGATACCTGGCTCGACGAACCAGCGGCAGCCGCCAAGCCCGCACCCGCTGCCACTCGGATCAGCACTGAAACCACGTACGGGAGCGGCCCGGGCTCGCTCGCCCACCGCCAGGGCCACCCGCCGACGCGGCGGATCGCGGCCGCGAACTGAAGTCCCTCGACGACGAATCCGCCGATTGCACCCCACATTGCAGCCTCTAGCGGTGGCATGTGGTCACTCTAGGCAACATGGATTCTCGACCCGGCCTTCCGCCATTTCGGGCGATTCTTGCCAAATGCCTCGGAATTTCTCGAATCACCCTAAAAAATTCTGCGGCGGGCCCGTCACGCTGGATGCTGTGGTGGACCACTACTGAGTGACCGGACCGCATGCGGCCAGGTGACGAAGGAGTTGAGTCTTGTCGAGTGACGTATGGACGACACTGCCCGTGCTGATTGGCGCGGGAACTACCGTCTTGGTTGCGCTTATACGAACCTGGGCAGTGGTGAGATGTCGACGGATCCAGGCCCAAGCCCGTTGCGAGATCGTTCGCGCCCTGCTTCCGGGAAGCCGGATGATTGACTCGCACGGTGGCAGCCTCACAGTGGAGGTAGCCATAAGAGGCCGCCGAGAGGGGTAGCGATGGCGATGATCAAGGACTGGCCGAGCATGGCCGCGTGTCAGAGCACCGAGGCGAACGCCATGCTGGCATTTGGCGGAGAGCAGAACGTAGCGAAGAAGCTATGTCGCACTTGCCCCGTCCGCTACGAATGCCTTGCGGACGCCCTTGACAACCGCATTGATTTCGGCGTGTGGGGGGGGATGACCGAACGTGAACGGAAAGCAATTCTCAATAAACATCCACAAGTCGAGAGTTGGCGAAATATGTTCGAGGCTGCGATGCGCAAGCAAGTCCGCAGCACAACGGCATCCCGGGATGTTCAAGACGAGTTCGCAGCTCTTCAAGAGTCGATGACGGCGAATGAGTACGCCGCATGCTATCAGCGGGAGCGCTTACCACTAGTAAAATTTTTAATTTATCGTGGCGCTGCACCGCAAGACGCATTCGATGCGGCTCAACATGCCTTTGTGGAAGCGTGGCGGCGCTGGGAGCAAATTCATAACCCGAGGACCTGGCTGCGTACAGTAGCCATTCGGGCAGTCGCAAAGGCCAATCAGCCGACAGTCCCACTCAACGAGCAATATGATCTCGCCGACTCTGCGCCGCTAGGTAGCCAGGTTTCGGAGGAGACCATGGACCTTGTAGCGGTGTTGCGTCGATTGCCACCATTGCAGCGAGAAATTATGGTTTGGACAATTGACGGTTTTACGCCGTCGGAGATCGCCAAGGAGCTCGGGATAAGTGCGGAGGCTCAGACGAGGGGAATTCGAGCCGCATAGGCAGTGCCGCGATGCAGCCCACCAGTAGGAGCTAGGCAAACGGCCATGCCTCCCATGCATCCGCGAGGATCTCGCTCAGCTTGGATCTCGCCGGGGTCCAGCCAAGAACGGTGTGGGCGCGGCCGACGTCAGCAATCAACTCCGGCGGCTCAGGCTGAGGTGGCTGACGGCGGAGGGTCACCGGGTGGCCGGTGATCTGTTCGGCGGTGGCCACCACGGTGGCCATGCTCGTTCCGATGCCTGAGCCAAGGTTGACGGTCTTGCTCTCGCCTGGCGTGCAGACGGCCAAGGCGAGCCGAACTGCTGCGGCAACATCTGCCACGTGCACAAAATCCCGCACTGCCGCCCCGTCGCCGTTGAGGGTTACGTGGTCGAGCTCGCCGGTGATCGCGCGAAAGACGTTCGGGATGATCCGTGCGCGGTCGGTGTCGGTAACGCCGTCGACGGCCCCGGCGATGTTGAAGGGCCGGAGGGTGACCGCCCCGATCGCTCCGGTCGCCGCATACGCCGCGACCATATGCTCAGCGGCGACTTTCGACGCCGCGTATGGGCTCTCGGGGTGCGGGTCGAGGTCTTCGGACAGTGCGCCGTGATGCTGTGACCCGTAGACGATGTTGGTGGAGGCGAAGATCAGAGAGGCCGGCGCGGTGGTGGTCCGCGCGGTTTCTAGGGCCATGAGTAGGTTCAGGGTGCCGGTCGTGTTGACGTCGAAGTAGCCCAGCGGGTCAGCGAACGAGTCCCGCCCGCTGGTCAACGCCGCAAGGTGTACGAATCCGTCGTACCCGCCACCCTGGACGATCTCGAAGACCCGCGCACGGTCCCGGATGTCCCCCGTCACCAGCTGGACGCCGGACGGTGCGGTGCGGTCACCGCGACCCCGGGTCATGACCGTGACCCGGTGCCCGACGGCAAGCAGGTCGCGGGCTACGGCGCGGCCGAGAAATCCCAGGCCACCAGTTACCAGTACGTGCACGTCAGCCTCTCCCCAGGATCGTGCGGCGGTGTTCCCACGCGAGTTCGAGGCATCCGGCCGCCGCCGGTGCCAGCCGCCCGCTGGCGGTCAGTTCGTCGATGGTGTGCCGGGTGAATGGCAACGCCGAGGTTGGCCGTACCCGCCCGGTCTTGACCACGGTTCCCTCAGCGTTGGAGTCGACCATGTCGGCGAACAGGTGGTCATAGGTGGGACCGTCGTACACGGCGACGGTCAGAATCTCGCCCCACAGGGTGAGTGCGTCGAGCGCGACACCGAGGCAGAACACCCGCACCCCACCGGACGCATACGCCCGGCCGAACGCCGCCAGCGGTTCCGCACTGTAGTCCGCCGGTTCACCGTCGCCACCGTGCTCGGCACTGCCGAGGAATTCCTCGCTGTACTCCCGCATCATGTTGCGCCACAGGTCGAAGTCCCCCACCTGAGCGGCAGGCAGGACGCTCGATGGCTGGAACACTCCCGCCGGCATGATGTGCAGCATTCCCCCGGCTACGGCGACGTTGCCGGCTGCGCGGTTGTGCAGCACGAATGATGCTCCGTCGTCGTCTACCCGCAGGGTGAGCGTGTCGGTTGACGGCGCTGTCGGTCGACGGCTGGGCGTGAACGGGTCGCCCACGAGCCGTCGGAAGCTCAGGTGTCGCCAGGACGCTGGCAGGATGCCGCTCCCGTCGCCGGCTACGTGGTACATGGCCATTTCGTGTGCGAGCGCTTCCGACACATCGACGCCGCCAAAGTACGTGCCGGTGGTGAAGGTGAGCGCATTGTCGGACTGGCTCCAGTCCACTCCCGCGAGGTGCCACGCGAGCCGGTTCTCAAAGAGCCGCGGCTGTTCAACATCCCGCAGGGCGAGGCTGTAGCGCTGGTGTCGCCGCCCGTCCGACGCCAACGGCCGTACGCCGGCCGCCGCGTCCTCGGTCCCGGTGACGAGGGGCACGGTTCCCTCCGGGGCGAGCCCGATTCCGAACTGCGCCAACTCGATCGGAGTCGATGGCAACCATTGCGGCGCCGCAATCAGGCCGCTGTCACCTACGCGGTGCTCCACGTCGTAGAGGCGTGCCGCCTCACGGGCGAGCTGCACCCGATGAATGTTCAGCTTCCGCCGGACCGCCCGCCACTCTTCCTGGCTGCCCTCGGCCTGCGGGTGAGACACCGGATCCTGGTAGATCGCGAAACCTCCGGAATCGTTCTCGGGACTGTCGCGCTGCTGGGGTGTGACGCGCTGCCTGGTGAGTCCAAGGTCTTGCACAGAGACGTCGAAGTGCTCGGCAAGGAGCTGCCGGTAGAGCGCGGACGGATACGTGATCCCTCGCTCCCACCTGCTGACCTGATTGGCGGTCACTGCCAGTCTTTTTCCGCGGGCCACACCTAGGCGGTTCAACCCATCCGCCACGTCCTGCTGAGTCTCGCCCGCCGCGTCGCGGAGGTTGTACAGCGCGAGATTCGGGGTGGCATCCCTGGCGTGAGCAGGCACAACGGCCCTCCTTCGCTGGCGTAGGCACCCGCCGATACGCAACCGCGCCTAGGGCCTGTCCTGTCGATCTTGAATCGTCTGGTCAGGTGACGTCACATCGAGGGATCATGGGGCATGACCGATGCTGATGCGGTGCTGAGGATC
>NZ_JBEXGE010000047.1:0-46662 GCF_040607155.1 Micromonospora sp. NPDC005324 | reverse complement strand
CGTCGGGACTCGGACCACCCGAGCGCCTGCCACTTCGCGGAGAAGCGCGAGATCGTCGCCACCCACGAGGCGTGAGTCACCGAAACCGCCTGCCGTCGTCGCCACGACGACGGCAGGCGGTTTCGTCTGTTCGTGAGCCGGATCGGCCGCGTGGCGCGTGGTTGCCCACGCGGCGTCAGCAAGCACGACGGGCGGTAGTTGCTCACCAGGGTGGCCGTGGCCCGGTTCAGCGCGTCCTGGGGCGGCTCACAGCGGGCCGCGGCCCGCGCGGAGCAGCAGCAGGGCCAGCTGGGTGCCGTCGGCGCCGAGCGCGACCCGGAACCGCTCCAGGATCTCCCGTTCCCGGGAGAGCACCAGGCGCGTCCCACCGGACGCCATCCGGGTCGCGCCGACCTCCTGGGACAGCGCGGCCCGCTCCTGCCAGAGCGTGACCAGCGCGTTGTCGATCTCGTCGATCCGTTCCCTGATCTGCACGATCCGCGCCGAGGCGGACGGCTCCTGGGTGCCGGTCTGCTGCTCGGCCGGCTCAGCGCCCGCACCCGCCGGTGGTGTGGCCACCGCCGGCTCAGCCCCCTGCGCGGCGGGCTGCCCCGGTCGGATCGGGCTGCCGCTCTGCTCCATCACGTCTGTCATCATCGGGTACCTCTCGCACTGTGGTGCCCGGTGCCCGGAACCTGGGACGGAAAAGGCCCCGGACTCCAGGAGCCCGGGGCTTTAGCAGGTCTGAATCGATCAGGCGCGACCTACGGCAGCCGGACTCCCGGTGCCATAGTAAAAGGACAAGCGCGCAGCGATCACGCCGTCGAGTATGCCCACGTCGTTCCCGGGTGCGCAAGCATTCCGCGTCGCGGAGGGCACCTTTCCCGCCGGTGGGCGTGCGAGGTGGTGGTGCGCGCCATCGGGCACGAGCTGCGCAGCGCCAGAGGCGCAGTGTCCGGCCTGCGGCATAGACTTGTCGGGCGATGCATCCTCTCTTCGACATCCCCGCGTCCCCGCCTGCGCCGGAGTCCGCGCCGGCCCGCCCGCACCGACCCGCGGCGGCCGCCGCGCGCCTCGATCCGCAGCAGCTGCTCGCCGAGCTGAACGGGCCACAGCGCGACGCCGTCAGCCATGCCGGCTCGCCGCTGCTGATCGTTGCCGGCGCCGGGTCCGGCAAGACCCGGGTGCTCGCGCACCGGATCGCCTACCTGCTCGCCGCTCGGGACGTGCACCCCGGTGAGATCATCGCGATCACCTTCACCAACAAGGCCGCCGGTGAGATGAAGGAGCGCGTCGCCGCGCTGGTGGGCCCCCGGGCCCGCCTGATGTGGGTGTCGACGTTCCACTCGGCCTGCGTGCGGATTCTGCGTGCCGAGCACGAGCACGCCGGCCTCAAGTCGACGTTCTCGATCTATGACGCGGACGACTCCCGCCGGCTGATGCAGTTGGTGACCCGCGAGCTGGATCTCGACCCGAAGCGCTACCCGGCGCGTGGGCTGGCGGCCCAGGTCTCCAACCTCAAGAACGAACTGGTCGACCCGGAGCAGTTCGCGGCGCGGGCCACCGGGCCCAACGAGCGGGCGCTGGCCGAGGCGTACACGCTCTACCAGCGCCGGCTGCGCGAGGCACACGCACTGGACTTCGACGACCTGATCATGACCACGGTGCACCTGCTCCAGTCCCACCCGCACGTCGCGGAGAGCTACCGCCGGCGGTTCCGGCACGTGCTGGTGGACGAGTACCAGGACACCAACCACGCCCAGTACGTCCTGATCAAGGAGCTGGTCTCCGGCACCGACGGGCTGGACCCGGCCGAGCTGTGCGTGGTCGGCGACGCCGACCAGTCGATCTACGCGTTCCGGGGTGCGACGATCCGCAACATCCTGGAGTTCGAACGGGACTTCACCGACGCGCGGACGATCCTGCTGGAGCAGAACTACCGCTCCACCCAGACCATCCTCAACGCTGCCAACGCGGTGATCGACCGCAACACCTCCCGCAAACCCAAGCGGCTGTGGAGCGAGGCCGGCGCCGGCGAGCAGATCGTCGGCTACGTGGCCGACACCGAGCACGCCGAGGCCGACTGGGCGGCCCGGGAGATCGACCGGCTGGTGGACGCCGACGAGACCCGCCCCGGCGACGTCGCCGTCTTTTACCGCACCAACGCCCAGTCACGCGTCTTCGAGGAGGTGTTCATCCGGGTCGGCCTGCCCTACAAGGTGGTCGGCGGGGTGCGCTTCTACGAGCGCAAGGAGGTCCGCGACGCCCTCGCGTACCTGCGTTCGGTGGTCAACGACGACGACACGGTGAGCCTGCGGCGGGTGCTCAACACCCCGCGCCGAGGCATCGGCGACCGCGCCGAGGCGTGTGTCGAGGCGCTCTCCAGCCGCGACCGGATCTCCTTCGGCGCGGCGCTGCGCCGGGCCCGGGAGGCGTCGGGCATCTCCAGCCGGGCGGCCAACGGCATCGCCGACTTCGTGGCGCTGCTCGACGGCGCCCGCGCGCTGGCCGAGACTGGCACCCCGGAGGAGGTGCTGGAGGCGCTGCTGACCCGCTCCGGCTACCTCACCGAGCTGGAGGAGAGCCTGGACCCGCAGGACGCCGGCCGGGTGGACAACCTCCAGGAGCTGGTCAGCGTCGCCCGCGAGTACACCGAGCGGATCGAGGCGCTGGGCGAGGAGGGCGATCGGGCCACCCTGGCCGGCTTCCTGGAGCAGGTGGCGCTGGTCGCCGACGCCGACCAGATCCCCTCCGACGACCCCGACCACCAGGGCGTGGTCACCCTGATGACGCTGCACACCGCCAAGGGGCTGGAATTCCCTGTGGTCTTCCTGACCGGGCTGGAGGACGGCGTCTTCCCGCACCTGCGCTCGCTGGGCGACACCCGAGAGTTGGAGGAGGAGCGCCGACTGGCGTACGTCGGCATCACCCGTGCCCGACAGCGGCTCTACCTGTCCCGGGCGGTGACCCGCTCGGCCTGGGGGCAGCCGTCGTACAACCCGCCGTCGCGCTTCCTGGAGGAGCTGCCGACCGAGTTGGTGCACTGGGAGCGCACCGAGGGGTCGTACACCTCGTGGGCCGGCGGGGGCGGCGGCGTCGGTGGCCGCGCGGACCGCGCGCCCGGCGCGCGTGGCAACTTCACCGGGGGTACGCCGAAGGCGGCGCAGTTGGCGCAGCGGCTCGGCGTGGACGCCAGCCGGCTGACCACCGCCAGCGAGTTGCCGCAGGGGCCGAAGGTGTCCGCGGGCGACCGGGTCAACCACCAGCGGTACGGGTTGGGGCGGGTGCTCGCCGTCGAGGGGCACGGCCCGGGTGCCCGCGCGCAGATCGACTTCGGCGACCAGACCATGTGGCTGGTGCTCCGGCACGCTCCGGTCGACAAGCTCTGACCCGTCGCGCCCGCACCATTGCGCTGATGCAGGGAAGGAGGGGCCTCGGGCCCCTCCTTTCCTGCTGTCGCGCCCGGACCACGCCGGGATGTTGCCTCAGCAGCCCAGGTCGACGCCGTGGGCCCGCATGAACGGGGCCGGGTCGATCTGGTTCCACATGCCCTGGTGCACCTCGAAGTGCAGGTGCGGGCCGGTGGCGTCGCCGGTGGCGCCCTCGTAGCCGATGACCTGGCCGGCCTTCACCTTCTGGCCGACGGTGACCGCGATGCGGCTCTGGTGGGCGTAGTGGGTCAGGTAGCCGTTGCCGTGGTCGATGAAGACCGAGTTGCCGTACCCGTCGGAGGCGTCGCCGGCCTGGGTCACGGTGCCGGCGGCTGCGGCGTGGATCGGCGTACCGGAGGGCAGCGCCAGGTCGATACCGGCGTGCAGGGTGCCCCAGCGCTGCCCGTAGCAGGACGTGACGGCCGCGCCCGGCATCGGGTCGACCCAGGCGGGCGTGGGCTTTGTGGTCTTCTTCGGCTTCGGCTTGGCCTTCGCGGCGGCCGTCTTCGCGGGGGTCGGGCTGGCGCTGACCGCCGACGGGCTGGGTGTCGGGCTCAGCGAGGGGGCGACCGGGGTGCTCGACTCACGGACCGAGCGGTCGGCCCGGCTCGCGCTGTCGGCTCGGGCCTGGGCGTCGAGGGAGACGGCGGCGGGTGCCGGGTGGTCGGTGCCGCTGGTGGCGACGGCGACACCACCGAGGCCGAGGGCCACCAGGGCGGCGGCCCCGAGCACGATGAGGCGGTTCCGCCGGCCGGTGCGCCGCGGCGGCGCGGTCTGGCTGGTGTCGGGGGTGTTCTCGTTCTGGACGGGGCTGTCTTCCTGCACGGCGGACCTTCACAGTCGAGGGGCACTTGACCTCGAAATACTGGTGGCGGGCCGAGGTGGGGCAGGCGCGGGGACCGAACCCTCGGACGGAGAGCGGATGGTCGGTTGCCCGGATATGACCCGCTGTGCGGCGCTACATCCGGAAAAATGATCACCTTGGTGGGTGCCGTCGGTCACAGTCGACGCTGTGACCCGGGATACATCTGCCAGGACCGGCTGACGCAAAACCGCCCGGATCGACAGATCCGGGCGGTCAACGGTCGTGACGCATCGTCAGGAGGCGGCTACCTCGCTGTAGATTGCCTCGACTTGCAGCTTGATGTCCACTCCGCGCTCCTGGAGGAACGGCACCGGGTCGATCGGCTGCCCCTTGACATGGATCTCCAGGTGCAGGTGGGTGCCGTACGCGTGGCCGGTCTGACCCACGAGGCCGAGCTGGTCGCCCGCCTTGATCTGCTGGCCTTCCTTGACGCTCACCGCGGAGGAGTGGCCGTAGATGGCCTCGCTGCCGTCGGCGTGCTGGACGATCACCGCGTTGCCGTACCCGCCGAACCAGCCGGCCTTGGTGACCAACCCGTCGTGGATCGCCACGTAGGGAGTGCCCTCGCCGGCGACCAGGTCCACGCCGGTGTGCAGCTTGCCCCAGCGCATCCCGTACGGGGAGTTGAAGTCGTAACCCTGCAGCGGCAGCAGCCAGACCTCGGGCTCGGCGCTGTCCTTGCTGCGGCTGTCCCGGGAGGCGCGGTCGGCGTTCTCCGAACGGGCCGCGGCGTCCTGGCTGGTGACCGACGCCTGCTTGAGCTCGTCGAGGACCGTCGGGCTGACGTCCTTGGCGTCCGGCAGGGCGCTCGCGCCGAGAGCCACGATGCCGGCACCGACGAACGCGGTGGTGACGACAGCGGCGTAACGGCTGCGGGGTGGGGTGGGTACGCGGCGGCGACCGCGATATCGATCGGGCTCAGACGACAGGCGCTGGCGCACGCACACCCTCCGTTGTCGGGGTTCCGAAGCGGCCGGTGGCGTCCCCTGAGGCTCCAGTGAAACGTCCGCTGACCGCGTCGTCACCCGTCCATGGACCTGATGACAACCGTGGACACGTTAGCCAACCGCCAGGCGAGTCACAAGCTAGACCGAAAAATTGGCGTGTCGATCTGTCCGTTTGCGTCCACGATTGTCATGCATCGCGACGCCGAACGGTGCCCCCGTCGCTGCCCGTTCGTCGCCGAGCGTGACCGTTCCGGCGGAGTCGTCCGGCTTGACTCCGGACGACGCCAGGATGGTGTCCCCGGTCCTGCCAGCGACGTGGCGGCGGTGAGGTCGGAACGGGAAGGGGCCCGAGCTCTCCGGGTTGCCAGGTGGACACGCCGGGTAACGGCCGGTGACAGAGCCCGGATTTCCCGGGCCGGGCCCGCCGGGTTACCGTTCGTTAAGGTGAAGGCGGTCAAGCCGGTGAAAGGTGTGCGCTGATGAGCTCTCGGATTCGGGTCGTCGTCGCCAAGCCCGGGCTGGACGGCCATGACCGGGGCGCGAAGGTCGTTGCGCGCGCCCTGCGGGACGCCGGTATGGAGGTCGTCTACACCGGCCTGCACCAGACTCCCGAGCAGATCGTGGAGACCGCCATCCAGGAGGACGCCGACGCGGTCGGCCTGTCCGTGCTCTCCGGCGCGCACATGACGCTCTTCCGGCGGGTGCTGGAACTGCTCGGCGAGCGGGACGCCCGCGACATCGTCGTGTTCGGTGGCGGCATCATTCCGAACGGCGACATTCCCGAGTTGGAGAAGCTGGGCGTCGCGAAGATCTTCACGCCGGGCGCCACCACCCAGGCGATTGTCGAGTGGGTTCGACAGAACGTGGCCCAGCCGGTTTCCTGAGGCACGCCGATCTGTTGCGTCACCGACTGTGGGCACGGGGGAGGGGCCGGACGCACCCCTCACACGTCCGGCCCCTCTATGCACGATGCCCCGCCGCCACCCCTCGACCGACAGGGCATCGGCCGTATCCCGTCTTTGCGCTGTTCAGCGCTCCGACACCTGACTCAACGACGCCCCCACGGCAGGGTTACGCAAGCCGGACAACATCGCCCGGACGGTGGATGCCACCCGAGTCATGGCCGGAAAACGGCCACACCTGATGTCCGGTTGTGCATTACCGCACACCGTGCACCCGCTCGGTTGCCGGTGGTGCCGACCTCGCTAGGCTGCGGCCAATGGCCTGTTTCAACTGATGACAGGCGTCAAACTGTTTTCTGAACGCTGGTGGCGGCGCGACGGCGCGCCGCGGAGACGGGACGGGACGCGCAATCGTGGACCTGTACGAGTACCAGGGGCGGGACCTGTTCGAGCGGCACGGCTTGCCCGTGCTGGCCGGCGGCGTCGCCACTACCCCGGAAGAGGCCCGCGCGATCGCCGAACGCCTTGGCGGTCGTGTGGTCGTCAAAGCGCAGGTAAAGGTCGGCGGCCGAGGTAAGGCCGGCGGCGTCAAGCTGGCCGAGGGCCCGGATGAGGCAGTGGCCCGGGCCACCGACATCCTCGGCATGGACATCAAGGGTCACACCGTCCACAAGGTCATGATCACCGTGACCGCGGACGTGGCCGAGGAGTACTACTTCTCGTACCTGCTCGACCGGGCGAACCGCACCTTCCTCTGCATCGCCAGCGTCGCCGGCGGCATGGACATCGAGCAGGTCGCCGCCGAGACCCCCGACAAGGTCGTGAAGGCCCCGATCGACGCCGTCAAGGGCGTGGACGAGGCCAAGGCCCGCGAGATCGTGACCGCTGCCGGCTTCCCGGCCGAGGTCGCCGACCAGGTGGTCGAGATCGCCGTCAGCCTGTGGCAGGCGTTCGTCGCCGAGGACGCCACCCTGGTCGAGGTCAACCCGCTCGCCAAGAACGGCGACGGCCGGATGCTGCTGCTCGACGCCAAGATCAGCCTGGACGAGAACGCGGCGTTCCGGCACCCGGACCACGAGGCGCTTGTCGACCAGGCCGCTGTGGACCCGCTGGAGCAGGCCGCCAAGGCCAAGGACCTCAACTACGTCAAGCTCGACGGCGAGGTCGGCATCATCGGCAACGGCGCGGGTCTGGTCATGTCGACCCTCGACGTGGTCGCGTACGCCGGTGAGCGGCACGGCAACGTCAAGCCGGCCAACTTCCTCGACATCGGCGGCGGCGCGAGCGCCGCGGTGATGGCGAACGGGCTGGAGATCGTGCTCTCCGACCCGGCCGTGAAGAGCGTCTTCGTCAACGTCTTCGGCGGCATCACCGCCTGCGACGAGGTCGCCAACGGCATCATCCAGGCGCTGGCCCTGCTCGAGCAGCGCGGCGAGCAGGTCACCAAGCCGCTCGTCGTCCGCCTCGACGGCAACAACGCCGAAGCTGGCCGGGCGATCCTGGACAGCGCGAACAACCCGCTCGTGCAGCGGGTGGACACCATGGACGGTGCGGCCGAGCGGGCCGCCGAGCTGGCAGCTGCGGGGGTCTGATCATGGCTATCTGGCTGACCAAGGACTCGAAGGTCATCGTCCAGGGGATGACCGGTTCCGAGGGTTCCAAGCACACCCGGCGGATGCTGGCCGCCGGCACAGGAGTGGTGGGTGGCGTCAACCCGCGCAAGGCGGGCCAGACTGTCGACTTCGACGGCACCGAGCTGCCGGTCTTCGCGTCCGTCGCGGACGCGATTGCCGAGACCGGGGCCGACGTCACAGTCATCTTCGTGCCGCCGCAGTTCACCAAGGCCGCCGTGGTCGAGGCGATCGACGCCGCGATCCCGCTGGCCGTGGTGATCACCGAGGGCGTCCCGGTGCACGACACCGCGTCGTTCTGGGCGTACAACGTGGCGCAGGGCGAGCGGACCCGGATCATCGGGCCGAACTGCCCGGGCATCGCCTCGCCGGGCGCGTCCAACGCCGGCATCATCCCGGCCGACATCACCGGCTCCGGCCGGATCGGCCTGGTCAGCAAGAGCGGCACGCTGACCTACCAGATGATGTACGAGCTGCGCGACATCGGTTTCTCCACCTGCGTCGGCATCGGCGGTGACCCGATCATCGGGACCACCCACATCGACGCCCTCGCGGCGTTCGAGGCCGACCCGGAGACCGACGCCATCGTGATGATCGGTGAGATCGGTGGCGACGCCGAGGAGCGGGCCGCCGAGTTCATCAAGGCCAACGTCACCAAGCCGGTGGTCGGCTACATCGCCGGCTTCACCGCTCCGCCCGGCAAGACCATGGGTCACGCCGGGGCGATCATCTCTGGTTCGGCCGGCACCGCCGAGGCGAAGCAGGCTGCGCTGGAGGCCGTCGGCGTCAAGGTCGGCAAGACGCCGACCGAGACCGCGAAGCTGATGCGGGAGATCATGTCCGGCAACTGAGCCGGTCAGGCAGGACGAAGGGGGTCGACCGGTCACGGTCGACCCCCTTCGGCGTAGGCGCTCCGCGTTGGTCAGTCGTTGTTCCAGAACGGGTAGTTGCCGGTCGAGCGCAGGATCGCCCCGCCGATGATGTTGATCACGCCGAACGCGATGGCGAGGTAACCGAGCAGCGGCGACTGCCCGTACCGCCGGGCGTCGCGGATAGACAGGTAGCCGAAGACGATGCCGAAGATGCCGCAGCAGATCAGCCCCAGCACGATGCCCAGCACGCCCCAGAGGGTGGTGCGGTCGCGTCCCTGGGCCGGTGGTGGTGGGGGAGGCGGGTATGGCGTCGTCACAGCTTCCTCCGAGCGGTCATGGGCGACATGCCGGCCCGGACCGCTACCGGCGGGCCCGTCCCGGGTGGCGGCGACTCGCGCCCCCTCACGGCCGAGGCTAGACCGGCCCGGCTGGGCAGGACGTGGGTTCGGTGAACTCGCCGACCTTAGGAGGGGTTAACGGACTGCCACCGCCCGCGCGACGTGCCAGAGTAGAGCGGATGTCCCCCGTCACCCCTGACCGTCCCAGCCGTCCCGGCGGCGTGCGCGCCGACGACCGGCCGGTCGACCGTGCCGCACCGGCCCGGCGGGTGCCCGCGCCCCGCGCGGGCGGGTCGCCGCGCGGACGGGCGCCGTTGCCCGTCGCCGCCGGGGTGGCCGCCTGCTGGGCCGCCCTCACCTCGTACCTGCCGGTCGCCATCGTGCTCGGCCTGGTGCAGCTCGGCGCGGACTCCAGCACCCTCACCGGCACCCTGCGCACCGCGCTGACCGGCTGGTTGCTCGGGCACGGCGTGCCGCTGCACACCGAGTCCGGGCCGCTCGGGCTCGCCCCGCTGGCGCTGACAGTGCTCGCGCTCTGGCGGCTGACCCGCGCCGGTGTGCACGTCAGCCGCGCGATCGGTGCTCGCGACACCCGCTCGCCGCGCCGGGCACTGCTCGCCGCGGTCGCGGTCGGCATCGCGTACGCGCTGCTCGGCGCGCTCGCAGCGGTGCTGGTCGGCACCGGTGGGCCGGAGGTGTCAGTGATCCGGGCGAGTGGCACGTTCGCGGCGGTCGGCACAGTCGCCGCGCTGGTCGGCGCGGTACGGATCACCGCCGTGACCCGGCTGCTCGTCACCCGACTGCCGGGCCCGGTGCGCGACGGCGTTCGCACCGGTCTGGTGGCCGGGCTGCTGCTGCTCGGCGCGGGCGCGGGCGCGGCCGGCCTGGCGGTGGCCACCGGCGGCGGCGACGCGGCCGACATGATCGGGGCGTACCGGACCGGGGTCGCCGGGCAGGCCGGCATCACACTGGTCAGCGTCGCGTACGCGCCCAACGCGGCGGTCTGGTCGACCAGTTACCTGCTCGGGCCGGGTTTCGCGGTCGGGACGGACACCGCGGTCCGCACCAGCGAGGTGTCGGTCGGCGCGCTGCCGGCCGTGCCGCTGCTCGCTGGCCTGCCGCGCGGCCCGGTGGACGGCTTCGGCGCCCTGCTGCTCGCGGTGCCGGTGCTGGCCGGGATGGTCGCCGGTTGGCTGCTCGCCCGGCGGGTGGCCCGACTCGCCGGGCCGGAGCGGGCTGCGCAGCGCTGGGCCGAGTTGCTGGCGCCGGCGGCGCTGGCCGGGCCGGTCGCCGGGGTGGTGCTCGGTGCGGCCGCGGCGGTCTCCGGCGGGCCGCTCGGCGCCGGTCGGCTGGCCCAGGTCGGGCCGGTGGGTTGGCAGGTCGGGGCGGTGGCGGCCGGTGTCATAGCGGTCGGCGCGCTGCTCGGCGCCGCCGCCACCCGGGCGCTGACCCGCGGCCCCGCGCAGTAGACGAGCGCGGGGCGCCCCGGGGAAACCCGGAGCGCCCCGTCGAATCCGAGCCCGTCAGGGCTGGGTGGGCAGGTTGACCTGCGCCACGACGCTCAGGATGAGCAGCAGGATGCCCAGCCCGACGCCGACCGCGCCGCAGATCAGACCGGCCTTGGCCTGGCCGGCGTTGTTGGCCTGGCCCTGGGCCACCTTCTGCTTGGCGAGGTAGCCGGTCACGATGCCAGCGATGCCGACCGGGATGCCCAGGTACAGGCAGCAGACCAGCGGGATCGACGCGATACCGAGGATCATCGACACCAGGCCGAGGGTGTTGTTCTGCCCCTGCCCCTGCGCCTGCGGGTACCCGGCGTTCGGGTACGTCGGGCCGGCGCCGTACGGCGGCTGCTGCTGCGCGTACGGGTCCTGGTGCGGCGGCTGCTGACCATACGGCTGCCCCGAGGTGGGCTGCTGGCCGTACGGCGCCTGCGGCGCGGCGTACGGGTCGTGCGGCTGCTGGCCGTACGGCTGGCCGGAGGTGGGCTGCTGGCCGTACGGGGCGGCCGGCGGCTGGGGAGCGGTCGGGTCCTGGTTGGGCTGCTGGCCGTACGGGTCCTGACCGGGGTTACCGGGCTGCATTCGAGAAGCTCCTTGGACTGGTTCCGTCAGTTGGTGCTCTTTGTTTCCATCCATGATCGCGGTCAGTCCTCCCAAAGCCCAGTACAGCAACAGGACGACATGTCTCCCAAAGCAGGCAAACGGGCCCTCTTCGACCGCTTGGTGTGCCGGATCAGGGGCGGTGTGTGGGCCGGTGCGGCGTTCGGCCCGAGCGAGCGGCAGCGTACCGGGTCGACGCACGTCAGCACCGTCGAAGATCGGCGCACCGCCCGGTCGAAGGGCGTCCCTGACCTGCCCGATAGGGTGGCGCGGTGACCGAGCCCGCGCCTGTCGCCCGCATCGTCGTCCTCATCTCCGGCTCCGGGAGCAACCTTCAGTCGCTGCTGGATGCCGCCGCCGACCTCGCGTACGGCGCAGAGGTCGTAGCGGTCGGCGCTGACCGCGACGGCATCGCGGGCCTGGACCGGGCCGACGCGGCGGGGGTGCCGACCTTCGTCGAGCGGGTCCGCGACCACGACACCCGGGAGGACTGGGACCGCGCGCTCACCGCGCACGTCGCGAAGCACCAGCCCGACCTGGTCATCTCCGCCGGTTTCCTCAAGCTGGTCGGCCCGCACTTCCTCGCCGCCTTCGGCGACCGCTACCTGAACACCCACAACACGCTGCTGCCGGCGTTCCCCGGCATCCACGGCCCGCGTGACGCCCTCGCCTACGGCGTGAAGCTCACCGGAGCCACCCTCTTCTTCGTCGACGCCGGCATGGACACCGGGCCGATTGTCGCGCAGGTAGCGGTGCCGGTGCTGGACGACGACGACGTCGACACGCTCACCGAGCGCATCAAGGAAGCCGAGCGACGCCAGCTCGTCGAGCAGGTCGGTCGGCTGGTCCGTGAAGGCTGGACCATCACCGGAAGGAAGGTCACGGTTCCGTGAGTCCCACTCAGGACGGGCGCCGCCCGATCAGGCGGGCGCTGGTCAGCGTCTACGACAAGACCGGGCTGGTCGAGCTGGCTCAGGCCCTGCACGCGGCCGGAGTGGAGATCGTGTCCACCGGCAGCACTGCGGGCACCATCGCCGCCGCCGGGGTGCCGGTGACGCCGGTGGAGACGGTGACCGGGTTCCCCGAGGTGCTCGACGGCCGGGTGAAGACCCTGCACCCGAAGGTGCACGCGGGTCTCCTCGCGGACCTGCGCAAGGACACGCACGTGGCACAGCTCGACGAGCTGGGCGTGGCGGCGTTCGACCTGCTGGTCTCCAACCTCTACCCGTTCCAGGCCACCGTCGCCTCCGGCGCCGGTGTCGAGGAGTGCGTGGAGCAGATCGACATCGGTGGCCCGGCCATGGTGCGGGCCGCCGCCAAGAACCACGCCTCGGTCGCCGTGCTCACCGACCCGGCCGGTTACCCGGCCCTGCTCGGCGCGCTCGCCGAGGGTGGCTTCACACTGGCGCAGCGTCGCGCGCTGGCCGCCCGGGCGTTCGCCGACATCGCCGAGTACGACGTCGCGGTTGCCCAGTGGTGCGCCCGGGAGCTGGCGCCCGCCGACGACTGGTGGCCGCAGTTCGCGGGGCTGGCGCTGCGCAAGTCGACAGCGCTGCGCTACGGCGAGAACCCGCACCAGCCCGCCGCGCTCTACACCGACCCGGACGCCCCGGCCGGGCTGGCCCAGGCCGAGCAGCTGCACGGCAAGGAGATGTCGTACAACAACTACGTCGACGCCGACGCCGCCTGGCGGGCCGCGAACGACTTCGCCGACCAGCCGGCGGTGGCGATCATCAAGCACGCCAACCCGTGCGGCATCGCTGTCGGCGCGGACGTCGCCGAGGCCCACCGCAGGGCGCACGCCTGCGACCCGGTGTCGGCGTACGGCGGCGTCATCGCGGTCAACCGTTCGGTCTCGGTCGAGCTGGCCCGGCAGGTCGCCGAGATCTTCACCGAGGTGGTGGTCGCTCCCGGCTTCGACGAGGGCGCGGTCGAGGTGTTGCAGGGCAAGAAGAACATCCGGCTGCTGCGGGCACCGGCCTGGAAGCCGGCCCTGGTGGAGTTGCGGCAGGTGACCGGTGGCGTGCTGGCCCAGGTCGCCGACCGGGTGAACGCCCCCGGCGACGACCCGGCCAACTGGCAGTTGGCGACCGGCGAGGCCGCCGACGAGGAACTGCTGCGGGACCTCGCGTTCGCCTGGCGGGCGGTCCGCGCGGTGAAGAGCAACGCGATCCTGCTCGCCAAGGACGGCGCCACCGTCGGCGTGGGCATGGGTCAGGTCAACCGGGTCGACTCGGCGCAGCTCGCGGTCAGCCGCGCCGGTGCCGACCGGGCCCGCGGCTCGGTCGGCGCCTCGGACGCGTTCTTCCCGTTCGCCGACGGCCCGCAGATCCTCATCGACGCCGGCGTCCGCGCCATAGTGCAGCCCGGCGGCTCCATCCGCGACGAAGAGGTAATCGAAGCAGCCAAAAAGGCCAACGTAACGATGTACCTGACCGGAACCCGCCACTTCTTCCACTAACCCCGCCCGGGCCCCCGGCCCCCTACCTCGTTGATCATGAAGTTATTGCCCTGCACGTCGGCGTGTCAGGGCAGTAACTTCATGATCAACTGCAGGGGTCTGGTGCGGTCAGGCCGGGGTTGGGCGGAGTTCGGCGAAGTGGCAGGCCGAGGGGTGGGGGTCCGCTGCTCTCGGGACCGCCCGGGGGTCCTCGGTGGCGCAGATGTCCTGGGCCTTCCAGCAGCGGGTCCGGAAGTGGCACCCGCTCGGCGGGTCGGCCGGGCTGGGCACGTCGCCGACCAGCCGGATCATGTTGCGCTGGTCGCGGGCCTCCGGGTCCGGCACCGGCACGGCAGAGAGCAGAGCCTGGGTGTACGGGTGGGTGGCCCGCTCGTAGATCTCGTCCTCGGTGCCGATCTCGACGATCCGACCGAGGTACATCACCGCGACGCGGTCGGCGATGTGCCGCACCACTGACAGGTCGTGGGCGATGAAGATGTACGAGAGCCCCAGCTCGCCCTGTAGCTGCTTGAGCAGGTTGATCACCTGGGCCTGGATGGAGACGTCCAGCGCCGACACCGGCTCGTCGCAGACGATCACCTCGGGCTTCAGCGCGAGGGCGCGGGCGATGCCGATGCGCTGACGCTGACCGCCGGAGAACTGGTGCGGGTACCTGTTGATGTGCTCCGGGTTGAGCCCGACCAGGTCCAACAGCTCCTGGACCCGCCTGGCCTTGCTGCCCTTCGGCGCGGCATCCGGGTGGATCTCGAACGGCTCGCCGATGATGTCGCCGACGGTCATCCGCGGGTTCAACGAGGTGTACGGGTCCTGCATCACCATCTGCATGTTGCGGCGCAGCCGGCGCAGCTCGCCCCCGGAGGCCTTGAACAGGTCCCTGCCCTCCAGGGTGGCGCGTCCGGAGGTGGGCGTCTCCAACCGCATCAGCAGCCGGGCGAGGGTGGACTTGCCGCAGCCGGACTCGCCGACCACGCCGAGCGTCTCGCCCCGACGCAGCTCGAAGCTCACCCCGTCAACGGCCTTGACCGCCCCGATCTGCCGCTGGAACAGCACGCCCTGGGTGATCGGGAAGTGCTTGACCAGGTTGTCGACGGAGAGGATCGTCTCGCCGCGGACCTTGGTCGGGTTAGCGGGCGACGCTGTCATCACGGACCTCCTGCGCGAAGTGGCAAGCGCTGGTCCGGCCGTCGCCGAGGACCAGGTCGTGCGGCACCTCGTCCACGCAGACCTGCTGGACGTACGGGCACCGGGGGTGGAACGGGCAGCCGGACGGGATGCGCATCAGGTTCGGCGGCAACCCCTTGATCGTCGACAGTTCCTGGCCGCGGACGTCCAGGCGCGGGATCGATTCCAACAAACCCTTTGTGTACGGGTGGGCGGGCGCCTTATAGAGCGAGCGGACGTCGGCGTGCTCGACGATCCGCCCGGCGTACATGACGGCGATCCGGTCCGCGACGCCGGCGACCACACCCAGGTCGTGGGTGATCAGGATCATCGCCATGTTGAGGTCCCGACGCAGGTCGGCCAGCAGGTCCATGATCTGGGCCTGCACTGTCACGTCGAGGGCCGTGGTGGGCTCGTCGGCGATCAGCACCTTCGGGTCCAGCGCCAACGCCATGGCGATCATGACGCGCTGCCGCATGCCGCCGGAGAACTGGTGCGGGTAGTCACCGATCCGCTTGGCGGCACCGGGAATCTTGACCAGATCCATCAGTTCGACGGCACGACGTCGAGCGTCGGCCCGGGACATGCCGGCGCGCTGGCGCAGCGTCTCACCGATCTGCCAGCCGACCGGGAAGACCGGGTTGAGCGCGGAGAGCGCGTCCTGGAAGATCATCGCGATCTCCTTGCCGCGTACCTGCCGGCGCTGCTCCTCGGAGCGGGTGAGCAGATCCTCACCCCGGTAGAGGATCTGGCCGGAGCGGACGAACGCGGGCGGAGTGTCCAGGATGCCCATGATCGCCTGTGCGGTGACCGACTTACCCGAGCCGGATTCGCCGAGCACGGCGAGCGTCTCGCCGGCGTCCAGGTGGTACGACACGCCGTTGATCACCCGGGCGACACCCTCGTTGGTGCGGAACTCGACGTGCAGGTCCCGCAACTCCAGCAGGTGACCGCCCTCGGGCGTGGCGGAGGCGGGAGTGGGATTGACGGTCATGAGATTTTCACCGCAGCTTCGGGTCGAAGGCGTCACGGATCGCGTCGCCGAGCATGATGAACGCCAGCACGGTCAACGCGAGGAAGGCCGACGGGACGAGGAGCGGGGTGGCCGCCTCCCGCATGTGGATCCGGCCGGTGTCGATGTCCTGGCCCCACGAGATGGTCGGCGCCTTCAGACCGATGCCCAGGAAGGACAGCGTCGCCTCGGCCGCGATGAACGAGCCGAGCGCGATGGTCAGCACCACGATGGCCGGGGCCAGCGAGTTCGGCAGGATGTGCCGCCACATGATCCGGCTGTTGCCGGCACCGAGCATCCGGGCCGCCGCGACGTAGTCCTGTTCCTTGGCGGTGATCACCGAGGAACGAACCACCCGGGCGGCGGTGGTCCAGCCGAGGAGCGCCAGCACGAAGATGACCGCGCCGATCCGTGCCCACTGGCTGTCGCTGGACACCCGCTTGAGCAGCACGATCGCGGCCAGCAGCAGCGGGATGCCGAGCACCACGTCGATCACCCGAGAGAGCACGGCGTCGACCCAGCGGCCGAAGTAACCGGCCAGCATGCCGACCACCAGCGCGATGATTCCGGTGCCGAGCGTGGCGAGCGCGCCGACGAGCAGCGAGGCCCGGGTGCCGTAGACCGCCCGGGAGTACGTGTCGCAGCCCTGGAAGTCGTACCCGAAGATGGCCCCGCCGGACGGCCCGGCGTGCTGCCGGGACAGCACGCAGTCGTTCGGGTCGTTGGCGGTGAACACGCCGGGGAGCAGCGCCATCAGGGTGAAGATGGCGACCAGCGTCAGCGAGATCCAGAAGATCGGGTTACGGCGCAGGTCGCGCCAGGCGTCTCCGGCCAGGCTGCGGGGCTTCTGCGGGGCGCCGACCTGGTTGGGTGCGCCCGGCTCGCCCGAGGGGCCACGCCGTGCGGCCTGGTTCTCGCTGGCCGCCACAGTCTCAAAGTCACTCATAGCGGATCCTCGGGTCGAGTACGGCGTACAGGACGTCCACCACCAGGTTCGAGACCAGGTAGACCACGACGAGCACGCTGACGATGCCCACCACCAGGGGGCCGTCCTCGGTGCGGATGCCGCGGAAGAGGTTGAAGCCCACGCCCGGGATGTTGAAGACGCCCTCGGTGATGATCGCGCCGCTCATCAGGTTGCCCAGTTCCACACCGAGGAAGGTGACCACCGGGATCAGTGAGTTGCGCAGCACGTGGACGACGACGATGCGGCGCTTGACCAGCCCCTTGGACCGGGCGGTCCGGACATAGTCGGCGCGCAGGTTCTCGGCCACCGAGGCCCGGGTGAGCCGCAGTGCGGTGGCCAGAGACAGTGAGCCGAGCACGATGCCGGGCAGCAGGAGGGCGTAGAACGTCGGGTCGGAGCCGGCGGTGGGTGGGAAGAGTTGCCACTTGACGCCCAGGAAGTACTGCGCCAGCGGCGCCAGCACGATCGTCGGGATGCCCAGCACCAGCAGGGTCAGCACCAGCGTCGAGTTGTCGAAGATGCTGGCCCGGCGGATGCCGGCGAGCACCCCGGCGGTGACGCCGAAGATGATCGCCACAGCGAGCGCGATGAGCGCGAGCCGGACGGTGACCGGCCAGGCCGACTGGAGGATGTCACCGATGTTCCGGCCGGTGAGCGACTCGCCCAGATTGCCCCTGAGGAGGTTCTTCACGTAGTCGAAGTAGCGGTAGAAGAAACCACCGACGCCCGTCGCGTCCAGGTGGTATCTCTCGGTCAGGTAGGCCCGTTGGGCCGGCGTCACCGGCCGCTCACCGGCCAGCGCCTGGATCGGGTCGCCCTGCCCGGCGAATGTCAGCGCGTAGACGATCAGGGTGGTCCCGAAGAACGCCAGGACCATCTGCAGTAGGCGCCGCAGGATGTAGCGGAACATGCTTAGCAGTCTCTCCGGAAATGTGCGAAAGGGTCGCAGGACGGCATCTCTGGTCGTACCCGAAATATCCGAGACGTGCCGTCCGGCCCGGGGGAGCCGGCACCACCGACGCCGGGTCCGCTGCTGCGGCCCGGCCCCGGTGGCGCGGTCCGGGCCACCCGGGCTTCGTCGCCCGGGTGGCCCGCACCATGGTCAGCTCAGCTGGCTGCTTCGATCTTGACGAGGTTGACCCGCTGGAACAGGTCCATCTCCACGTTCTTGACCTTGGACGAGTGGCCGAACACGTTCTCGCCGAAGCGGAGCGGGATCACCGGCATGTCCTTGGCCAGGATGTCCTCCGCCTGCTGGTACTTGGCGATCGCCTCGTCCTGCGTCTTGGCGGCGGAACCCTCCTTGACCAGCTTGTCGAACTCCTTGTTGCTGTAGCCGTAGTAGTTCGACGAGCCGTTCGTGCTGTACAGCGGGCCGAGGTAGTCCTCCATGGACGGGTAGTCCATGACCCAGCCCAGGCGGAACATGCCGACCGGCTGCTTCTTCTCGACCTTGGTGAGCAGGTCGGCGAACTTCGGCTCGGCCGAGCCGACGGCGTCCACGCCCAGGTTGGCCTTGAGCTGGTTGGCCGTCGCGTCGACCCAGTCCTTGTGACCGCCGTCGCCGTTGTAGGAGATGACGATCTTCGACGGGCCGCCGGCGGCCTGGTAGAGCTTCTTGGCCTCGGTCGGGTTGAACTGACCGGCTGCGCCCGTGGTGTTGTCCCGGTAGCCCGGCAGCACCGGCGAGACAAACGAACGGGCCGACTGCTGCGAGCCCTTGAAGACCGACTTCGTGATCTCGTCCCGGTCGATGGCCATCGAGATCGCCTTACGCACGTCCGGGTTGCTGAAGTTCTTGTCGAACGTCGGGAAGGCCAGGAACTGGAACGACGACATCGGGCTGGTCTGGTAACGGTCGCCCAGGTCGGTCGGCGCGTTGCCAAGGCTCTCGGTCGGGATCGTCGGGAGCACGTCCAGGTTGTCGCCCAGCACGTCCGCGTAGGCCGCGGTGAGCTGCTGGTAGACCCGGAACTCGACGTCCTTCACCTTGGGCTTGTCGCCCGGGTAGGCGTCGTAGCGCTCGACGTCGATCTTGCTGTCGTGCTGCCAGGCACCCTTCATCTTGAACGGGCCCTGACCGATCGGCGTCTGCTCGTAGGAGTCCTTGAGCACGCCCGGAGCCGAGAACGCGGCGTCCGGCAGCGGGTAGAACGCGTTGTAGCCGAGCATCGTCTTGAAGTCGATGTACGGCGCGGAGAGCGTCACCTGGAAGGTCAGGTCGTCGACCTTCTTCAGGCCCGACATCTCCTTGGCCTTCGGCTTGTCACCCTGCAGGTCCTCGTAGCCGGCGATCTTCTCGAAGAAGTAGCTGCCACCCTGGCCGTTGGGCGCGTAAGCGCCGTAGTTCCAGGCGTTGATGTAGTCCTCGGACGTGACCTTCTCACCGTTGTGGAAGGTGTAACCATCCTTGAGCTTGATCGTCCAGACGGTGTTGTCGGACGAGGTGATCGACTGCGCGGCGACCTCGTACGGCGTGTTCTGGGCGTCGTAGTCGACGAGCGGGCTGAACAGGCCGGCGAGCACCTGGGACCCGGACGTCTCGGTGGTGTTGGTCGGAACCAGGTGCTGGGGCTCGGCGATCTGGATGCTGACCGCCGAACTGCCGTTGCCGCCGGATCCACCATCTCCGCCGCTGCCGCAGGCCGCGAGGCCCAGCGTCACCGCGAGCGGGAGGGCGGTCCAGGCGGCGAGTCTACGAACTCGCATTGAGCCTCCTCATCTCCTCACGCTGCGCAGTCAGGCCCGACGCTGGGTTACGCTGCGCAACAAGCGGTAACGGTAGGTCGGCGACGAGCCTTCGACAACGACGCGGTTGCAGGTGGGTAACGGTCCGGGGTTGCCTAACTTGTCGGGGGCGAGCGAATGTGCTAGCCGAAACCGGGTTTGTCGGCGATGGCCTGCGGAAATCGCGATGGTTCGCGAAGTGGTCGGCCCCGCCTGGGCCGCTTCGGTGCCGCCTGGGGCTGGCGTCCCTTCTCTGCGGTACGGGCCTGTCCTGTCTGGTTCGATCGTGATCGAATCCACAAATTGTGACCGAGAGTGACGAGCAACACCTCACGCACGGTCACTCCGTCGACGGTTGCCCCACAGTGGCCCGGCCCGCCCCGGTGGCCGCCCCACCGCAGAGGCGGCGGACGGCCCGAGCGAGGTCGTCTGATCCGCGGGGTGGTGGCCGTGAGACGATCTGGTCGTGACGGCGACGCTTCTGGACGGCAAGGCAACCGCAGCGGAGATCAAGGACGCGCTGCGCATCCGGGTGAAGGCACTCGCGGAACGCGGCATCATCCCGGGGCTCGGCACGGTCCTGGTCGGGGCGGACCCGGGCAGCCAGGCGTACGTCAACGGCAAGCACCGCGACTGCGCCGAGGTGGGCGTCGCCTCGATCCGCCGCGAACTGCCGGCCGACGCCACTCAGGAGCAGGTCGACGACGTGCTGGCCGAGCTGAACGCCGACCCGGCGTGCCACGGCTACATCGTTCAACTGCCGCTGCCGGCCCACCTCGACACCCAGCGGGTGCTCGAGTTGATCGACCCGAACAAGGACGCCGACGGCCTGCACCCGGTCAACCTGGGTCGCCTCGTGCTCGGCTACGACGGTCCGCTGCCCTGCACCCCGCGCGGCATCGTCGAGCTGCTCCGCCGGCACGACGTGGCGCTACGTGGGGCCACCGTCGCGGTGGTCGGTCGCGGCAACACCGTTGGCCGACCGCTCGGCCTGCTGCTCACGCGGCGCAGCGAGAACGCCACTGTCACCCTCTGCCACACAGGCACCCTCGACCTCGCCTCGCACACCCGGGCCGCCGACATCGTCATCGTCGCGGCCGGCGTACCGGGTCTGCTCACCGCCGACTTGATCAACCCAGGCGCGGTGGTGGTGGACGTCGGCATCACGCGCGTGATCGGCGCGGACGGCAAGGGCCGCTACACCGGCGACGTGGCCCCGGAGGTGGCCGAGACGGCCGGCGCGCTGGTCCCCATGCCCGGTGGCGTGGGCCCGATGACCCGGGCCATGCTGCTCACCAATGTCGTCGAGCGCGCCGAGCGCGGCTGACAGACACGTCGGCAGCGCCGAACCAGGACGGCGGTGACGTTCGCCCCATCCCGGCGATGGCCGCTGCCCCTGGCCTGATCGGTGCCAGGATGACTGATACGGTCCGGAAAACCGACTGGTATCAGGGAGTGGGACGACCATGGGTAAGAAGGTCACTGTCGTCGGGGCTGGCTTCTACGGCTCCACCACCGCACAGCGCCTGGCCGAGTACGACGTCTTCGACACCGTAGTGATCACCGACATCGTGGAGGGCAAGCCCGCGGGCCTCGCGCTCGACCTCAACCAGTCCCGGGCCATCGAGGGCTTCGAGACCAAGGTGGTCGGCGTGACCACCGGCTCCAACGGTGAGGGCTACGAGAGCATCGAGGGCTCCGACGTCGTCGTGATCACCGCTGGTCTGCCGCGCAAGCCCGGCATGAGCCGGATGGACCTGCTGGAGACCAACGCCAAGATCGTCCGCCAGGTCGCCGAGAATGTCGCCAAGTACGCCCCGAACGCCGTCGTCATCGTGGTCTCCAACCCGTTGGACGAGATGACCGCGCTTGCCCAGCTCGCCACCCAGTTCCCGAAGAACCGGGTGCTCGGCCAGGCCGGCATGCTCGACACCGCCCGGTTCAGCAACTTCGTCGCCGAGGCGCTGAACGTGCCGGTGGCTTCGGTACGCACGCTGACCCTGGGCTCGCACGGCGACACCATGGTCCCGGTGCCGTCGAAGAGCACCGTCAACGGCAAGCCGCTGCGCGAGGCCATGCCGGCCGAGCAGATCGAGGAGCTGGTCGTCAAGACCCGCAACGGTGGCGCCGAGGTGGTCGCGCTGCTCAAGACCGGTTCGGCCTACTACGCCCCGTCCGCCGCCGCCGCCCGGATGGCGAAGGCCGTGGCGGAGGACTCCGGCGAGGTCCTGCCGGTCTGCGCCTGGGTCGACGGCGAGTACGGCATCTCCGGTGTCTACCTGGGCGTCGAGGCCGAGATCGGCGCCGAGGGCGTCAAGCGGGTCGTCGAGACCGACCTGGACGCCGACGAGCGCGCCAGCCTCCTGGAGGCTGCCGAAGCCGTCCGCGCCAAGCAGGGCGACATCTCCAGCATGTAGTTCCCCGAAGAACCGCTTCAGCGAAGGGCGCGCCGGCAGAGCCGGCGCGCCCTTCCCCGTCCCCACCCCCAAGCCCCTGTTGATCATGAAGTTGTTGCCAGTCTCATCGGCGAGTCGAGGCAATAATTTCATGATCAACAAGAGTGGGGGTGGGGGTGAAGGGGGTGCCGAGGTGGGGGGTGGCCAGGACGGTGGGGGAGTGGGTGTGCAGGGCGGTTCGCCGGGAGGTGCGGGCTTGTTCCGGGTCTTCCTCGTGGGCGTACGCCAGGTCGGGGTCGACGAGTTGCACCATGTGCACCAGCAGGTCCCCGGTGAGCAGCATCCGTTCGTCGGCCGAGGTCAGGAGCACGGACTGGTGGCCGGGGGTGTGGCCGGGGGTGGGCAGCAGGCGTACCGCCGGGGTGAGGGCGGTCTCCCCGTCGACCACCCGGAGCTGGCCGGCGGCGCGCAAGGGCGCGATGAGGCCGGCCGGCAGTCCGGGGTTGAGCGTCTCCGCCGCGTCGAGTTCGGCGCGCTGCACCAGGTAGCTTGCGTTCGGGAAGTACGGCCGGCCCGGTGTGCCGGCGACCGCCCAGCCGATGTGGTCGCTGTGCAGGTGGGTCAGGACGACGGTGTCGACATCGGCCGGGTCGATGCCCGCGGCGGCCAACTCGGCGGGCAGTCGCCCCGGCACTGGCGCCCAGCTCGCGGCGGGTGCGTCGGCCGGGCCGATCCCGGCGTCGACCAGGGTGACCGGCCCGTCGCCGGCGCGGATCGCGAAGCTGCGGAACGGCAGCCACCACTGCCCGTCGGTGGTCACCGAATCGGGGTCGCGCCGGTCGGCCTCCGCCCAGTGCGCCGCTGTGGCCTGCGGAAACGCCTCCGCGCGGGGCTGGAAGAAGGCACCCTCACCGTCGGTGAGTGCGGTGACCGTGATAGACCCGAGGGTGCGGTTCAGTGGCATCGGACGATGATTCCAGGGCATTCCTGTTCCGCGCAGCCCGGTTTCGCCGGCCGGTCGAGGCCGGCTGGGGGCTGCCGGCCCAATTGCAGTACGCTCGTACTGCTTGAGCACGTGTCCCCCGAGAGGAGCGCCGGCCGATGGCGAAGATCAAGGTAAACAACCCGGTCGTAGAACTCGACGGCGACGAGATGACCCGGATCATCTGGAAGCAGATCCGGGAGCAGCTGATCCTGCCCTACCTCGACGTCGACCTGCACTACTACGACCTGTCGATCCAGCACCGCGACGAGACCGACGACCAGGTGACGATCGACGCCGCCAACGCCATCAAGGAGCACGGCGTCGGCGTCAAGTGCGCGACCATCACCCCGGACGAGGCCCGGGTCGAGGAGTTCGGCCTGAAGAAGATGTGGCGGTCGCCCAACGGCACCATCCGCAACATCCTCGGCGGCGTCGTCTTCCGTGAGCCGATCATCATGTCCAACGTGCCGCGGCTGGTCCCCGGCTGGACCAAGCCGATCATCATCGGCCGGCACGCCCACGGTGACCAGTACAAGGCCACCGACTTCGTCGTCCCCGGCCCGGGCACGGTGACCATCACCTACACCCCGGCCGACGGCGGCGCGCCGATGGAGATGGAGGTCGCCAACTTCCCCGGCGGCGGCATCGCCATGGGCATGTACAACTACGACGAGTCGATCCGGGACTTCGCCCGGGCGTCGTTCCGGTACGGACTGGACCGCAACTACCCGGTCTACCTGTCCACCAAGAACACCATCCTCAAGGCGTACGACGGCCGGTTCAAGGACATCTTCGCCGAGGTGTTCGAGACCGAGTTCAAGGCCGAGTTCGCCGCTGCCGGCATCACCTACGAGCACCGGCTCATCGACGACATGGTCGCCGCCGCGCTCAAGTGGGAGGGCGGCTACGTCTGGGCCTGCAAGAACTACGACGGTGACGTGCAGTCCGACACCGTCGCGCAGGGCTTCGGCTCGCTGGGTCTGATGACCTCCGTCCTGCTCTCCCCGGACGGCCGGACCGTCGAGGCCGAGGCCGCGCACGGCACTGTCACCCGGCACTACCGGCAGTACCAGAAGGGCGAGAAGACCTCGACCAACCCGATCGCGTCGATCTACGCCTGGACCCGGGGCCTGGCCCACCGGGGCAAGCTGGACGGCACCCCGGCGGTCACCGAGTTCGCCAACACCCTGGAGCAGGTCATCGTCGACACCGTCGAGGGCGGCCAGATGACCAAGGACCTCGCGCTGCTCATCTCGCGCGATGCCCCGTGGCTGTCCACCGACGAGTTCATGAACGCGCTCGACGAGAACCTGGCCCGCAAGATCGCTGCCTGATCCAGGCGTACCGCGTCATCGGAGCCCGCCGGCACCTCTGCCGGCGGGCTTCGGCGTGTCCGGCGCCGCCGCGCCGGTCGGCGTCACTGCGGCCGGCGCCATTCGTTGACCAGGATGGACGAGATGCCAGTCGCGTCCCGGAAGGTTGACCACGGTCGACCCGCGGCACCCGTGCGCCGATCAGCCAGCCTTCCCGGCTGTGCCGTGCACAGCCAGCCGTCCCTTCCCTGCGGGGGGCCCTGTCCGGGCCCCCCGCGCCCTGTTTCCTGAGAAGCTCATGCCGCGCCGCGCACTGCAGGTTTTTCAGACGGCACGCAGCAGGTCGGCGGCGCGTTCCGGGGCGATGTCGTTGATGAAGACGCCCATCCCGGACTCCGAGCCCGCAAGGTACTTCAACTTGTCAGAGGCCCGCCGGATGCTGAACAGCTGCAGGTGCAGGTGGCCCAGCTCGCGGTCCACCCGCACGGGCGCCTGGTGCCAGGCCGAGATGTATGGCATCGGCATGTCGAACAGGCCGTCGAAGCGGCGCAGCAGGTCCAGGTAGAGCGGCCCGAAGGCGTCCCGCTCGCTGTCGTTGAGCGCCGGGATGTCCGGCACCACTCGGTGCGGCGCGATGTGCACCTCGAACGGCCAGCGGGCGGCCGCCGGAACGAACGCCGTCCAGTGTTCGTTCTCGGTGACCACCCGGTCGCCGGTGGCGCGCTCGGCGGCCAGCACGTCCGCGTACAGGTTGCCCCCGCCGGTCCGCTCGGCGTGCCGGCGTGCCGCGGCCAGCAGCGCGCGGGTGCGCGGCGTTACGAAGGGGTACGCGTAGATCTGGCCGTGCGGGTGGTGCAGCGTGACGCCGATCTCGACGCCCCGGTTCTCGAAGCAGAAGATCTGCTCGACGCCGGGTAGCGCGCCGAGCACCTCGGTGCGGTCGGCGAGCGCGTCCAGCACGGTGCGGACCCGGCGCGGGGGCAGGCTGGCGAAGGAGGCGTTGTGATCCGACGTGAAGCAGACCACCTCGCAGCGGCCGAGGCCCGGCCGGACCGGTGTGAACGGGGTGATCGCACCGGGCTCCTCGGCCACCCGACCGCTCAGCGAGGGGAACCGGTTCTCGAAGACCACCACGTCGTAGTCGGGTGCGGGGATCTCGGTCAGCCGGTCGCCCACCGACGGGTCGAGGGGGCACTCGTTCGCCGGCGGGAGGAAGATGCGGGTCTGCCGGTGCACGGCGACCGCCACCCACTCGTCGGTCAACGGGTCGTAGCGCAGCTGCGACGCGGGGGGAGGCGGCGGCAGGTCCCGGCGGTCCGGCTGGTCGCGGACCGCGTCGTCGCGCTCGTCGAAGTAGATCAGCTCCCGGCCGTCGGCCAGGTCGATCGCGGTGCGCTTCACGGCGCCGTCCCCTCAGTTGTCGGCGTGCGCGTCACGCGGCCCGCCCCTGTCGCCTTCACCATGATCAGTTCGCCCACCTGTTCGCCGAGTACCCGTCGTGCGGGTGGAGGCAACCGGTCGTCGCTGACCAGTACGTGGGCCGCCGCCAGAGCGACGATCGAGGAGATGCCGACCGTGCCCCACTTGGTGTGGTCGGCGAGCACCACCAGGTGGTCCGCTGCCGCCACGAGCGCCCGATCGGTCTCCGCCTCCATCAGGTTCGGGGTGGTGAAGCCGGCCCGCTCGGTGATGCCGTGGACGCCCAGGAAGAGCAGATCCAGGTGCAGCGACCGGACGGCCCCGACCGCGAGCGGGCCGACCAGTGCGTCCGACGGTGTGCGTACGCCGCCGGTGAGCACCACCGTCTGGTCCGGGCGGCCGCCGGCGTGCATGATCTCGGCCACCGGCAGCGAGTTGGTCACCACCGTCAGCTCGGGCACGTCCACCAGTCGGCGGGCCAGTTCGGCAGTGGTGGTGCCGGCGGAGAGCGCGACAGCCGCTCCCGGCCGGACCAGCTGAGCCGCCCGGTCGGCGATGGCTGCCTTCTCCGGCAGTTGGCGGACCGACTTGGCGCGGAAGCCCGGCTCGTCGGTCGAGCTCGGCCCGGTCGTGGTCGCGCCGCCGTGCACCTTGGCCAGCAGGCCGCGCTCGTGCAGCGCATCGAGGTCACGCCGGATGGTCATGTCGGACACGCCGAACTCGCCTGCCAACTCGCTGACCCGGACGCCGCCGGTCGAGCGGACCCACTCCAGGATGGCCGCCTGGCGCTGCTGAGCGAGCATCCGCCGTGCCTCCCCGGACGTCCACGTACTCTCACGCGGTCAAACGTGTTCCAACAAAGATGAACACTAGCGCGTGCCGCTCAGCTGTGGAAGGAACGGGTACGGCGACGCCTCAGGCGGTGGTGATCTTCAGCTCCACCCAGCCGGTCTCGGTCAGGTGGTGCAGCACTGCCTGCACCGCGTCCGCCACGCTCAGGTCGGTGGTGTCGAGCACCAGATCGGCGTCGGTCGGCTCCTCGTACGGGTCGTCGATGCCGGTCATCCCGGTGAGCAGGCCGGCCCGCGCTCGCGCGTACAGGCCCTTGCGGTCCCGCCGCTCGCACACCTCCAGCGGGGTGGCCACGTGCACCAGCACGAAACCCGCCCCGGCGGCGAGGGCCATCTCCCGGGCGGTGGCCCGGGCCGCCGCGTACGGGGCGATCGGGCAGCAGATGCCCACCCCATGGTGTCGGGCGGTCTCGGCGGCCACCCAGCCGATCCGCCGGACGTTGAGATCCCGGTCGGCCTTGCTGAAGCCCAGCCCGGCGGAGAGTTCCCGGCGCACCACGTCCCCGTCGAGCAGGGTCACCGTACGGTCGCCGCTCTCCCGCAACGCGTCCGCCAGCCCTCGGGCGATCGTCGACTTACCGGAGCCGGAGAGGCCGGTCAGGAAGACCACCAGCCCGCGCTGCCGACGCGGCGGCCGGGCCCGGGCCAACTCCCGTGCCACGGCGGGCGGGGTGTGCCACTCCGGGAGCGGGAAGCCCCGGTCGAGCAGGTCGTCGATCTCCGGCTGGGTCAGCGCGAGCCGGCGGTTGCGCGGTGGGATGTCTTCCCGCCACCGCCACTGCCCGTCCCGGTTGTCGTAGGCGAGTTCGCGCGGCACCAGCACCCGCAGCCCGGCGCCGGAGAGCATCTCCCCGGTGGAGAGCAGATGGGTGACCCCGTACGCGGCCGAAACCCGGGCGCGCAGCAACGCGTCGCTGATCTCCTCGCGGCGGTGCGACAGCGGCACCGCGACCAGGGTGGCGGGCGGCATCCGGTCCCGTGCGGCGAAGATCGTACGGACCAGCGCCTCCGGCGGGAGCCCGTCGACGC
Source organism: Micromonospora sp. NPDC005324 (assembly GCF_040607155.1). Classification (NCBI taxonomy): domain Bacteria; kingdom Bacillati; phylum Actinomycetota; class Actinomycetes; order Micromonosporales; family Micromonosporaceae; genus Micromonospora; species Micromonospora sp. NPDC005324. The sequence continues at coordinate 19,274 of NZ_JBEXGE010000047.1, read as the reverse complement.
CGCCCTCGCCGACCGGGATCATCACGAGCAGATGAGCGGCCAGGGTGCGGGCGGCGTGGGCGATCTGGGCGAGCTGTGGACGATGCAGGGGCCGATCGGCGATCACCCCGAGCACCCGGCCCGGAGGCAGCAGCGCGCGGACCTCCTCCGGGTTGCGCCGCAGGCGCTGGAACGGACCGTGCCCACCGTCGCCCAGCCGCCGAACCTGGCCGCCCACGCCCGCCACGCCCTCGCGCACCGGCCAGACGTCGGCCACGTCCAGGGCGGCCGCCGGGGCGCCCTCCCCGTCGGTCAGCACGAGCGCCCGGCGGGCCGGGTCACGCGGATCGAAGCTCTGCGCCAGCGCGGCCGGCACCTGGAGGACGACAGCGACCTGCCACGGTGTGCCGTCGGCCAGCCGGGCACGCCGGCTGACCGAGACCAGGTCGGCGCGGGTCATGAAGCCGGTCAGAGGGGCGTACGCGCCGGTCAGCAGCAGCTCCAGATCCGCGAGCTCACCGGGACGTGGCGTGTACGCCGGTGCGTCCCGTAGCACCTCGTCGGGCAGCACCCAGCCGTTGCTCATCCACACCCCCCACTCGCTGACCGGCACACAGTTTCGCAGCCGACCGCCCATCGGTCGAGGGCGCCACTCCAGGACCCCGGCGGGCAGATCAGCGCTTGATCCGACGGCCTACCGCCGACCGCACCCGGTTCCACACCTTCCGCTCGTCGCGGATCCGGGGTCGCGAGCCGTCGGCCCGGCAGATGAACACCAGCGGCAGTCGCGCGTCCTCGGTCCAGCCCACGTTGGTGATCCGGGCCTTGAGCAGCCAGCTGCCCCTGGTCCGGCCGCCGTTGAGGGCGGCGAAGTCGATCGTGGCGGTGGCCCGGTGCACCAGGTGGACGGTGTCCGCTCCGGTCGTACCGGTGATCCGGTCGGTCTCGAAGGTGTTCGGAAGAAAGATCTCGGCGCCGGTCTCCCGGTGGCGGGCCACCAGGTCCAGTCGGGCCTTGCGCACCTGCGCGGTGGCGTCGAGCACCTCGGGGGCGATCTCCTCCATCGGGAGCACCAGCACGTCGCGGCCGTCGTCGGCGCGGAAGCCGACCGGCTGGTCCGCGGCGCGCAGCTCGGCGGCGACGGTCACCGTGACGGCGTGGTCGGTACGCCGGAGTTCGTCGATCGTGCCGTGTGCGGCGATGCCCGCCTCCCAGCGGGCGAGCCTGCGCAGGTCCGCGACGCGGCCCTGCTCCGCCAGGTACGCCACGGCTCGGAGCAGGGGCGGCAGACCGCCCGCGACACCGGGGGCGAAGCGGTCCTGGATGACCTTCTGGATCTCCAGCGCGACCTGATCCAGCCATGCCTCGGGGGCGTTCAACAGCCGCTTGCCGCGCAGCCGGCTGAGCATCTCGTTGCGCAGCCAGCGCCGGTGCAGCCGATCCCGCAGCGGACCCGGCTCGGTGTTGGCGTCCACGACGTCCAGCGACTCCCGCACGCTGGCGTAGTAGCTCGACGGGTCCAGTTGGCCCGCGGTGACGTTGCGCGCGTCGCCCCGCTGGACGTGGTGGTAGCAGGTGTAGTCGGACAGCACCGAGGTGCGCCGGGACAGGAAGTAGGCCCGGACGACCAGCGAGTGGTCCTCCAGCCGACGCTTGCCGCCCTCCGGGAACCGCAGACCGTGCTCGTTGAGGAACGACCGCCGGAACAGCTTGTGGCAGGTCAGGCTGTCGATCAGGGGGGAGTTGCCCAGTGTGGCGTCGAAGCGGTTCTTGCGGAACAGCTCCCGCGGCACGGGGCGCCCGTACCCGGCCATCTTGCCCACCACGATGTCGGCGTCGTTCGCCTTCGCGCAGGCGTGGAGCCGCTCCAGCGCCTCGTCGGCGAACCAGTCGTCGTCGTCGGCGAAGAAGACGTACTCGCCGCGGGCGTGGTCGATGCCGAGGTTGCGCGGACGTGACGGCCAGCCGGAGTTCTCGATGTGCAACACCCTGATGTGCGGGTGCTCGGCGGCCAGCCGGTCCAGCCGCTCCGCTGTGTCGTCGGTCGAGCCGTCATCGACGAAGATCGCTTCGAATTCGTCGGCGGGCAGTGACTGGCGCAGCAGCGAGGCGGCGAGCTTCTCGATGTGCGGGCCGCAGTTGTACGCCGGCACGACGACGCTCACCTTGGGGACGCCCACCTCGGCCATCAGGATCCCTCCCGCGTCGTCGGTCGATCACCGGGCGGGTCGATGCCTGGTGAACGGGAGGTGAATGGTGTCACCTTGGATGTGTCTTTCCCAAGGCGGGGTCGGGCCGAACGCGGGACCGGCGGAAACGTCGCGAGGGCCTCGGCGGGGGACCTTAGGGGTCCCGCGGGGAAAGGATCAGGGGAGTGCCGGGGGCGTGCCGGTGTCCCTGCTGGGCATCGACTCCCTACGCTGGGCGCGTGACACTGATCGCGACCCAGTCGCTCACCAAGACGTACGGAGGTCGGGTCACCGCGCTGGCCGACCTCACCGTCGCCGTCGAGCCCGGGATCATCGGCCTGGTGGGCGCGAACGGCGCCGGTAAATCCACGTTGATCAAGATTCTGCTCGGCCTGATCGCACCAACCAGCGGTCAGGTCTCGGTGCTCGGCATCGACCCGACCGCGGACCCGGCGGCTGTCCGCAGCCGGGTCGGCTACATGCCGGAGCACGACTGCCTCCCACCGGACCTGTCCGCCGCCGAGCTGGTCACCCACCTTGGCCGAATGAGCGGCCTGCCCCGCACCGCGGCCCGCGAGCGGGCCTCGGAGGCGCTGCGGCACGTGGGGCTCTATGAGGAGCGCTACCGCCCGGTCGGGGGCTACTCGACCGGCATGAAGCAGCGCGTCAAGCTGGCCCAGGCGCTGGTGCACGACCCGGACCTGCTGTTGCTGGACGAGCCGACCAACGGCCTGGACCCGGCCGGCCGCGACGCCATGCTGGCCCTGGTACACCGGATCGGCACCGAGTTCGGCATCTCCGTGCTGGTCTGCTCGCACCTGCTCGGCGAGGTCGAGCGGATCTGCGACACGCTGATCGCCATCGACGGCGGTCGGCTGCTGCGCGCCGACAACATCTCCGCGATGACCACTGCCACCGACGTGCTCGCCGTGGAGGTCAGCGAAGGCACCGAGGAACTCGCCGCCCGGCTCGCCGAGCTGAAACTGCCGGTCGCCCGGGACGGGCGACTGCTCCTCGTGCCGCTGGCCGACGACGGCACCTACGACCTGATCCTCGGTGCGGTCGCCGAACTGGACCTGCCACTGCACCGACTGGACCAGCGCCGGCACCGGGTGGCCGAACTCTTCGCGACGAGGGAGCTCACTCATGCCTGAGCCGACCGCAGCCGCCGTGCGCCCCGCGCCGACCGGCGTCATCCACGACATCGGCTACCAGCGCTACGAGGGTCCGCGGCTGGGCCGCCGACAGGTCTTCGGCGCGCTCTACCTGCACGGTCTGCGCACCGCGTTCGGGTTCGGGCGCAGCGCCAAGGCCAAGATCTTCCCGTGGCTGGTGGTCGGCATCGTCTCCCTGGTCGCGGTGGCCCTGGCCGCGGTACGCAGCCAGATCGGCGAGCCGGTCGCCACGTACGCCCAGTTCGCCGACGCGATGAGCTGGCTTGTCATCTTCTTCGTCGCGGTCGTCGCTCCGGAGCTGGTCTCCCGGGACCTGCGCAGCGGCGTGCTGCCGCTGTACTTCTCCCGGCCGTTGCCGCGCGCCGACTACGCGCTGGCCAAGCTGCTGGCGCTGGTCACCGCGCTCTGGCTGCTGCTCGGCGGACCGCAGTTGCTGATGTTCCTGGGTGCCGCCTTCACCACCAAGCAGGGCATGCGCGGGGTGTGGAACGAGCTGCTCGACCTGCTGCCCGGGCTGCTCTACGCCGGGCTGTGGGCGGTGGTCTTCGCCTCGGTCGGGCTGCTGGTCGCCTCGTTGACCGGCAAGCGGGCCTTCGCCGCCGGTGGGGTGGTGGCGGTCTTCCTGATGACCACCCCGATCGTCGGGGTGCTGAGCATCCTGCCGTCGCGCGCCGCCAACGAGCTGGCCGGGCTCGCCTCGCCCTCCACGCTGGTGCAGGGGGTGGGCATCTGGTCGCTGGGTGACCTGCTGGTCGAGGGCGATCCGGGCGAGATGATGATCGGCGGGTTCGGCCCGGTCTACGCCCTGGCCGCGGTGCTGTTGGTCGCCGGCGCGACCGCCCTCCTGCTGGCTCGCTACCGGAAGGTCGCCTCCTGATGAGCACGCTGAGCCTGACCGGGGTGTCCCGGTGGTACGGCAACGTGGTCGCGGTCAACGACATCAGCATGGCCCTGGGGCCGGGCGTGACGGGGCTACTCGGCCCGAACGGCGCCGGCAAGACCACGCTGCTGCACATGATGGCCGGGTTCCTCGCCCCGTCGCGCGGCACTGTCACCCTCGACGACGATCCGACCTGGCGCAACCCCGACGTCTACCGGCGGCTGGGGCTGGTCAGCGAACGGGAGGCGGTGCAGGGTTTCCTCACCGCGTACGAGTTCGTGCTGGCCAGCGCGAAGCTGCACCGGCTGCCCGATCCGGCGGCCGCAGCGCGACGGGCGATCGACCTGGTGGAGCTGGAGTCGGCGCAGGACCGCCGGATCGGCACGTACTCCAAGGGCATGCGCCAGCGCGCCCGGGTGGCCGCCGCGTTGGTGCACGACCCGCAGGTGCTGTTGCTCGACGAGCCGTTCAACGGGATGGACCCGCGCCAGCGGCTGCACATGATGCAACTGCTGCACACCCTGGGTGACGCCGGTCGGACGATCCTGTTCAGCTCGCACATTCTGGAGGAGGTCGAGCAGGTCTCCGGGACGGTGCAGGTGATGGTGGCCGGGCGGTTGGCGGCCTCCGGCGACTTCCGGACCATCCGCCGGTTGATGACCAACCGCCCGCACGTGTTCGCGGTGCGCTCCACCGACGACCGGGCCCTGGCCGTCGCGCTGATCGCCGAGCCGTCGGTCAGTGGGGTCGAGTTGGACCCGACCGGCCTGACCGTGCGGGCCGGTGACTACGGCGCCTTCACCCGGGCGCTACCCCGGATCGCACTGAACAAAGGCATCCGGGTGCGGCAGTTGGTGCCGTCCGACGAGTCCCTGGAGAGCGTCTTCTCCTACCTGGTGGAGGCCTGACATGTCCACAGTTACCTGGATCACCGCGCGTGGGTTGTTCGGCCGACGTCGGTTCCTGCTGCTGCTTCCGCTGCCGTTGGTGCTGCTCGGGCTGGCCGTGCTCTGCCGGTCGCTGGGGGTGGACCCGGGCGAGTGGGGGCCGCCGGTGCTGGTCGGCCTCGGGCTGGCAGTGGTGCTGCCGGTGGTTGCGCTGATCATCGGCACGGGCGTGCTGGGCGCCGAGATCGACGACGGCACTGTGGTGCACATCCTGACCAAGCCGCTGCCGCGCTGGCAGATCGTGCTGCCGAAGCTCGCGGTCGCCGCCGGGGTCACCGCGGTCACCGTCGCGGTGCCGCTCTACGTCGCGGGCGTGCTCGCCGACTCGGTACGCCTCGGACTGGCGTTGGCGTTCGCGGCGGCGCTCGGCGCGCTGGCGTACTCGGCGTTGTTCCTCGCGCTCAGCCTGGTCACCAGACGGCCGGTACTGCTCGGGCTGGTCTACGTGCTGATCTGGGAGGGGCTGCTGGGCAACTTCGTCAGCGGCACCAAGGTGCTCTCCATCCAGCAGTACGTGATCGCCCTCGCCGACCGGATCGCCCCCACCGGGCTGCTGGAGACCAGCGTGTCGGTGCCGGTGGCGTCGGTGATGACCGCGCTGGTCAGCGTCGGCTTCACAGTGCTCGCCATCGACCGCCTGCGCTCGTTCAGCGTGGCTGGCGAGACGAGCTGACAACGATGCAGGACGCTGTTCCGGCCAGCCCCCGCGCGGCGGTAGGGCTGGCCGGATGGACCGGCCGGGCCACATCGGGCCAGGCTGGTGACTGTGAGCGTCGAAGCGGAGCGGACGTCGTTGGCTGAGCCATACTCCCGGAGCAGCCGGCCGTGGCTGACCAGCCTGGCCGTCGCCGGGCTGGCCTGTGCCACTGTCGCCACGGCGGCCCAGGGCAGCGGCCAGTTCCACTGGTGGGCGGTGTTCATCCTGATCCCGGCCGCGCTGATCGCGGCCAGCGGCGGGCCGTTGCTGGCTCGCGGCGGCGGCCGGGCCTTCGCCGGGTACATGCTCGCCTGCGTCGGCACGATTGTCTTCGCGGTCGGCGCGCTGCTGATGTTCGGCGTGATGGGGCGAGGTTGGCCGCTCATGGTGGTGCTGCCCTGCCTGGCGGTGGCCGGCACCTACGGCTGGCGCGCGGCCCACCCGCTGGCCCGCGGCCTGCACCGGGCGGTGGCCCTGCTCGCGCTGACCGGAGCGCTGCTCGGGCTGACCCTGCAGCTGATCCGGGTGGATCTGATCCACCTGGAGACCGGTTGGTGGGGCGCGTTCCTGATGCTGGCCGGGGCCATCGTGCTGGGCAACGCGGGCGAGCTGACCCGGCACCGGATGCCGTACCGCCTCCAGGCGATCACCCTGCTGGTCGGGCCCGCCGTGATCGCGTTCCTGCTCGGGCTGCGCTTCCTGCGCGGCTGGTGACCCGCCGGTCCGCCGCCGCCCGAGCGGGCGGCGGCGGACCCGGTCAGAAGGCGCAGGCGATGACCAGCTCCGGGGTACGGTCCGGGAGCAGATCGAGTTTGGCGATCCGGCCGGCCGCCCGTAGGTCGTCGGCGACCAGCGTGAGCTGCTCCAGCAGCGCCGCCGGGCCGAGCGCCTCCGCCAACGGGACCTCCGCCTTCATCGACAGCTTCCGCTCCGACTTGGCCCGTCGCACCTGGCTCAACGCGTCACCGGCGAGCCGCAGCAGCGCCGGCTCACCCGACCCCTCGATCGTCCGGGCCACCTCGTGGGTGGTGGGCCACGGCGCCAGGTGCACCGAGCCGTACCGCCACCACGACCAGATTTCCTCCGTCACGTACGGCAGCACCGGGGCGAACAACCGCAGCTGCACCGACAGCGCCGAGGCGAGCGCCGCCCGTGCGGAGTCGGCCGCCGCGCCGGTGCCGTAGGCCCGCTCCTTGACCAGCTCGATGTAGTCGTCGCAGAACCGCCAGAAGAACGCCTCGGTGACCTGCAGTGCCGCCGTGTGGTCGTACGAGTCGAAGGCGGTGCTCGCGGCGGTGACCACGGTGGCCAGCTCGGCCAGCATGGCCCGGTCCAGTGGTGTGGTCGCCGACAGCTCCAGGTCGCGGCGCGGCGTCAGACGCGCCGAGCTGGAGTTGTCGTACGGGGCGCGCGACGCGTCCGCCGCGCCCAGCCCGAGCGCGAACTTGGACGCGTTGAGCAGCTTGGTGGCCAGTCGCCGGCCGACCTTGATCTGCGCCGGGTCGAAGGCCAGGTCCATGCCCGGCTTGCCGCTGGCCGCCCAGTAGCGCACCGCGTCCGAGCCGTGCTGCTCCAACAGTGCCAGCGGGGTGACCACGTTTCCCTTGGACTTGGCCATCTTCTTGTGGTCGGGGTCGAGGATCCAGCCCGAGAGCACTGTGTCCCGCCAGGGCAGCACCCCGTGCTCGAAGTGCGAACGGATCACGCTGTCGAAGAGCCAGGTCCGGATGATCTCCTGCCCCTGCGGGCGGAGATCCATCGGGAAGACCCGGGCGAACAGGTCCGGGTCGGTCTCCCAGCCACCGACGATCTGCGGGGTCAATGAGGACGTGGCCCAGGTGTCCAGCACGTCCGGGTCGCCGATGAAGCCGCCCGGCTGGCCGCGGTGCGACTCGTCGTAACCAGGGGCCGGATCGCTGGATGGATCGACCGGCAGCGCGGACTCGTCCGGCGTGAGAGGGTGGGACCAGTCCGGCTCGCCAGTGCCGTCGAGCCGGTACCACACCGGCACCGGCACCCCGAAGAAGCGTTGACGGCTGACCAGCCAGTCCCCGTTGAGGCCGCCCACCCAGTTGTCGTAGCGGTGTTTCATGTGCGCCGGCACCCAGTGCAGCTGCTCGCCCCGGGCCAGCAGGGTCGCTCGCAGCGCCGGGTCCCGGCCGCCGTTGCGCAGATACCACTGTCGAGTCGAGACGATCTCCAGTGGCCGGTCACCGCGTTCGTAGAACTTGACCGGGTGGGTGATCGGGCGCGGCTCGCCGATCAGGTCGCCGGCGTCGGCCAGCATCCCGACGATCTCCCGGCGGGCGCCGTTGACGGTCTGCCCGGCCAGCGCCGCGTACGGCTGCGCCGGCACCCCGTGCGGCGGCCCGGGAAGCAGCCGACCGTCCCGGCCGATCACCACCCGGGTGTTCAGCCCCAGCTCACGCCACCAGGTCACGTCGGTCAGGTCACCGAACGTGCAGACCATCGCGACGCCGGTGCCCTTGCCCGGGTCGGCGAGCGGATGGGCGTACACCGGCACCTCGACGTCGAAGAGCGGGCTGCGCACAGTGGCGCCCACCAGGTCGGCGTACCGCTCGTCGTCGGGGTGGCAGACCAGCGCCACGCAGGCCGGCAACAGCTCGGGCCGGGTGGTGTCGATGAGCACCTCACGCCCGTCGGGCGCCGCGAACCGCAGTCGGTGGTAGGCACCGGGGCGCTCCCGGTCCTCCAACTCCGCCTGGGCGACGGCGGTGGCGAAGCCGACGTCCCAGAGGGTCGGCGCCTCCGACTGGTACGCCTCGCCACGGCGCAGGTTGCGGACGAACGCCCGTTGGCTGGTGGTCCGGGCGATCCGGCCGATCGTCGTGTACGTCAGAGACCAGTCCACCGAGAGCCCGAGCCGCCGCCACAGCGCCTCGAAGGCCTGCTCGTCGGTGACCGTCAGCCGTTCGCACAGCTCGATGAAGTTGCGCCGGGAGATCGGGGTGGGGTCGCGGCGGGCCGCGTCGTCGACCGGAGCCGCCGGTGGTCGCCACACCGGGTCGTACGGCAGCGCCGGATCGCAGCGCACCCCGTACACGTTCTGCGCCCGACGCTCGGTGGGCAGGCCGTTGTCGTCCCAGCCCATCGGGTAGAAGACGGTCTTGCCGCGCATCCGCTGGTAGCGCGCCGTGGTGTCGGTGTGCGTGTACGAGAAGACGTGCCCCATGTGCAACTCGCCCGATACGGTCGGCGGCGGTGTGTCGATCGAGAACACGTCGCTCCTGCGACCATCCCGGCTCGGCGCGTCTGACGCCGCGCCGCGACCCGGAACGGTCGGCTCCGAGCGGTCGAACGCGTACGTGCCTTCCTCCTGCCAGCGGCGTGCCCAGCTCTCCTCGAGCCCGTCCAGGGTCGGACGCTCGGGAACGCCGGCGCGGGCCGTCCTCGCCGTATCGGTCATCCTGCGATCGTAGGCAGGGGCCAACGGCCGGACCACGGGTTAACCGGCGCGCCACGAGAATTCGTGCCGATGGGCTGTCGGCCGGCGCGACGGCGCGGTGTGCGGGTCGACCGCTGTGGGCCGACCGGCTGGTGCCGGTCGGCCCACTCGTCAGCGAGCGACCGGGCCGGCCACCGGGCCGGACGTGGCCAGCCGGATCCGCAGCCTGTCGCCGCTGCGGGTGTTGGCCCGCTCCAGGATCGTGGAGATCGGGGCGTAGGAGTTCTGCTCGTTCGGGTTCGTGCAGGCGCCCTGCCCCGGGTCGCCGTTCGAGAGGATGCCCAGCGCCTTGCCGTCGGCCTCGGTGAACAGCGGCCCGCCGCTGTCTCCCGGCCGGGCGCAGATCCGCACGTCGATGCCGCCGCTGCTCTTGCCGGTGATCTCCCCGCACCGGGTGCCGGGCACGTAGCCGGCGCCGGCGCCGGAGTCGACGTACTGCTCACCGGCCTTCGGGGTGTACGCCGACCCGGTCGCGCAGACGACCCAACCGCTCTGGATGGAACTCCACGGGACGTAGCCGGTGATCCGCACGTCCCGGCTGCCGCTGGTGGCGCATCGGGGGTTGTCCGCGACGCACCAGTAGTTGACCAGGCTGGGCGTGCTCCTGGTCCCCCGCGGGTACGTCCACTGGCGCAGAGCGGCAGGCTGGTACGGCATGATCGCGTAGTCGTACGGGTAGGCGTTCTCGGCCAGGTCCGGGTTGGGCGCCTCCACTGTCACGGGCACCTTCGGGCCGAGGAACTGATGCCAGGTCCGGTCGACCTGCTGGTGCCGTCCGCCGACGACGCAGTGCCCCGCGGTCAGCACGTACGCGTCGCGCACTCCGACGATGAGGTTGAAGCCGGTGGTGCAGCCGCCGACGGTGCCGTCGTCGCGGGGCACGTCCAGGCGGATGCCGCCGCGCATCGGCGCCTGCGGGCAGTAACGCGGGTCGCACGCCTTCTGCACGTTCGTCGCGGGGGTCCTGGCCTGGGTCCGGGTCGGCACCCCAGCGGCGCGGCGCGCCTCGGCCAGCCGCGGGTGGTCCGCCGTGATCTTGTCGCCGGTGAGCACCACGATCTCGTTGGCCTGCTGATCCACCACGACATCCGAGCCGGGTGACGCGTCGAGCGTGACGGCGATGGCGGCTGCGGCCTCGGTGAGCTGACTCACCGTGTGCCGCACGGCGACCACCCGGACGTTCGCCGGGTCCGTCACCCCGGCCACGGCCGCCTGTACCGCCGCGACGTCGGTCGCTCCGACGGTCAGCACGCCGCCGGCCAACTGGTCGAGCCACATGCCGCCGTACGAGCGCGGGACCTGCTCGGTCAGCCGCGCGGCGAGGGGCGCGGACAGTTCCTGAAGGGCGAGCCGTCGGGCCGCCTCGGTGGTGGAGATCCGGTAGCGGTCGCGCAGGTACGCGACCGATTCGGGTGCAGCCTGAGCGACCGCCTGGGCCGGACGGGCGCGCACCGGCCCGGAGGCCGCATCCGGCTCCGTCTTCTGCTCCGTCTGCGGCCCGGTAGCGACGCCACCGGAGGCGGTTGCGCTCGGTGCCGTGCTCGCTCCGCCGGCTGTCGCCCTGCCCAGCCCTTCCTCAGCCGCCGCCGCCGTCGTCGACGGGCGCTCGGCTCCGTCTCCTCTGGTCACCGCGACGGCGGCTCCGATCAGACCGACGACGGTCAGCCCAGCCACGATCACGCGTCCCCGTGTGCGCACCCCGTACCCTCCCCGTGTGTTCGGTGGTGCCGACCGGAACGATCCGGTCGTTGTTGCCGGCCTCACCAGGCGGGTGCGGCCGAACGAGCCGTGATTGTAGCTAGACCAGTGACTCCCGCCACTGCCGATGCAGGGCGGCGTACCGGCCGTCGGCCTCGGCCAGCACGGCGGGTGGACCGTCCTCGACGACAGTTCCGCCGTCGAGGACGAGCACCCGGTCGGCGGTCTCCACAGTGGAGAGCCGATGGGCGATCACCAGTGCGGTGCGGTCGCGCAGGATGGTGCCGAGTGCCCGCTGCACCAGACGTTCCGTCGGCACGTCCAGCGACGACGTCGCCTCGTCCAGGATGAGCACTGTCGGGTCGGCCAGGAACGCGCGGGCGAACGCGACCAGTTGCCGCTGCCCGGCGGAGAGCCGGCCGCCGCGCCGGTGCACCTGAGTCGCGTACCCCTCGGGTAGTGCGGCGATGAAGTCGTGTGCGCCGATCGCCCGCGCGGCGGCCTGGACGGCGGCGTCGTCGGCCCCGGGGCGGCCGAACCGGATGTTCTCCGCGACGGTCCCGCTGAACAGGTGGTTCTCTTGCGTCACCAGCACCACGGCGCGGCGCAGGTCGGCGTCGCGTACGTCGCGCAGGTCGACCCCGTCCAACCGGATGGTGCCGGTGTCGGGGTCGTGGAACCGGGCGACCAGCTTCGCGATCGTCGACTTGCCCGCCCCGGTGGGGCCGATCAGCGCCACTGTCTGCCCGGCCGGCACTGTCAGCTCCAGCCCGCAGAGAATCGGGGTGTCGGCCCGGTAGCCGAACCCGACCGCGCGAAAGATCAACTCGCCACGGCCGGGGCCGGTCGGCAGCGGTGTGGGCCGGGCCGGTTCGGCGACGGCCGGTCGTTCGTCGAGCACCCCGGCCAACTTCTCCAGCGCGGCCGTGGCCGACTGCAACGAGTTGTAGAACTGGCTCAGCTCCTGCATGGGCTCGAAGAAGCGGCGCAAATAGAGCAGGAACGCGGCGAGCACACCGACCTCGGTCTGCCCGCCGAGCACCCGCCAACCGCCGTAGCAGAGCACCACCGCCACTGTGACGTTGCCGATCAGCTTGATCGCGGGCGAGTACGTGGCGATCAGTCGGAACGCGTGCAGGCTGCTCCGCCGGTAGTCGTCGCCGAGCGCCACGAAGATCCGCTGGTTGCGAGGCTCCCGGCGGAACGCCTGCACCGCCCGGATGCCCCGCATCGACTCGACGAAATGCACGATGACCAGCGCGACCGCGTCCCGGGTCCGCCGGTACGCGCTGGCCGACGACCGGGCGAACCAGCGGGACAGCCAGAACAGGAACGGGAAGGCGAACAGCGTCACGGCCGCCAGCGGCAGGTCCAGCCAGAGCAGGATGGCGGCCACCGACAGGATCGAGAGCCCGGCCAGCACCAGGCTGTCGATCCCACCGTCGACCAACTCGGCGATCGAGTCCAGGTCGCTGGTGAGCCGGGAGACCATCCGGCCGGACGTGTACCGCTCGTGGAAGCCCACCGACAGCCGCAGGAAGTGCCCGAACACCCGCTGCCGCAGGTCGAGCAGGACGGCCTGGCCGATCCGGGCGGAGAGGGTGAGGAAGCCGCGGCGGGCCGCGTACTCGGTCACCGCGGCCACCGCGAACGCCCCGGCGACGGTGACCAGCGGGCCGGCGTCGCCGGCACGCAACGGCGGGATGGCCCGGTCGATGCCGATCATGACCAGGTACGGGCCGGCCATCGCGGCGGCGTTCTGGGCCAGCAGCAGGGTGACCGCCGCGGCGAGACGCCTTCGATGCGGGCGGAGCAGGCCGCCCAGCAGGGTGCGGCTGAGCCGGCGCAGCCGGGCCACCGCCTCGGGGCTGGTGTCCTCGGCTCGACTGCGGTCGGCCTCCGGGTCGGTGGCGGTTCCGCGCCAGCGGTTGAGCTCGGGCTCCTCCTCGGGAGGTGGGTCGGGCTGCTCCGGCACGCTCACGAGCGCACCAGCCCCCACCCGTCCGAAGGGGACGAACTCGGCCCGCTGGCCCCGGACGACGGTGGGTGCGCGGCGGGCGGCTCGGCGGCGAGCAGCGCCCGGTACGCCGGGACGGTGGCCAGCAGGTCGGAGTGCCGGCCGGTCGCGGTGATCCGCCCGTCCTGCAGCAGGGCGACCCGGTCGGCCAGCGCGATCGTGGACGGCCGGTGCACCACCAGCAGCGCGGTGCTGTCGCGCAGGACCCGCCGTAGCGCCGCCTCGACCAGGGCCTCGGTGTGCACGTCGAGAGCGGAGAGCGGGTCGTCCAACACCAGCACCGCCGGTCGGCCGAGCACGGCCCGCGCCAACGCGAGCCGTTGCCGTTGCCCGCCGGAGAGGGACAACCCCTGCTCGCCCACCCGGGTCGCCAACCCCCAGGGCAGGTCGTACGCGAAGTCGGCCTGGGCCAGCGCGAGGGCCGCGCGGATCTCGTCGTCACCGGCGTCCGGGCGACCGAGGGTGAGGTTCTCCCGCACCGACATGGAGAAGAGCGTGGGCTCCTCGAACGCCACCCCGACCAGTCGGCGCAGCGAGGCCAGCCGCAGCTCGCGAAGGTCGTGCCCGTCCAGGGTGATTCGGCCGGTGGTCACCTCGTGCAGCCGGGGCACCAGGGAGAGCAGCGTGCTCTTGCCGGAGCCGGTGGCGCCGACCAGGGCCAGCGTCTCGCCCGGTTCGATGGTCAGGTCGATCTGGCGCAGCACCCCCGTGGTGGCACCCGGGTAGCTGAACGCGACCCGCTCGAAGCGCAGCCGACCGCGCACCGCGTCGCGCGGCAACGCGACAGCGCCGGGAGAATCCACGATCTCCGGTGGAGTGTCCAGCACCTCCTGGATCCGGTCGGCGGCGGTGGCCGCCTCCTGACCGTTGGCGATGATCCAACCCAGCGACTGCACCGGCCAGATGAGCATCAGTTGGAGACTGACGAACGCAACCAGCTCGCCGATGGTGAGCGCGCCCTGCGCGGCGGCGGCCGCCCCCGCCGCCAGCACCACGCCCAGTGTCACGTTGGGCACCAGGTCGAGCAGCGCCGACGTGTTCGCCAGCAGCCGCCCCTTGCCGACACCCGTGTCGTGCAGCCGCCGGGCCGCACCGGCGAAGCGAGCGGCCAGTTCGGGCCCCCGCCCGTACGCCTTCATGGTGCGCAGGCCCTGCGCGGTCTCCTCGACAAGCGTCGCCACGTCGCCCTGCTGATCCTGCATCCGGCGGGACGCGGCGTGGTAGTGCCGGCCGAAGCGGCGACTGATCAGCAGCAGCGGCACCGCGCTGGCCGCGACCAGCACCCCGAGCGCCGGGTGCAGGTTGATCAGCAGCACCACCACGACCAGGTACGTGGTCAGGTTGAGCACCAGGAAGAACACGCCGAAGGAGAGGAACCGGCGGATCACCGACAGGTCGCTGGTGATCCGGGAGAGCAACTGGCCGGACTGCCAGCGGTCGTGGAAGCTTGTCGGCAGCCGTTGCAGGTGGGCGTAGACGTCGGCGCGCAGCGCCGCTTCCATGCCCACCGCCGAGGACGACTGCACCCATCGGCGGATGAAGATGAGCACCGCCTCGACGACGCCGAGCAGCAGCGCCAGGCCGCCGAGTTGAAGCAGCCCGGCCGGTTCGTGTCGGGCCACCGGCCCGTCCACGACCCGCTGCACGACCAGTGGTACGGCGATCCCGGCCGCGGTGCCGGCGAGGCCCGCGACGAGCAGCCAGGCGAACTCGGCGGCGTACGGGCGCAGGTAGGGGCGCAGCCGCCAGAGGTTGTGCACGGGGTGGGTGCCCGCGGCGGCCCGGGCGGCCGGGTCGCCGTCGCTCTCCACAGGCACTACCAGACGGTAGCGTCAATGGGTGTCGATGTTCCTGTCAGCTTGTTGTCAAGCGTCGCTCATGACCGAGAAGCCACTTCTTCACGTCCAGCCCCCAGCGGTAGCCACCGAGCGTGCCGTCGGTGCGCAGGACCCGGTGGCAGGGCACGAAGAGGGCTGCCGCGTTCCGGGCGCAGGCTGCCGCGGCGGCCCGCACCGCGGGCGGTCGACCGGCCAGCGCCGCGTACCCGGTGTAGGTGACCGGGGTGCCCGGCGGCACCTCGCGCAGCACCTGCCAGGCGTGCGCCATGAACTCTCCACCGGTGCGTTGACGGACCGGCACGGCGTCGATGGCGGCGAGGTCACCGTCCAGGTAGGAGTGGACCGCCGCGCTGACCGGGCCGAGGTCGGCCCGCGCCCGCAGCGGTGCCCGCAGGGTCGGGTGGACCAGTGGCAGCAGCGCCGCAGGGTCCGCTGTGAAGCCGGCCGCCCGCACGTCACCGTCGGGACCGGCGAGGATGCTCAGTGGGCCGGCCGGTGTGCTCAGTACGGTGCTGTCGATGTTCATGCCGCTCTCCAGAGTCTGATCGTGGCGTAGGACCGCCAGGGACGCCACCGCTCGGCGTACCTGTCGAGGGTCGGTGGGGTGTCGGGTAGGCCGAGCGCGGCGGCGCCGCGCCGGACCGCGAGGTCGGAGCTGAGGAGGACGTCCGGGTCGCCGAAGGCGCGCATGGCCAGGTAGTTGGCGGTCCATGGGCCGATGCCGGGCAGTGCGAGCAGCCGCCCAACGGCCTCCTCACGATCCACCCCGGGGGCAAGGTCGACAGACCCGTCCACCACTGCCAGAGCCAACCCCCGCAAGGCCTCCCGCCGCCCCACCGGCATCCCGAACCCCGAATCCGGCAGCGACAAAAGATCCCCCGCACTCAAGAACCCCCGCAGCTCACTGCGTTGATCATGAGGTTGACCTGGAGTTTGATCGTCATCGACCTCGTCAACCTCATGATCAACACGGTGAGCGGTCAGGAGGCGGGTGAGGGTTGTCCTCGCGGAGGTGACCGAGACCTGTTGGCCGATGATGGCCCGCACGGCCTGCTCGAAGCCGTCTACGGCGCGGGGGACGCGGATGCCGGGTTCGGCGGTCACCACCGGGGCCAGCGCCGGGTCGGCGGCCAGCGTCGCGTCGATGGCCGCCGGGTCCGCGTCCAGGTCGAGCAGCCGGCGGCAGCGGGCCACCGCCGGCGCCAGGTCGCGCAGGTCGGCGAGCCGCAACGTCGCCGCCACGTGCCCGTCCGCCGGGGTCAGCGCCACCTGGCCGGTGCCGTGCGGCAACCGCAGACCCCGGTGGTACGTCCCGTCGCGGACCTCCTCCACGCCGGGCAACGCCCGCACCGCCAGGAAGTCCAGCAGCGCCCGGGTGTGCAGCGGCGGGCGGTACGCCAGCCGGAGCGCGATCGTCCCCGCCCCGGCCGGCGCCTGCTGGCGGCCACGGGCAGCGCGCAGGTCCGACGGGGCGCTCGCGTACACCTCGCGAAGCGTGTCGTTGAACTGCCGCACGCTGCCGAAGCCGGCGGCGAACGCGATCTCGGCCATCGCCAGGTCGGTCGTCTCGATCAGGATCCGGGCGGTCTGGGCGCGTTGGGCCCGGGCCAGCGCGAGCGGCCCGGCGCCCATCTCGGCGCTCAGCATCCGGTGCAGGTGCCGCTCGGTGTAGCCCAGCCGGGAGGCCAACCCGGGTACGCCGTCCCGGTCGACAACCCCGTCGGCGATCAACCGCATCGCCCGACCGACCACGTCCGCCCGGACGTCCCAGAGCGGTGAGCCGGGCGCGGCGTCCGGCCGGCAGCGGCGGCAGGCGCGCAGCCCCGCGCCCTGCGCCGCGGCGGCGGACGGGAAGAACCGGACGTTCTGCCGCTTCGGCGTGATCGCCGGGCAGGACGGCCGGCAGTAGATCCCGGTGGACGTCACACCGGTGTAGAACCAGCCGTCGAACCGCTGGTCACGGCTGTCCACGGCCCGGTAACACCGCTCGAAGTCCATCTCCATGTCACCGATGATGCCCCGCTCGACCGGTCATCGGCTGGCGGGAATCGGACCTGGGTGTGCGCGCACCCCACCTCCGGTCAGCGGCGACGTCGGTGCGGCTGACCGGACCGACCGGTCCGGGTGACCTGCCCGCTCTGGTCGGCCTGGCCGGCGCGGTGGGACCGGTTGCCCTGGCTGGCGCGGTTGGCCTGGCCGGTCAGCAGAGCGGAACCGAACACACCGTCCGGGTCGTACCGCTTCCACAGCCGTCGGACCCGCGACCCGGTCTCGCCCGGGTAGATCCGGGCGAACGCGACAGGGTCTGGCCGGCTCTCGAAGTTGACGTACGCGCCGTCGGCGCGTGCCCCGGCGGCCCGCCAGGCGGCGTTCAACGCGGCGTCGGCCTGCGGCGGGAACACCGAGGCCACGATCAGCGTGTCCTGGTGGCGATGCGGGTACGCGGTCGCGTCGGAAGCGACGTCGTTGACAGCCCCACCCAACGAGCGGAGCTGGATCACCGCCCGCCCCGGCCCGGTCACCGCTCGCGTCACGGCCCGCGCCCCGGCGTCGTCCAGTGCGGTGAACAGGCCGTTGGTGGTCGTGCCACGCTGCTGCCCGACGTTGGGGTTGAGGTGCGCGGTCGGCACCAGCGTCGGGTAGGGCAGCAGGTCGGTCCGGTGTTCGAGCACCTTGCCGATGGCGAGCAGCGGTTCCACAGCCGGTCGGGCCCGGCGCAGGCTCTCGGCGGCGACCACTGCGGTGATGGACATGAGGACCGATCGACCCTCCGCGTACACCACGGCGGCCGCGGACAACTCCCGTGGCGCCTGGGCGAGGTAGCTCGTCCACTCCCGGACGGTGCGACCGTCCGGATGCGCCTCGACGACCAGCTGCGCGACACCGACGTTGCGCTGCTCGGCCGCCTCGATCTCGAATGCCACCACGATGCCCGCGCCGGCCCCGGCCCCGCGGACCAGCCAGAACAGCTCCGGCTCGTGGTCGGCGTCCGCGCGTACCAGCGTCCCGTCCGCCAGCACCACCTCGACGGCGCGGACCCGGTCGATGGTGAGGCCGTGGGCGCGGACCAGCCAGCCGACACCACCGCCGGTGGCCAGGCCGCCGACGCCGACGCCGCCGTAGTCACCCGAGCTGATCACCAGGCCGTACGGTGCCAGCGCCTTCGCCACGTTCGCCCAGCGTGCGCCGGCCTCGACCCGGACCAACCCGGCCCGCTCGTCGATTACCTGAACCCGGTTGAGCATGGAGAGGTCGATGACCACCCCACCGTTGTTGGACGAGGCTCCGGACAGGCCGTGCCCGCCGCTGCGGACCGCGATGGGCAGCCGCTGTTCCCGCGCGTAGCGGAGCGCGTCGACCACCTGCGCGGTGGTCTTCGGCAGCAGAACCGCGGCCGGCGACGCCGACCTGGTGTACGTCGAGCGCAGGTGCGCGTACCGGCGGTCGCCGGGTATGACGATCTGCCCCCGGAGGGAGTCGGGCACCCGGGCCATGGCGGTGCTCATCGTTGCCCCCGCAGCTCGCGCCTCGGGAGTCCGGGATCGGTCATGGCCCAAGAATGAGCGGGCACGCCGGCCTCGACAAATTCGGGGACCGGTGCCCGCTGGTCGCTGCGACGCGCGACGCTCGCCGCTACGGGAAGCGCCGCGCGGAGGTGACCGGAATCTCCTGGGTTGACCGGTCAGGCCGGGGCGGAAGAACCACCGTCCCAGGTCATCGTCGCTATCCACTATCGGTGGGGTTTTTCGGCCCGAAAGTGTCGGTCGTGCCGGGTAGCGTCCGGCCACCAACTGAAGAAGGGGTGCGGCGGATGACGAGCGTGGCGGGTTGGGCGGCAGCGTCGACACCGGGTGCGTTCCCGCCGCTGCCCCGCGCGGTGGCGCAGTCCTTCTACCGCCGGATGCGGGCCGTCGCGCCGGCCGCGGTGGGCGCCATCGAACGGGACCGGGCGGGCGGCCCCGAGCAGAGTTTCCCCGACACGGCTTGCGGCCGGTTGGCCGGCTCCCTGGACGACGCGGGCCTGCGGGCGCTCGGGATGTGGACGCACCACTGGTGCATGCGCTTCTACGACGACGACACGAGGGTCGGCCGGCGGTTGATCCGCGAGATCGCCGCGCGGCCGGGGCTGGGCTGGACGGCCGACGAGGTGCGGTGGATGCTGCGCGAGTCGGTCTCGGCCGGCCCGGCCGCCGCCGACCGGTTCACCCTGCCCCGCGCCGCCGCCGCGCAGTTGTCCCCGGCCGACCGCCCGGCCCTGGGTCACTGGCCCGAGGTCGAGCTGCCCCGCCAACGGCGGCCCGACCAGTCTCATTGATCATGACGCTGCCGGGGCCGCTCAAGCGCAAGGCGATCCTGCTGGCCAAGGTGCAGGACGAGGCGGGTCACGG
>NZ_JBEXGE010000046.1:0-56816 GCF_040607155.1 Micromonospora sp. NPDC005324 | reverse complement strand
CTCGCCAAACGCCTCACCACCGAAACCACCCCAACCTGGCGAGACGACTAAAACCACAACACACACAAAATACGTGAATCAGACGTCCTCTCAGAGCCACGGTGCAGCGCCTCGGCGGCTACTTGGCCGCGATGGTCATGCCCAACATCGGCGCGTTCATCGCCTGGGGCCTGATCACCGCACTGTTCATCCCGACCGGCTGGATCCCCAACAAGACCCTGGCCGAACTGGTCGGCCCGATGATCAGCATCCTGCTACCGGTGCTCATCGGCTACACCGGCGGCCGGCTGGTCCACGGCCAACGCGGTGCTGTCGTGGGCGCTGTCGCGACCATGGGCCTCGTCGTCGGCGCGGATGTGCCGATGATCCTCGGCGCGATGATCATAGGGCCGCTCACGGCCTATGTCCTCAAGCTCTTCGACGGCCTGGTCGAAAACAAGATCCGTCCCGGCTTCGAGATGCTGGTCGACAACTTCAGCGCCGGCATCATCGGCGCCGCGATGGCCATCGGCGGTGTCTACGGCATCGGCCCGGTGGTCGAATGGCTCACCAAGCAGGCCGGCTCCGGCGTCGACTGGCTCGTCGGCAAGGACCTTCTGCCGCTGACCTCGGTGCTCGTCGAACCCGCAAAGGTGCTCTTCCTCAACAACGCCATCAACCACGGCGTGTTCGGCCCGCTGGGCATCGCCGAGGCGGCCGACAAGGGCAAGTCGATCCTGTTCATGATCGAGTCGAACCCCGGCCCCGGCCTCGGTCTGCTGCTCGCCTTCATGGTCTTCGGCCCCCGCGCGCTGCGCCCCAGCGCCCCGGCCGCGATCATCGTGCAGTTCCTCGGCGGCATCCACGAGATCTACTTCCCGTACGTGCTGATGAAGCCGAAGCTGATCCTCGCCATGATCGCCGGGGGTGCGGCCGGCGTCGGCACCTTCGTGATCACCGGTGCGGGCCTGGTCGCCACCCCCTCGCCGGGCAGCATCTTCGCCTACCTCGCCGTCACCCCCAAAGGCGGCCACTTCGGGGTCATTCTCGGCGTCGTGATCGCCGCCGCCGTCACCTTCGCCGTCGCCTCGGCCCTGCTCGGCTTCGGGCGCGGCGAGCCCGCCGCCGACGCTGTCGGCCCGGACGAGGAGACGGCTGTGCGCCCAGGCGAGGAAAGGGTCATCGACCCCGACGAGACCCGCGACAAGTCGGCAAAGCAGGAGGTCTGAAACGTATGTCCACCATCAACGGCACCGACATCAAGAAGGTCGTCGTCGCCTGCGACGCCGGCATGGGCAGCAGCGTGATGCTGGCCAGCCAACTTCGGCGGCAACTCGCGAAGAACGCGGTGACCGTCGAGCACACGCCGGTCAACTCGATCCCGGCGGACGCAGACGTGGTCATCTGCCACCAGGGGCTCGCCGCGCGGGCCCGGGTCAGCGCGCCCGACAAGGTGATCGTGCCGATCCAGGTGTTCATCGGCGACCCGGCCGTCACCAGGGTCGTGAACGCGGTGCAGCGCGGTGGTGAGCTGAGTGGCTGAGCTGCTGGCCCGTGACGCGATCCGGCTCGACGAGCGGGCCGGATCGCGGGACGAGGCGATCAGCCGCTGCGGCGCGGTACTCGTCGAGGTCGGCGCGGTCGCCCCGGCGTACGTGGACGCGATGCTCGCCCGCGAGCAGAGCGTCTCCACGTACATCGGGGAGGGCGTCGCCATCCCGCACGGCACGCTGAACAGCAAGGAGTCGGTCCAGCGCGACGCCCTCGCGGTGCTGCGCTTCCCCGAGGGCGTCAACTGGGACGGCTTCGACGTGCGGGTCTGCGTCGCCATCGCCGCGGCCGGCGACGGGCACGTGGACATCCTGGCCCAGCTCGCCTCGGTGCTGATGGACCCGGCGCAGGCGCAGCGGCTACGAGAGTCGACGAGTGCCGATGACGTGATCGCTATCCTCGAAGGGAAATCCTCGTGAAGGTTGTCCGATTCCACGCACCCGGTGACGTCCGCATTGAGGACGCGCCCGAGCCCACGGCAGGCCCCGCCGACGTGAAGATCCGCGTCCGCGCGTGCTCCACCTGCGGCACCGACGTGAAGATCTCCCGCTTCGGCCACCACCACATCGCCCCGCCCCGCGTCATGGGCCACGAGATCGCCGGCGAGATCACCGACGTCGGTGGCGACGTCACGGGCTGGCGGCCGGGGGACCGGGTCCAGGTCATCGCCGCCATCCCGTGCGGCACGTGCGCCGAGTGCCGGCGCGGCCGGATGACCGTGTGCCCCAACCAGGTGTCGATGGGATACCACTTCGACGGCGGGTTCGCCGAATACCTGGTCGTGCCGCACAACGTCCTCGCCGTCGACGGGCTCAACCGGATCCCCGAGGAACTCAGCTTCGCCGAGGCGTCCGTCGCCGAGCCCCTCGCCTGCGTCCTCAACGGCCAGAACCTCGCCGATGTGGGGGAGGGCGACGACGTGGTCGTCGTAGGCTCTGGGCCGATCGGCTGCCTACACGTCCGCCTGGCCCGCTCGCGCGGCGCGGCCCGGGTGTTCCTCGTCGACCTCAACCGCGAACGCCTCGACCTGGCCGCCAACCTGGTCCAGCCGGACGCGGCGATCTGCGGCGCCGAGACCGACGTCGTCGACGCGGTGCTCAAGCTCACCGAGGGCCGGGGGGCCGACGTCGTCATCACCGCCACGGCCGCCGGCGTCGCCCAGGAGCAGGCGGTGCAGATGTCCGCGCGGCAGGGCCGGATCAGCTTCTTCGGCGGTCTGCCGAAGGACAAGCCCGTCATCTCCCTGGACTCCAACCTCGTGCACTACCGCGAACTGACCATCGTCGGTGCCAACGGCTCCAGCCCGGAGCACAACAAGGAAGCGCTGCGACTCATAGCCAACGGCTCCGTGCCGGTCGCCGACCTCATCACCCACCGCCTGCCGCTCGACCGCACCCTCGACGCCTTCGGCATCGTGGCGCGCGGCGAAGCGATCAAGGTGACGATCGAACCCTAGGGGGATCCGTTGCCCACCAGAACAGTCCTCGTCGGCTCCGCCAGCGGGCTGCACGCCCGCCCGGCGGCGCTGTTCGTCGCCGAGGCGGCGAAGCAGCCGGTGCTGGTCACGATCCGCACCGGTGACAAGAAACCCGTACCGGCCCGCAGCATGCTCGCCGTGCTGTCGCTCGGCGCCAAGAAGGGCACCGAGGTCACGCTGGAGGCCGACGGCGACGGCGCGCAGGCGGCCGTCGACACTCTGGCCGACCTCCTCGAACGTGACCTGGACGCCGTCGATGCGTGAACTGCGGGGGATCGGGGCCAGCCCCGGTGGTGCGGCGGGGCCGGTCTACCGGCTGGCCCCGCCTCCGGCCCTGCCGCCGTTGGCGGAGACCGTTGAACCCGAAGCCGAGAAGGCCGCCGTCCGGTCCGCGGTCCTCGCCGTCGCCGCCGACCTGACCCGTCGCGCCGAGAACGCCCTCGACGCGACCGCCGCCGAGGTCCTGCGCGCGCAGGTCATGATGGCGCAGGACGAGACGCTCATCGACGCGGCCGACACCGCCATCGACGGCGGCGCCGACGCGCCGCACGCCATCACCGATGTGCTCGCCGCGCACCGGGCCGCCTTCGAAGCCGCGGGCGGGTACCTCGCCGAGCGGGTCAGCGACCTCGACGACCTGCGGAACCGCCTCGTCGCGGCGTGCCTGGGGCAGCCGATGCCGGGCGTGCCGGACCCTGGCCATCCGTACCTGCTCACCGCCCGCGACCTGGCGCCCGCCGACACCGCCGGCCTCGACCCGGCCCTGGTGCTGGGCCTGGTCACGGCCGAGGGCGGACCGACCAGCCACACCGCGATCCTGGCCCGGACACTCGGTATCCCGGCCGTGGTCCGCTGCGCGGGCATCCTGGACGTGACCGACGGCGCGCTGGCCAGTCTCGACGGATCGAGCGGCGTCGTGGTGACCGGCGTCTCCGTGGGGACGGTGGCCACTGTCAACGCGGGCCGGCTTGCGGAGATCGAACGCCGCGCCCGCTCCCGGGGGCCCGGGCAGACGGCGGACGGCCATCCCATCGCGCTACTGGCCAACATCGGCTCCGCCCGCGACCTCACCGGCGAGGTTGAAGGCGTCGGTCTGTTCCGCACCGAGCTGCTCTATCTCGACCGCATCGACCCGCCGTCGCACGAGGAGCAGGTTGCCGCCTATCGCGACGTCTTCGCCGCGCTGCCCGGCCGCAAGATCGTCGTGCGCACCCTCGACGCCGGCGCCGACAAGCCGCTGCCGTTCCTGCGTCTGGCCGATGAACCCAATCCTGCGCTGGGCATCCGCGGTTTGCGGGTCGCGCGGCAGACACCGTCCGTGCTCACCACGCAGTTGGCCGCGATCGCGGCGGCGGCTGCCGTGACGGACGCCGACGTGTGGGTGATGGCGCCGATGGTCGCCACGGCGGCAGAGGCGGCAGCGTTCACTGAGTCCTGCCGCGAGCACGGCCTACCGACCGCCGGCGTGATGATCGAGGTGCCGGCCGCGGCCCTGCGCGCCAGCCAGGTGCTGTGCCACGCGGACTTCCTCAGCGTCGGCACCAACGACCTCAGCCAGTACACGTTCGCCGCCGACCGTATGTGCGGCGACCTCGCTGACCTGCTCGACCCGTGGCAGCCCGCGTTGATTGCGCTCCTCGCCTCCTGCGCGGCGGCCGGTGTCGAGGCGGGCAAGCCAGTCGGCGTGTGTGGAGAGTCCGCAGCGGATCCCACCTTCGCTCTGGTGCTGGCAGGCATGGGCATCACCAGCCTGTCCATGGCGCCCCGCAGCATTCCCGCCGTGCGTGAGTCCCTGGCCGCGCACACCCTGGACGAGTGCCGCCAGATCGCGGAGGCGGCCCTTGCTGCCCCCAGCCCGGAGGTGGCCCGGGCGGCGGCGGCCGGTGCCTCGCGCCAGCTCCGGTAGGGCGACGGCGTGTCCGTGCGGTGAGCCGGTCAGGGTCACCGTCGTTCAGATCGTCCAGCCCTGGTCGAGGCCCAGCCACACCTGGTGGAGTCGGTAGCTGGCCTTTGAGCGCGTGACGCAGGGCCGGTCCGCACGGCGCGTGCTCCACCGGTGCCCCTGCGGTGAGCATCGGTCGGACCTGTGCCACAGCCCATCAGGGACGCGGAATGTCATGGCGAGGTAGTGACGTGGTGTCACTGCCCGCAGGCCACCGCAGGTGCTGCAATGTAACGCGTACCTTTCCGGTCAGACCGGACATGCTGACCGGCGGATCTGTCGGTGCGCCTTCGTCCAGCGGCGAGAACGTGCTGCACGGCATGTGCTCCTGAGCGCCAGACGGATTCACCCCGAGAGGAAACGTTCCGATGAGCCCACCACGAACCGACGGGCCTGTGGTGCTGGTCGGGCTTCGCGAGCGGCACTCCCGGGGGACCGGCGCGAGCTGATTTCAGCTGAGCAGGGTGCAGGGTGCCCTGGTTCCAGCGCGGCGACCGCCGGCGGCATCGTCACGTGGATCCACCGGATGCGGCGCTGCGCTCCGGAGGTGGACGGTGCTTCGTCCGGGCCGGTCGAGGTGCGACGACCGGCGGACCGACAGCACGACCTACTACCAGCAAGGACCCATCATGACCATGCCGAAGATCGACAGGCCCGACTTCACCGGGCTGCGCGCGATGTACATCAACTGCACGCTCAACCGTTCCCCCGCCCGCAGCCACACCCAGGGGGTGATCGACCGCAGTGTGGCCATCATGGAGGCGAACGGGGTCAGCGTGGACCAGATTCGCGCCGTCGACCACGACATCGCCACCGGCGTCCGACCGGACATGACCGAGTACGGGTGGGACGCCGACGAATGGCCCACGCTGCTAAACCGGGTGCTGGCGGCCGACATCCTGGTCATCGCCGGACCGATCTGGCTCGGCGACAACAGCTCGGTGACCCGCCGGGTGATCGAGCGGCTCTACGGCTACTCCGGCGTGCTCAACGAGCAGGGGCAGTACGCCTACTACGGACGGGTCGGTGGCTGCCTGCTCACCGGCAACGAGGACGGCTTGAAGCACTGCGCGATGAGCATCCTCTACAGCCTGCAACACATCGGCTTCACCGTCCCGCCCCAGTCCGACGCGGGCTGGCTCGGCGAGGTCGGCCCCGGGCCGTCCTACCTCGATGAGGGCTCCGGCGGCCCGGACAACGACTTCACCAACCGCAACATCACGTTCATGACCTACAACCTGCTCCACCTCGCGTCGATGATCCGCCGTGCCGGCGGAATCCCGGCCTACGGCAACCAGCGCACGGCCTGGGAGGCAGGTAGCCGCCCTGGCAACGCCAACCCGGAGTACCGCTGATCGGCTGGTAGGACACGATCGCGACGAGCGTCACCCACTGGTCACAACACCAATAGATGGGAGCAACCATGACAATTCCGACTACGACGAGTTGGCCGAGCCTACGAGTCTCGGACTGGACCCCCACCCGCGACACCCTGCACATGTGGACCCAGATCGTGGGCAAGATCCGCATGGCCCACGCGCCGCTGCTCAACCACTGGTGGCAGGTGACCCTGTACGTGAGTCCGCGCGGACTCACGACGTCGACAATCCCGTACGGCGCAGGGGCCTTCGAGATCGAGTTCGACTTCCTCGGCCACCAGCTCAACGTCCGCACCAGCAACGGCGGCGCGCAAAGTCTCCCGCTCCGGCCGATGCCGGTCGCCGAGTTCTACACACGAATCCTGGATATGCTCCGTCAACTCGGGATCGAGGCATCGATCCGGCCGCATCCCAACGAGGTCGACCCGGCGATTCCGTTCGCCGAGGACCACGACCACGCCTCCTACGACGGAGAGGCGGCCACCCTGTTCTGGCGACAGCTGCTGCAGGCGAACCGAGTGATCGGCGAGTTCCGGTCGCACTTCGTAGGCAAGGTCAGTCCGGTGCACTTCTTCTGGGGCGGGATGGACCTCGCCTGCACCCGCTTTTCCGGCCGGTCGGCCCCGCCGCACCCCGGCGGAGTGCCCAACTGCGGGGACTGGGTCATGGTCGAGGGCTACTCCCGGGAACTGTCCAGCTGCGGCTTCTGGCCCGGTGGTGGCGAGGAAGGTGCCTTCTACTCCTACGCCTACCCCGCACCCGACGGGTTCGCCGAGCAGCAGGTCGGTCCCGAAGGCGCGTACTTCAGTGCCCAGTTCCAACAGTTCCTGCTGCCCTACGAGGCCGTACGCGCCGCACCGGACCCGGACCGCGCAGTCGCCGAGTTTCTCCGCACCACCTATGAAGCCGCCGCGGACCTGGGGCACTGGGACCGCTCGGCATTGGAAGACAGCCCGTTCCGGTGGCAGGAAACCCCTGCTCCGTGAGAACACCGGCGGGGCGGGCGCGCGGCAGCGCGACCGGGCCCGCGAGAAGACCGTGCCGGGAACGGCTACCCGTTCCCGGCCACCCCTCAGACGTACGGAGGACGAGTGATGGTGGAAGTGAAGGACGTTCCTGAGGCCAACCGGTACGAGGCCCGGGTCGACGGCGAGTCCAGGATCGCAGGCGTCGCGCAGTACATCCGCACCGCGGAGCTCGTCGCGTTCGTGCACACCGAGGTCTCGCCGGATTACGAGGGCCGGGGGATCGGAGCGGCGCTGGTCCGCACCGCCCTCGACGAAGCCCGCGCCGCGCACCTGCTCGTCCTGGCCACCTGCCCGTTCGTCGCGGGATGGATCGCCAGGCATCCCGAGTACCAGGACCTGGTCTACCAGTCCCGCAGCAGAGTCAGCGACTGAATGTGTGGACGTGGCAGCGACCGAGGTCGGTGTGAACAGCGGGACGAGGATTCGGCTTCACACGAACGGCGATGCACTGCTGTGTCGGGTCCGGTCCCCGGTCCAGGCCGCTTCGAGGATCGCGGTCAGGCTGGCGGTGTCGGTCGGGCCTGGATGGTTCTGGATCAAGCGGGTGACGCCACTGGCCATCTCCGCGAACCGGGGGAGGTCGGCGCGTGCCACGCCGATGTCCGCCAAGGTGCGAGGGATGCCGATGTCGGCAAGGAGCCCGTCGAGCCAGGTGAGGAACGAGTCTGCGGCCTCGGCATCGGAGGCGTCGGCCACGTCGAGCCCGCACACCCGGGCGAGGATGGCCAACCGGTCGCCGATGGCATCCCTGGCCGCGTCCAGCGCGTAGGGCAGTAGCAGCCCGACGCCCACGCCGTGCGGCGTGTGCGTGGCCGCGCCGATGGGGTACTGGAGAGCGTGCGGGGCCGCGTTGCCCGCGTGGGAGAAGGCGAGCCCGGCGAGCATGGACCCATAGGACATGTCCGCGCGCGCGTCCGTGTCGCCCCCGTCCGTGACAGCACGACGCAAGCTACGGGCGATCCGCTCCGCGGCCAGGAGCGCGTAGTGGTCGGTGATCGGGTTGCGGCCGAGGAACACCTGCTCCACCGGGTCGCGCGGTCCGTGGGCCCGGGGGCGCGCGGTGTAGCTCTCCACCGCGTGACAGAACGCGTCGATGCCGGAGTGGGCGGTGACGGTCGCAGGGCAGGTGTAGGTGAGTTCGGGGTCGACGATGGCGAAGTCGGGGACGATGTGGACACTGGACACCCCCACTTTCAGCTCGCGGTCCGGGTCGGTCAACACCGACACGGGTGTGAGCTCGGAGCCGGTGCCTGACGTCGTCGGGACCGCGACGAGAGGAATCGTCGGCCCCGGCACCTTCGACTCGCCGTAGAAGTCGCGCGGCGTCCCACCGTGGCGCCGGATGACGCCGACGATTTTGGCGAGGTCGATCACCGTGCCACCCCCGATGGCGAGGATCACGTCGGCGTCCACCTCGGCGGCGACCGAGACGGCCACTGCGACATCCGCGAGTGGCACGTCTGGGGTCGCGTCGGAGAACACCTCGACGACGGTGACCTTCTCCCGTACGGCGGCCACGATCTCGGCCACGCCCGGCTGCCCCAGAAGAACCTGGTCGGTCACGATGAGGACTCGTGAGCCACTCTCGGCCACCACTCGTGGGATGTTCTGCGCGACCCCTTCGCCCACTATCAGCTGGCGTGGTCCGCGGACGGTCTCAAGCATGTCAGTGCCTCTCCGGAACGTCGGCGGCGATGTGCTGGTCGGCGGGCGCCCGGCGCAGCAGGCCGGTCATGGTAGGTCGATCGCCACGTAGGTGAGGTCGAGGTATTCGAGGATGCCCTCGTGCGACCCCTCCTTGCCGATCCCGGACTGCTTCACGCCTCCGAACGGAGCTGACGGGTCCGATATCAGACCACGGTTGATGCCGAGCATCCCTGTATCCAGCCCCTCGGCGAACCGGAGCGCACGCTGGAGGTCACGGGTGAAGACGTACCCGGCCAGGCCGTGCTCGGTGTTGTTGGCCTTCGCCAGCACCTCGTCGTCGGAGGTGAACGAGATGATCGGCGCCACCGGGCCGAAGATCTCCGCCTTCAGCATCCGCGCATCTTCGGGCACGTCGACGAGGACCGTAGGCGGGTAGAAGTGGCCCGGGCCATCCGGACGCTCGCCGCCCACCAGGACCCGGGCGCCGCGATCGACCGCGTCGGCGACCAGCTCGTCGATCTTGGTGACCGAGGCCTCGTCGATCAACGCCCCGACGTTCACGCCGTCGTCGAGACCATGACCCATCGACAGCGCGGCCATCCGCTCGGCGAAGCGCGCCGTGAACTCCTCGCGCACCGGCTCTTCGACGTAGATCCGGTTGGCCGCGATGCAGGACTCCCCGATGTTGCGCATCTTGGCCACCATGGCACCGTCGAGCGCGACGCCCAGGTCAGCGTCGGCACACACGATCAGGGCCGCGTTGCCGCCCAGTTCCATGGAGGTGCGCAGCACGTTGTCCGCAGCCTGTCGTAGCAGTACGCGCCCGACCTCGGTCGACCCGGTGAACGAGAGCTTGCGGGTCCGACTGTCGGCCAGCAGTGCCGAGACCACCTCACCGGGACGCTTGGTGGTCACCACGTTGACGACGCCCGGGGGTACGCCGACCTCCTCCATGATGCGGGCCAGGAACAGCATGGTGAGTGGCGTCTGGCCCGCGGGCTTGGTGATCGTCGTGCAGCCCGCAGCCAGCGCGGGAGCGATCTTGCGGGCGCCCATGGCCAATGGAAAGTTCCAGGGCGTCACGAAGACGCAGGGTCCGACCGGCTTCGGTACGGTGAGGATGCGATATCCACCGGCGGGAGCGGTGCTGTAGCGCCCCTCGACGCGCACCGCCTCCTCGGCGAACCAACGGAAGAACTCGGCGCCGTAGGCCACCTCTCCCCGAGCCTCGGCGAGCGGTTTGCCCATCTCGAGCGTTATCAGCCGGGCGACCTCCTCGGATCGCTCGGTCAGTGCCCGGTACGTCGCGGTCAACAACTCTGACCGTTTCCGCGGCGGGGTCGCCGCCCACTCCGCCATCGCCTTGCTGGCCGCGTCCAGGGCGGCGAGCCCGTCGACGACGCCGGCGTCCGCCACCTCGGCGATGGTCTTGCCGGTGGCCGGGTCCTCGACGGCAACTGTGGCTCCGCCTGCGGCGTCGCGCCAGGCGTCGCCGATGCGGAGCCGCCGGTGTTCGGGGGCCAGGACCTTCATCGGGTCACTCACTGCGTCGCCTCCTGTGGTCTTCGTGGTGATGTCCGGCGTGCCGCAGCGTTCGCGCCCTGCGCGTAGACGGACGGGTCACACGCCCTCGTCGGGCGCGAGGTTGCCGAGCGGGTCGAATGTGGCCTTGGACCTGGCCGCAGGGCGCGACGCCCCGCTCCACCGATCGCCTTCTCGGGCCACTGTCGTCTCAGCGTCGTCAGACCGTGCTCGCTGGTGGCGGTCCGCCGAGGCTCGATTGCCAGGTGCGGGCGCATGTCGCCGTCGCCGCCGGGCGCCGTTACCGCCCAGCCTCGGACAGCGACAGCCCGGTGCCCGCATCGAACAGGTGCGCACGGTCCAGGTCGACAGTGACATGCAGCCGCTCGCCCGGCGTACCGGTGACTGTGGGTCGTGCCTTGACCTTGAGGATCTCCGTCCCCACTCGGACGTCGACCACCGTTCGGTCACCGAGCGGCTCGAGCCCGTAGAGCTCGCCTGACATCGAGGCGTTCCCACGCTGCTCGACGGACAGGTCCTCCGCGCGCAGGCCCAGCAGCAGCGCACGACCGTCCTCGGCCGTGGTCCAGCGGGGTCGCGGCAATGTCCAGCCTTCGGCACCGACCAGACGATCTCCCTCGGCGTGGCAGGCCAGCAGGCTGATCGGCGGGCTCCCGACGAATCCCGCGACCCACTGGTTGGCTGGACGCTCGTACACCTCGGTGGGCGTTCCGACCTGTTGCACCTTCCCCTCCTTGAGGACCGCGACCTGGTCGGCCATGGACAGGGCCTCGACCTGGTCGTTTGTCACGTAGACGAAGGTCGCTCCGAGGCTCCGGTGGATGCGGGTGAGCTCGGTGCGCATCTCGACGCGGAGCTTGAGGTCGAGGTTCGTCAGCGGTTCGTCCATGAGGAACGCGCGCGGGCGACGGACCAGCGCCCGGGCCAGGGCGACACGCTGCATCTCACCGCCCGACAACTGCGCGGGACGACGCTGCAGCAGACGTTCGATGTGCAGCAGGTTCGACATCTGCTCGACGGCAGCGGCGATCTCACTCGAAGAGCAGCGGCGTGCCCGCAGCGGCGAAGCGATGTTCTCGTACACAGTGTGTCGCGGGTAGAGGGCGTAGCTCTGGAAGACCATGGCGAGGTCGCGTGCGGCCGGTGTGTCACCTGTCGCGTCCCTGCCGTCCAGATGCACCGACCCGGCGTCGAGCTTGTCGAGGCCGGCCATCGCTCGCAGGGTCGTCGTCTTGCCTGCTCCGGAGGGCCCGAGCACGACGAAGAACGAGCCG
This sequence comes from Micromonospora sp. NPDC005324, assembly GCF_040607155.1. Classification (NCBI taxonomy): domain Bacteria; kingdom Bacillati; phylum Actinomycetota; class Actinomycetes; order Micromonosporales; family Micromonosporaceae; genus Micromonospora; species Micromonospora sp. NPDC005324. Next base: position 44,997 of record NZ_JBEXGE010000046.1, on the reverse strand, counting down.
TCCGGCACGTCCAGCGTCACCCCGTCCAGGGCCTGGACTTTTCCGAAGGACTTGCGCAGCCCGTGCACTGCCACGGTTCCCATCAGGCCACCAGCTCTTCCGTGCTCACGTCGTAGACCGCCGGGGTCCCGCCGGTGTGCCGCAGCCCGACCGTTGCGTCAGCCGCGAAACGGACAGTCGTGGGCATTCGAACCCGTACGTCGCGCTGGCCGCCGTGGTCGACCACGTAGATGATTTCGTTGCCCAGCCACTCCGCCGAGACCACGCGGGCCGGGACCGAACGTTCCTCCCCCGGTGCGGTGACCTCCAGCGCCTCCGGCCGGACGCCGGCGACCAGACGACGGTCGCGCGGCAGGCCTGGCGGTGGCGCGAGGGCCAGTCCGCCCTCACCGCGCAGCTTCCCGTCGGCCACCTCCACCTCGATCAGGTTCATCGGCGGGGAGCCGATGAAAGCGGCGCAGAAAAGACTCGCGGGACGGTCGTAGACCTCCAGCGGCGTGCCGATCTGCTCGACGCGGCCCTTGTTGAGGATGGCGATTCGGTGACCGAGCGACATCGCCTCGACCTGGTCGTGGGTGACGTAGACCATCGTCGCCCCCAGCTCCCCCTGCAGGTGCTTGATCTCGGTGCGCATGTCCGCCCTCAGCTCCGCGTCCAGATTGGTGAGAGGTTCGTCCATGAGGAATGCGCGCGGTCGTCGCACCAGGGCGCGAGCGAGCGCGACGCGCTGCTGCTCCCCGCCGGAGAGTTGGCGCGGTCGCCGGTCCAGGAGCGGACCAAGCCTCATCAGCCGGGCAGCCTCGTTGACCCGCTCGTGCACCTCCGGCTTGGGCAGTCCCTCTGCCCGCAGCGGGAACGCCAGGTTGTCGCGGGTCTTCAGATGCGGGTAGAGGGCGTAGAACTGGAACACCATGGCGATGTCGCGCTCGGCGGGCGGTAGGTCGTTGACCAGCGTGCCGCCGATGCGGATGTCGCCCGTCGTCTGCCTCTCCAGGCCGGCTATGGCCCGCAGCGTGGTCGTCTTGCCGCAACCCGAAGGGCCGAGCATCACGAACAGCTCGCCGTGGCCGATGGACAGGTCCACGTGTTCAACTGCGACCGTCCCGTCCGGGTAGCGCTTGTGCAGGGCGGTCACCTCGATGCCCGCCATCAGCGTCGCACCGCCCCGAGCGTCACACCGGCGATGAGGTGCTTGCGCACCAGGTACGCGAAGACGAGCACCGGTAGGGCGAACACCACGGAGGCGGCGGCCACGAGACCCCAGTCCGTGGTGGTGCCGCCGATGAGGCCGGCGATGGCGGGTGGGGCCGTCCGGACGTCGTCGCTGGAGGTGAGGAAGGTGGCGAACACGAACTCGTTCCACGAGAAGATGAGTGCGAAGACCGCCGTCGCGGCGATGCCGGGCACGAGCAGGGGAAGGGTGAACCGCCGGAACGCCTGCAGACGGGTGTAACCGTCGAGCATGGCGGCATCCTCGTACTCCGCGGGCACCTCGTCGACGAACCCCTTCATCATCCAGATCGTGAACGGGACGTTGAACGCGCTGTAGATGAGGATCAAGCCGAGCTTGTTGTCGATGAGTCCGACCTGTCGGTACATGAGGAAGATCGGGATCACGACCACCACGGGCGGCATGAAACGCGTGGACAGGATGAAGAACAGTTGGTCCTTCTTGGCCTTCACGGCGAAGCGTGAGTAGGCCCAGGCCGCCGGGACGCCCAGCACGGTGGCCAGCACCGTGGAAGCTCCGGCGACCACGACGGAGTTGAGGAACGATACGGACAAGGCCGAGCGACCACCGTCGGGGCCGACGAACACGTCCTTGTAATGGTCCAGAGTGACAGTGAAGTCGAAGAGCTTGGCCGGGATGGCGTAGACGTCGCGGTTCTCCTTGATGGACGTCTCGATCATCCACAGCACCGGAAAGAGCATCACGACGGCCAGCACGGTCAGCAGCGTGACCTCCAGCACCGAGCGGCCTCGGCCGCCAAGGCGGCGCGCTGGGGGCGTGTGGTCCCGGGCAGGACCTGTGGACACGGCCTCGTCGACGGAGACGGCCATCAGCCCTCCTTGAGCTTGTTCAGGTAGCGCAGGTAGAACTGCGTGAGGACGATGACGACGAGGACCATGAGGATCCCGTACGCCGAGGCGGTTCCGGTGTTGAAGCCCAGGAACGCGACCTTGTAGATGTGGAACGACAACGTCTCGGTGGAGACACCCGGGCCTCCGTTGGTCAGGATGTAGACGAGATCGAACAGCCGGAATGCCTCGATGGCCCTGAACATCACGGCAATGAGAAGCAGTGGCCATACCAGCGGCAGAGTGATGGTGCGGAACCGGAACCATTCGGACGCCCGGTCGATCGAGGCGGCCTCGTAGAGGTACTTGGGAACCGCGGTGAGGCCCGCGAGTGCGATGAGCATGATGAACGGCGTCCATTGCCAGGTGTCGACAACGATCAGGGACAGCAGTGCCGTCCGCTGTCGGGTGAGCCACTCCACCTGCCCCAGGCCGAGTGAGCCGAGCATGCTGTTGACCACGCCGAACTGCGCGTCGAGCATGAATCGCCAGAACAGCCCGACCACGACCGGCGACAGCATCATCGGCACCAGGAACAGCGTGGTCAGCACTCCTCGCCCATGTGTGCGCCGTGAGATCAGGTAGGCGATCCCGAATCCGAGCACGGTCTGCAGGCCGACCGCGCCGACCACGTAGATCAACGTCGTCAGGGCCCTCGTGTGGACCTGCGCCGACGTCAGGATGGCGGCGTAGTTCCCGAACCCGATGAAATTGGCGGGCCCCCCGCGGGTGGCCGAGTAGTCGGTGAAGGACAGGTACAACGCCCACAGCAACGGGAACACCGACATGGCGAGCAACAGCAGCATCGCGGGGGAGATGAAGGCCACGGCGAGCCCACGGTCGCTCAGCCGAGGGGGCCGACCCCGGGCAGGCGGCCTCGCGGACGCCACCTGCCCGGGATCGTCGGTCGTCAGAGGGGCAGGGTCACTCACAGTCCGCCGCCACCCTTGCGGTTGCTCGAGTCGAGCACGCCCTGCTGCTCCTTGGCGATGTCGTCGAGCGCATCCTTCGGCTTCTTCGCGCCGTTGAGAGCCGCGTTCACGTTGGTGTTCTCGATGTCGACGAGGCGCGCGTACTCGGGCACGTTCCACATGTCCCGCATCCGCGGAACCGAGTCGGTGTACACCTGGTTGAACGGCCCGGCATTGAGGAACTCGGGCGACTCCAGGGCGTCCGTACGCGATGGCACGCCACCGGCCGCGGCCCACTTCTTCTGGACGTCAGCCCGCTCGAACCACTTCATGAAGTTCAGGGCCTCCGTCTGGTTCGCCGCGGCGGAGTAGGCCGACACGTGCATCCCCATACCGCCGAGAGGGACCAGGTTCGTCTTCTGGCTCGGCAGGGTGGCAAAGCCCAGCTTGTCGAGAATCTGCTCCCGGGTGGTGCCGAGCGTCGACTGCTTCGGATCGAGCAGGCCGCCGCTCGCGGCGATCCAGTTGAACGCGATGCAGGCCTTGCCCTGGGCGACCGCCGCGTTCACCTCGTCGATGAACCAGTTGCCGGAGCCCTTGGCGGTCAGCGGCTTCATCTTGTTGACCAGGACGTCCATCGCCTCCTGGCCCGCAGCGTCGTTGATGACGCCATCGATCTTGCGCGTCCTGGAATCCCAGAGGTTGCCGCCGTAGACGCCGTTGACGGTGTTGTAGGTGACGGCCGCGGCGTCGGAGCCGTTGGCCTGGTGGAAAGCCAGCCCGCTGACGCCAGGGTTGTCCGCCTGGCACTTCTCGGCGGCTGCGATCATCTGGTCCCAGGTCTGCGGCGGCTTGTCGCCGATCAGGTCCTTGCGGTAGATCATCGTCCAGGTGTCGCCGAGCAGCGGTAGTCCGTACAGGCTGGCGTTCTCGTCGCGCTTGCCGGTCTCCGCCTGGGGGAACTGGCCGTACGCCGCCAGGAGGTACGGGTTGTACGCCGCGACGTCGATGTTTTCCTTGACGAAGTCGGTGAGGTCGAGGATGTTGCCGTTCGTCACGGCCTCGCCGATGTGTTGCGAGTCCAGGATCGCGATGTCGAAGTCGGTCTTGCGCGCGGCGAACTGGGTGAACATCGCGTCGTGCCAGTTCGCGTTCGGCACGGTGTTGACCTTGATGGTCGCGTTCGGCCGTTCCTTCTTGTACTCCGCGTTCGCGAAGGCTTCCAGTGCCTTGGCGGGCGGCCAGTCGAACCAGATGAAGCTGAGGGTCAGCGGGTCCTTGGTGAGTTCCGGGATGGTCGCCGGCGCCTTGGGTGCGCTCGCCTTCTCGCCGTCGTCCTTGCCATCGCCGCAAGCCGCCGCGGTCGTGGCCACCAGCAGCATGGCCATCGTCGCCAACTGCACCTTCCGACCGGAAGCGGATATTCGTCCTGTTCGCTTTGGATGCCGCATATTTCTGCCTGCTTTCTGGGTGGGGACCTTGAGGGCCTCGCTATGTGCCTCGCTGAGCAGTTGCTGGGTTGTTCAGGCGTGTCGCCGGGCTGACGCGGGAGCCGACCCGCGGACCGGCGTCACGAGTACGCCGCGATGCACCGGGTCCTCGTGCCGTCGAGAAGTCCTTCGGCCCATCTGCGGCCCGGGAGGTGCTGGATGCAAGGCATCCGTCACTTTTCCTATACGATCCAGTGGGGGCGTCAGCATGTCGCAGCCTTGTGACTGATGTCAACAGGTTCCCGAAGGTGCAAGAAAGGACCTCACGTCACGATGGACGACGAAGCGATGATCGCGCGGGGCCGCAGGGCCGTGACGGGCGCAGCACCGCCGGGAAGATCTGGCGGCCGGCTTGCCGACGAGGTGTACGACACGCTGCTCGGACAGCTGATGTCGCTACGGATCGAGCCTGGCTCCCGCGTCACGATCGACGTCCTGGCGCGAGAGCTGGGGGTCTCGCAGACGCCGATCCGAGACGCTCTGAACCGGATGGAGGCCGAGGGCCTGGTGGTGCGTGTGCCCCATGCCGGTTACCGCATTCCACCCCAGATCACCCGTCACCGATTCGAGGACATGCTCGAGGTCCGCCTCCTCCTCGAGCCGGCGGCGGCGCGCAGATCCGCCGAACGCGCATCCTCAAAGCAGGTGGCCGGTCTGCGACGAATGCTGGAGGAGATGGCGGAGCTGGAGGGGGGCGACGGGCCCTCGGCCTATGGCGCCTTCGGGCTACGCGACGCCGCCTTTCACGATCTCGTCGCCCTGAGCGCGGAGAACCAGGTCATCCGTGAAGCGCTGGCTCGCCTGCACAGCCACGTGCACCTCTTCCGGCTTCACCACGACACCCAGGTCACTCACCTGGCCATGGCCGAGCACGAGGAAGTTGTGGCAGCGATCGCCGCGCGTGACCCCGACGCCGCCGCCTACGCGATGCGTCGGCACATCCTGCGGTCCGGCGAGCGTTTCCGACGATTGTTCGACGAGATCGAGGGCGCCGACGGGATGGCGGTAGAGGCTTGACGGGCGCCCTGGGCCCGGGAATGCTAACTCAATCCTGATCGGATCGGATTGGATCCACCTCACCGTCCCCAGATGCGAGGAGAAGCAGGTGCCCAGAGCGCTGCTCCTGACCGGCGACGCCGCCGAGGAGCTCGACACCATGTATCCCTACTACCGCGTGCAGGAGGGCGGCTGGGACGTCGACGTCTCGTCACGGACGATGCGTGACGTGCAACTGGTCATCCACGAGTTCGACCCCAACTCCGACGCCTACGTGGAGAAGAACGGCCGGAAGTTGCCGGTCGACGTCCCCTGGGCCGAGGTCGACGTCGAGCGCTATGACGCCCTCATCATCCCCGGGGGACGTGCCCCCGAGTGGATCCGGGTCGACGCCGACGTCAGGCGCATCACCGAGCACTTCTTCGCTCGCAAACTCCCCATCGCGTTGGTGTGCCACGGCGCGCAGGTGCCAGCGGTGTACGGGCTGCTGAAGGGTCGAAAGACCGCGTGCTTTCCCCCCATCACCGGTGACATGGAGAACGCCGGCGCGACTGTCATCGACGCTCCCGACGTCGTGGACGGCAACCTCGTCTCCTGCCGGGGGTGGCCCGACATGCCGCAATTCGGCAGGGCGATGATGGAGCTCTTCGCAAAGTCTGTCAGCCCCGCATCGGCATGAGCACACCTGGTCTGCCCCGGTGACGGCACTTCGGAGCGTCACAGTCGACGGGTCCCCCGTCCACGTCCTGGAGAGCGGCACCGGGCCCCCGGTGCTGATGCTGCACGGCTCCGGACCCGGCACGACCGGGTCCGGAGCCTGGGCGACGACGGCGGAAGCGCTGGGCACGTCCTTGCACCTGGTGGCTCCGGACCAGGCGGGGTTCGGCCGTACCCCTGTGCCAGCGGGCTCCAGGGGTGGGCTCCGGTTGTGGACGGAGCAGGCCGCGGGCCTGATGGATGCTCTCGGTATCGAGCACTACGCCGTGGTGGGTCACTCCATGGGCGGTGCCGTGGCGCTGGCGTTGGCGGCCGCGCGCCACCAGCAGGTCACCCGTGTCGTGGCGGTCTCGACGATGGGCGCCCCCGGGGCGCCGCTCTCCGCCGACCTCGACGCGGTCTGGGCCGCCCCCGCCGGCCCGCTCGGAGCACGGGACATGCTGAGTCGCCTCGTCCTCGACCAGGCGCTCGTGACCGATTCGGCCGTCGACGCCCGTGCGGCTGCGATGCGAGCGGGGGCGGCGGCATTCGCGTCGTTGTTCCCTCCACCCAGGGCACGATGGGTCGACGAGCTCACCCTCTCGGCGCAGACGCTGGCAGCGGTACGCGCGCCCGTGCTGCTCGTTCACGGCGCCGAGGACCGAGTCACCCCGCTCGGGACCGCAGCCCAGCCCTTGCTCGAACACCTGGCCGATGTCCGTCTGCACGTGCTCGGCCGATGCGGGCACGTGCCGGCGATCGAGCACCCGCACGAGTTCAGGCAACTGCTGTCGTGCTTCCTCCGCCGGGACGGAGGTCACTGATTGCTGCGGCTGCCCGACGATGGGACTGGCCGCACCGGTAGGCGCTGTGCCCAGAAGAGGGAGTGCCCGCTGCTGCCTTCCGGGACGAAATCCTCGGCCATGATTGTCAGTCCCGCCTGTTGCAGCCACGAGCGGTAACTGGAGGCGTCGGCGTGACTCCACCACATGCTGGCGGGGCCACCGAGCCAGTTGTCCTCAATGCCCGTCCAGGCACTGTTGCCGACGGTGGTGAGCAGCCAGCCGCCGGGGCGTAACCAGGTGCCGATGCTCTTGATGAGTTGCGGCTGGTCGGCCAGGGGCATGTGGATGAGGGCGTACAGGCAGACCACGGCGTCGAACGAGGCCGGCGGCAGGTCGAGCCCTGTGGCGTCGGCGCGGAGAAAGGTGCCGTTGGGCACCAGGCGGCGCGCCCGCTCGATCTGCACGTCGCTGATGTCAACGCCGGTGACGTCGTGTCCGGCGTCGGCGAGGAAGCGGGCGACCGGCACCCCACAGCCGCATCCGAGATCGAGGACTGCCGCCGAGGCAGGTAGGCGCTGGTGTAGGCCGGCGAGCCAGGGAGCGTACTGGCCGTCGTCAGCGTCGTCCGGTCGATAGTGGTAGGAGAGTGCGTCGTACCCGCGTCGAACCAGGTCACGCTCGTCGCTCCTGCTCATTGCGGGAACGCTACGAGGCTCGGTGCCACCTGCCGAGCGGTTGGTTGCGGTACGGCTTCGTCCTGCCATCGGTAGAGGTCGCGCAGCAGGCAGATCTCGGCACCGTGATGGATCAGCTCCCTGTTGACGTGCAGGACGATGCCCTCCATGGGAAACCGCTCGGAACCCACAGTGGGCGGACTCTCCAGCTCGGCGTCCGAGAGCTCGCGGACCCCGGCGTTCCATCGTCCATACATCTCATCAAGCTGTTTCAGCGCCTCGTCAGCTGTCCCCGCGTAGGTAAACGTCTGGGAGTCGACGTCCTGGCCGCCGAAGTGCCACCCGACCCGATAACCCAGGCAGGAGACGATGATGTGCGCCAGCCGCCAGGCGATTGTCGTCACCGGCGCCGGCGCCGGCGCCGGGTCAGGGGACGCACAGTCCATCGTCCATTCCCCTGAACCTGCCGACGTCGGTGCGGCCGACGTGCCACGTGGGCGGATGCTCCAACAGCCGCGCACCGGCTCCCAGAAATACTCCTCGTCGGCAAGACCGTGCAACCGCGGCCGCAGGTTCCTGTGCCAGTGCCGGTCCAGCTGGTCCGCGATCCGCTCGCTTCTTGTCACTTCCGCACATTACCTACATCGGAGACCTGGCCGTGACCCTCGCGGACGCCGTCGCCGGCAACGGGCCGCGCTTCGACATCGACCACCCGGCTGGCTGGGTTGGGTTCCACGACCCGATGTGCCAGCCTCGACCAATGACGCGCGTGTCAGACCTGGGAGCCGTCGCCTGGCCGCCTGCGCCGATCGGGACCGAGAGGCTCGTGCTCCGTGAGCCCGAGGCCCAGGACCGCGCTGCGTTCATCGAGCTGCTGGCGTCGCCGGAGGTGAACACCTACCTCGGTGGTCCCCGCCTGCCCGGCGAGCTTGAGCGCGAGATGCCTGAAGTGCCCGAGCGGTGGCCCGGAAGCTTCGTCGTTGACCTCGACGGGGCGATGATCGGCCAGATCCTGCTCAGGAGAGCAACGGGGCACCGCCGCCCGGCAGCGATGGGGAAGGCCGACCTCGGTTACCTGTTCCTGCCGCAGGCGTGGGGATTCGGGTACGCCACCGAGGCGTGCGCGGCGGCCCTCGACTGGTTCGACGGTGTCCTTCCCGGCGAGCCGGTGGTGCTCACCACCCAAACCGCCAACGTCGCCTCGATGCGCCTTGCGGCAAAGCTCGGGTTCCAGGAGGTAGAGCGTTTCCACGCCTGGGACGCTGAGCAGTGGCTCGGCCTGCGGTCCGCGGTCACGCTGCCTGCTCGTGGAGGTCGCCAATGGCGGCTTCGGTCCTGAGCTGGGCGTTGCTGGCGGTCGCACGGACGATCTCGGGCGTACTGCGGTCGATCGGCTCGAATTGGCTCGCCGGGTGGCTCAACGGGAGCCTGCCGCGCAGCAGTCCGGGGACGGCCGCCGAACGCGGCCGCCCCCGGAGGTGGTGCTGGTGTCAAGGGCGTATCCCGAGGTTCAGCGGATCGTCGCCCCGCCGGTGGGGGATGGCTGAACCCGCTCGAACCGCACCTTGCTCAGCCATCCCGGGAGGTCACTGAGCACATACAGCTCGCCGTTCACGTCGGCGCCGAACGCCGTCGGCTGGGTGGGGAAGGTGCCGATCTCAGCGGACTCGTAGCCACCCGTGGACGTGGGACGCACGGCGAAGGCGCGGGTCGAGCAGTAGTCGCTAGCGATGTAGGTGCCCCGTGCCTCCGGGGTGACGAACCCCCGGTACACCAGGCCGCCGATGATGGAGCAGTTCTCCGTCATGTAGTGGTCGTACTCGACGATCGGGTCGGTGAGCCGTACGCCCGGCCGGCACTGCGTCTCGTCGAAGACGGGCGTGCCCTCTCGACAGGACCAGCCGAGGTTCGCGCCACGCTGCGACGGGCGGACGTGGTTGATCTCCTCGATCAAACCCTGGCCGACGTCACCGATCCACAGCGAGTTGTCGGCCGGGTCGATGGAGAACTTCCACGGGTTGCGCAGCCCGTAGACCCAGATTTCCGGCCGCGCGCCCGGCGTGCGGACGAACGGGTTGTCGTAGGGCACGCAGTAGGGCTTTCCCCCGCAGCTGCGGTTGACGTCGATCCGCAGAATCTTGCCGAGCAGGGTGCCGAGGTTCTGGCCGCTCTTGTAGGGGTCGTTCGCGTAGCCACCGTCGCCGAGGGACCAGTAGAGGTAGCCGTCGCGGCCGAAGGCCACCTGTCCGCCGTTGTGGTTGCCGTACTCGGCGTGCTGCTGGGTGAGCAGCACCTGCACCCGATCAGGAGCATTGATGGGCACTCGCGCCAGGGTCAGCGCGCCGGCCGGCAGGCTGGTGTAGGCCACGTAGAGCATCCCGGTCCGCGCGAAGTTCGGCGCCGGAGTAATGCCGAGAAGGCCGCGCTCGTTGTCCGACGTGTCGATCCGGGCGCTCAGGTCGATCACCGGGTCGGGAGCCAGGCCGGTGTCGGGGTGGTAGGCGCGGACGGTGCCGTTCTTCTCCGCGATCAGCATCCGGCCGTCCGGAAGCCCGGTGATCGCGATCGGACGCTGCAGACCGAAAGCCACCCGTTCGGACACCACGGTCAGCTCAGCGAGTGGCACAGCGCGGGGTTTGGATGTGCCGGCCGTGGCGGCGCCGGCCATCGGCGCCGGTGGCGACAGGGACGCTGCCAGGGTCAGAACGAGCAGCCCGGCCAGCATGGTGGCCGGGCGATGACGCCGTCGTGACATGTTCAGCTCCTCGATCAGGTGGGGTGGTGGATGCGGTCTGGGAGCGTTCCCACGATACATCGGCTCTAGTCAATATCCAACTCTCGCCGCCTTTGAGCACCGGCCGGACCCGGGCTGTCGCGCTCCGCCCGGAGCGGGTGACATCGGGCGGTAGGGTGAGTAGCCGATCAATACGAACGGTGGTGCCGGTGAGTCTGATCCAGGTGGGTGTCACCGCGACGACGACGATGCTGGCGGTCCTGATCGGTGGGTGGCTCACCGTCCGGGCTCAGGACCGGTTGTGGCGGCGCGACCAGGATCGACAGTGGCGGGACATCCGGCTGAACGCGTACACCGACTTCATCGGCGCGGTCCGGGAGTACGTGGCCCACGTCCTCAACCCGGCCGCCCGCATCACCGCGGTGCCGCGCCCGCGTGATCCGGGTGATCTCATGCCGTTCTTCGACGACGAGGGCAGTCGATACCGGGAGCGACTGGAGAGCACGAAGACCGCGCTTCGACTGGTGGCCGGCAACGTCGAGGTGGTGAGCGGCTCGTCGGAGCTGGTGCGCCAGGCCCGGCTCCTGGCTGCCGCACGGGCGGGCAGCGAGGCCGAGGCGTTGCCCGCCGATCGGTTCGACGCCCTGTGGGAGGCCGAGCGCCGATTCATCGAGATGGCCCGGGCCGAACTCGGCCTGCCCTCCGCGTTCCACGCCGTCGGTCAACGCAGTTGACAGGCTGGGGGTGAGGCACCCTCCGGCGGCTGACGGCCGTATCCCCAGCAGCTGCGGTGCCACCCGGGCCCAGAGGCGGAGGCCGCCTCGCTGATCTCTCGCGGCCGGTCGGCCCAGGTGTCGTTGCGCCGGGATGAGCGCCGACGCAACTCCGCTGGCGGCCGGCTCGTTGGTAGCGAGGGGCGGACGGAGGCTGACGATGGCGGCGGGGCGGGGTGCCGAGCTGCTGCGCCCTCCAATGAGTTCGGGTCGGGCGACGTTCCTGGAGCTGTTCTTCGATCTGGCCTTCGTTGTGGCCCTCACCCGGGTCTCGCAACGATTCGCCGGGTTGGGCGACGACACCGGCTGGGCGCTCGTCACGGGGTTCGGGCGTACCCTGCTGCTCTTTCTGGCGCTCTGGTTGATCTGGTCGCACACCGCCTGGATCACCAGTCGGTACGAACCGGAACAGCCGATCATTCAGGCCGTCGTGGTCGGCACCATGTTCGCCGGCCTGATCATGGCGGTGACGCTGCCACGCGCCATGGAGGAGCGTGCGCTGCCGTTCACTGTCGCGTACCTGATGGTGATGGTGCTGCGGCCGCTGGTGGTCGCCGCCGCGCTGCGTGGTCATCCGCGACGGCTGGTGCCGTTCCGGCTTGTCGTGTGGGCTTTGGCGAGTGCCCCGCTGTGGCTGGCCGGCGCGTTGGGCCCGGACAACCTCCGCCTGCCGCTTTGGGTTGTCGCCCTCGCCGTCGACTACCTCGCCTGGACATTGGGCTGGCCGCTGCCGTGGCTCGGGGTCTCGAAGGTAGGTCGGTGGCGAATCGCGGGAACGCATCTCGCGGACCGTTATCAGCAGATGTTCCTCATCGCGCTCGGTGAGTCGATTCTGGTTATCGGCGTGGTCTTCAGCGGTGCGGACTACTCCGCCGAGCGGGCAGCCGCGTTCACTGTCGCGTTCGCCACCAGCGCGCTGCTCTGGCGGATCTACTTCTACCGTGCCGGTCTGCTGCTGACGGAGACGTTCGGCCGGGCGGGTATGCCCGGCCGACTGGGCGCGGTGTCGGAGCGGACGCATCTGTTGATCGTGCTCAGCGTGCTCGTCACGGCGGTCGGCTACGAGCTGGTGATTGATCATCCGTTCGGGCAACCGCGGCCCAGTTGGCTGCTGTTCGTGGTGGGCGGTCCGATGCTCTTCCTCGTCGCCCGGATGCGGTTGGAGTATGAGATCTTCGCTAAGGTCTCCCGACCTCAGGTCATCGGCTTGGCCGTTCTGGTGCTGTTCACGCCGGAGTTGGCCCGTTGGGCGCCGATGGTCGGGCTGAGCGTGGTGGCCGCAGTGCTGGCACTCGTCGCGCTCCTCGGTGCACTGCGACGCCGGGGCCGGCCGCTGGAGGTTCCCGCCTCGCCGATCGGACGAGAGGCGTCCGGAGATCGCGACTCCGAGGCGTGACGCGGCGGTCGTGCAAACCTGCGCGTCGATGTCGCACCGGTACTGCTCCTGCGCCTGGTGGCGAGCGTCACTCACGTGACCGCGGCTAGATAGAACGGTCGGTCTTGACGGTGTGGGTCACGGCCGGTATGGTTCTCACAGACAGAACGTTCGTTCCATCTGGCACTCGTCAGGTGTGCGGTTGTGCCTGAAGGAGAGCGCCATGCCCACCAAGATCACCCTTGTCATCGGTAATCCCGCCAACCCGGACGAGTTCGAGAAGGTCTACGCCGACGTACGCCGGGCCGCGGAGACGTTCCCGAGGCTTCAGCGGGTCGAGTCGGCCAAGGTGTGGCCGAAGGAGGACGGCACGCCCACTCCCGCGTACCGGACGCTCGACCTGTACTTCGCCAGCTACGAGGACGCCTCTGCCGCAGTGGCGACGCCTGCTGCCGGTGCCGTCTTCGGCGGGCTCCAGGGCGCCCAGGTGGAGATCACGGGGCTGTTCTCGAACGTCGAGTAGCACCGCCGTCTCGTCCCGGCGGCGGCCTGCACCCCCGCTGGGCGTCCCCTTCGCTCCGGAATCACCGAGAGGATGACCATGACCACCGTTGCCGTTCCCGGCATCTCGACGACGGCCGCCGCCCTGCGGCGGTTGTACTTCGGTCGCTTCGCCTTCGCGATCGTCTGGGCTGCCGTGACGTTCCCCCTGGCAAAGCACCTCAACCCCCTCACCGCCGCGCTGCTCGTGATCTACCCCCTGTTCGACGTGGCCGCCGCCATCGTCGACGTCCGCGCGTCACGGGCCACCGGATCGCCCACCCTGCTGTACGTGAACGTCGCGATCAGCCTGCTCGCCGCGGTGGGCCTGGGCATCGCCGGCGCGTCCGGCATCCCGGCGGTCCTGCGCGTCTGGGGCGCCTGGGCGGTCGTCGCCGGGCTGGTTCAGCTGATCGTGGGCGTCACCCGCCGCAGGATGGGTGGCCAGTGGCCGATGATCATCAGCGGTGGCATCTCCGTCATCGCCGGTGGATCGTTCGTCGCGGCCGCCTCCGCGGATAACCCGGCGCTGACCAACGCGATCGGCTACGCCATCCCCGGCGCCATCTTCTTCCTCATCGCGGCCATCCGCCTCGGCCGCGCAGCGAAGGGAAACTGACGTGCAGAACGCCGCGTACGACGTCATTGTCATCGGCGCGGGACCGGTGGGGGAGAACGTCGCCGACCGCGTCGTGCAGGGCGGCCTGACCGCCGCGATCGTCGAGCGGGAACTGGTGGGTGGTGAGTGCTCGTACTGGGCCTGCATGCCGACCAAGGCGTTGCTGCGCAGCCAGGCCGCGCTCCGGGCGGCTCGTCAGCTGCCCGGAGCCCGCGAGGCGGTGACCGGCGAGCTGGACGCGGCGGCCGTGCTGCGTCGCCGGGACTCCTTCGCCTCGCACTGGAAGGACGACGGGCAGGTGTCCTGGCTGAACTCCGCGGGGATCGCGCTGTATCGGGGCCAGGGGCGGATCGGCGCCGACCGGCTCGTCGAGGTCACCGGCGCGGACGGTGTCACCACCTCGCTCACCGCCCGACACGCGGTCGTCATCGCGACCGGAAGTAGCGCACTGGTGCCGGACATCGCCGGTCTGCGCGAGGCGGCACCGTGGACCAGCCGTGAGGCAGCAGCCGCGAGCGAGGTGCCCGGCCGGCTCGCCATCATCGGCGGTGGCGTGGTGGCCACGGAGATGGCGACCGCGTACGCCGGCCTCGGATCGGCGGTGACGGTGCTCGCGCGCGACGGAGTGCTCACTCAGGCGGAGCCGTTCGTCGGCGAGCGGGTCACGCAGTCTCTGCGGGAAGCTGGCGTGTCGGTCCACCTCGGTGCCGAGGCCGCCTCGGTGAGCCGCGACGGCGACGGCACTCTGCACGTCACGCTCACCGACGGCGAACAGGTCGAGGCCGACGAAATCCTCGTCGCGATCGGCCGTACGCCGAACACGCACGACGTCGGCCTGGACCGGATCGGCCTGAAGCCGGACGCCTGGCTCACTGTCGACGACACCCTGCGGGTCATCGACAGTGCTGGCGCGTTGATCGGCGACGGCTGGCTGTACGCGGCCGGGGACGTCAACCGGCGTGTGCTCCTGACCCACCAGGGCAAGTACCAGGCGCGCGCGGTGGGCGACGTGATCGTGGCGCGGGCCAGGGGCGAGGCGGCAGACGACCGCCCGTGGGGTCGGCACGTCGCGACCGCCGACGAGCGCGCCGTGCCGCAGGTCGTCTTCACCGACCCGGAGATCGCGTCGGTGGGGCTGACCGCAGCCGCCGCCGAGGCCGCCGGACTGCGCATCCGGGTCGTCGACTACGACCTGGCCGCCGTCGCCGGGTCCGCGCTGCACGCGGACGGCTACCAGGGGCATGCCCGGATGGTCGTGGACGAGGACCGACGGGTGATCGTCGGTCTCACCCTCGTCGGCCCGGACGTCGCGGAACTGATCCATGCCGCGACGATCGCCATCGTCGGGGAGGTCCCACTGGAGCGGCTGTGGCACGCCGTGCCCGCGTACCCGACAGTCAGCGAGATCTGGCTGCGCCTGCTGGAGGCGTACGGCCGCTGACCTGAGCGTGCGGCAGTCCGCCCCACCCCCGGCCGAGTCCGCTCGTCCGGGGGTGGCCCAGCCCGAGGTCGTGCGGCGGCGGTCACGCGAGGGCTAACGGGCCGACTCGGCCGACTGAAGCTCCGAGTTGATCCTGAGGAGTCCCTCGACACCGCGCAGGAAGGTCTCGGACACCAACGTGGGGTCGGAGAGGCACCCGGCCGCCATCGCGCCGTCCCGGAGCATGACGAAGTGGCGCGCTGCGGGATCCGCCGTTTCTTCGTGGACCTGTGCCATGAGCGTGGTGATGGTGTCCAGGAACCATTGCCGGTGGGCCGTGAGTTCTTGGTGAACGGGATGGTTCGTGTCGGGATATTCCGCCGCTGCGTTCAGGAACGCGCACCCGCGGAACCCGGGGGACTGGATGTTCTGGGCGATGGAACTGGCGATGGCCAGGAGCGGATCGACCGGCGGTCGGTTGGCGGCGAGGGCCTCCTCGACCATGCCGCGCTCCAGTTGATGCACCTCACGCAGGTAGGCCAGGATGAGGTCGTCCTTGCTGGGGAAGTGGCGGTAGAAGGTAGCCCTGGTCACCTTCGCCTCGGCGATGATCCGGTCGACGCCAACGGAGTGAATGCCCTCGGCGTAGAAGATCCTGGTCGCCGTGCGGAGAAGCTTGAGGCGTGCCTCGGAGGGCCGGGCATGGGGTTCGTCGCTCGCCATCCAACCATCTTAGCGACAGAACGTTCGGTCTGATTGGTGCCTGCGGTTGTGGCGTGGTTTTTCGCCAGCCAGGCGTTTCGCCCCGACGTTCGGCGCGGCGCTTCATTCTCGATCTCGCTGACAGTGGCCTGATCGATGCTGGATTCTGGGTACTGGGTACTGCAAGGCACCGGAGCCGGGATCGCCGGCGTGGCCTCTTGAAAGGACTCCAGATGAGCGCTGCTTCTGACATGTCTGCCCAGGAGATGCCGACGGTTGTGCTGATTCACGGTGCATTCGCCGGCTCGTCGAGTTGGAATGGGGTGATTGCCAACCTCAAGGGCCGGGGTTATCCGGTCATTGCCGTTGCCAACCCGCTGCGCGGTGTGCAGAAGGACGCCGCGTACGTTCGGGCTCTTCTGGACAGCCTGCCCGGACCGGTCGTGATGGCAGCCCATTCCTACGGCGGGCTGGTCATGACCGAGGCCGCGGCCGGTGCCTCCAATGTCAAGGCCCTGGTGTACGTCGCCAGCGTGAGCCCGGACGTAGGCGAAAGTGTGATCGAGTTGGTCGGCAGGTACCCCGGAAGTCAGCTCCCCTCCAGCATCACAATGGTGCCGATCCCCTCCGACGACGGCGGCACGACCATGGATCAGTACCTCTTGCAGGACAAGTACCCCGAGGTGTTCGCCGCCGATGTCGACCCCGAAACCGCCAAAATCATGGCGGCGACGCAGCGACCCGCCTCGGCGAGCGCCCAGGAGGAGGGCGTGACCAAGGTCGCCTGGAAGACGATCCCCTCGTGGACTCTGATCACCACCCAGGACCAGGGCATTCCACCAGACCTGCAGCGCTTCCTGGCCCAGAGGGCGGGGTCCACGACGGTTGAGATCGCCGCTTCCCACGCTGTGGCAGTCTCGCAACCCGGCCCGGTCGCAGACCTCATCGACACCGCCGCCCGCGCCACCGCACGCTCGATGCAGTTGTCCAAGAGTCGCCAAGGTTGACGGAGGCTTGGGCGTTCGACGCTTATGCGCGGTGCCGGATCAGTGCGGGAAGGCGCGGGGGATGCGCGCGCCGAGAAGCTCGTCGCGGAACGCCTGGATGCGTGTGATGACCTGCCGTCTGCCGATGGTGTTCTCGATGCGGTCGAGGTAGAGGCATCGGGCCGCGAGTTTGTCCAGATCGACTGTGAAGTAGATCGCCATCAGCGGGTTGACGAACAGATCGCCACCGCCGGTGCGTCGGCTGAATCGGACGTCCCCGAACCCGCCGCTGGTGGCGGCGGCGATCTGTCCCTGAACGATGCTCGGCCGTTGCGGGGTGGCGGCCTGGGCGTCAGCGACGGCAGCGCGGTAGAGCTCCGCCTCCCGGCTGGAACCGGGGATGGACAGGGCGCCGAGGTAACCACCGTCTCTGTCGAGCGCGGCGAGGTTCTCCAGCACCTCGACATGGTTGACGCCGTCGTAGGCGTCGATGCCGAAGCCCAGACTGGTCACCAGCTTGACCGGTACGTCCAGCGCGGCCACGGCGGCCAGGCTGGTCATGTCCTCCACCGGAGTGCCGAGGTTGCTCTCGTCGCCCCGCAGCAGCACGTCGGTGCCGCCGTCGACCAGCACCACCGCGTCGATGTCGAGGTGTTCCACCAGGTGCCGGTAGGCCGTCCGCAGCGGCTGGACACCGAGCGGCGGAAACGCGTACACCGTCGACGGCAGTTGCTGAGCCGCCAGCCATCGGGCGAGCGTTCTCTCCGGGAAGTACCAGTCGGGGCTGGTGGTGTCCGGCTGAACCGCTGCTACGTGCTCCACCACCCACGCGTCTCGGTCGATCAGCTCGAGTTCCGAGAAGGAGAGGTTCGCCAGGTGCACCTGCGCGCCGGCGCGCCACAGGGCGAACGCCAGGGGCAGGCCCGCGTAGACGTCGAAGCCGCCGCCCGCGCCGGCGATGAGGATGCTCCGCGCCGGAGCCAGGGCGGCGAACAGTGGCGGAACGGCCATCGAGAACGCACCGGAGTCGGCCGGTGGCGCCGCAGGGGTCATCACCGCTCAATGATCACCGACGCGCGGCGGACACCGGCGACCCGGCGGTGACGTCGTCGTGCAGGGGTTCCTGGCCTGATCACGAGAGCGCTTCGACGCAGTGGCCGCCCCGAATGCCTTCTGAGGGTGCGAGGCTAGTTGATCCGGTGCGCACTGTAGATGTACAGCACACTGGGATCCGCAGCCCTCCGGTACCACAAGAGGCCGGCTGGGCTGGTGCAGCGGCCGTCCATGATGTAGGTGTATTCGGGGTACGCGTATCCCGCCACCCCGGACGAACTGCTGTAGCCGTAGCGCCACGGGGCCTCGGCGAACCGCATTTCTATGCGCTTGGTGGTCGTACAACCCGCAGCGAACGCGGGAGTCGGCACGGCCAGCGTACTCAGCGGAAGCACGATGGCTGCTGCCAGCGCTAACAGTGATCTCCTCAAGATCTTGCCTCACTTTCTGCACGGCCGCCGTTTGAACGAGCCGGCAGCGATGACGGATTGCCGAACATGTCCAAGATCCGCACCCGTGTGGGCGAAACTCGTTTCCCAGCTTCGATTCGCCAGCGTCACAGGTGATGGGAGTTCACAGCGTATGGGCGCAGAATGGGCGGTCGCTACCGCCGCTGGCTGTCCCGAACACAGGCGTGCCTGTCCGGGCTGCTCACGGGCTTGTTCGGGCTTGTTCGGAATGCTCGTCAGGACGTCAGGGTCTCACGGACGCGGCGAATGCTGCGTGAGTGTCAGCTGTCCGAGTTCCTGGGTGCATCGGGTGAGCGCGACGTAGAGGCCGTTCCAGCCGCGCGGTTCGGCGGCGATGCCCTGAGGGTCGATGAGGAGTGTCGCGTCCCATTCCAGTCCCTTGGACTGGGTCGCGGTGAGCACTGGTACATCACTCAGTACGGCTTGGAGTGTGGCGACGTGGTCCGCGGGGGCGATGACGCCGACAGTGCCGCCGCGCCACCGTTGCTGCAACTGCCGCACCGCTTCCACGGCGGCGCCCGCTAGCTCAGCCGGTGTGATCGCGAGCTCCCAGGGGGCGACGCCGGAGGCGCGTACCGCTCGTGGCGGCGTGTTGTGGCTGCCAGCCTTCTTCAAGACCGGTTCGGTGAGGTCCATGACCTCGCGCGGGGTCCGGTAGCAGATGGTGAGTTCCGCGCCGGTCCAGCGGTCTCCGAAGGCAGACTGCACCGCTTGGGCCCACGTGGTGTGCCGGTGGGCTGCCTCGGCCTGGTCGATGTCGCCGACGGCGGTGATGGAGCGACTGGGACAGCGCCGGAGAACCATCTGCCACTGCATATCGGACAGCTCCTGCGCCTCGTCGATGACGACGTGGCCGTACACCCAGCCGCGCTGGCGGCGCGCGCGTTCGGCGAGGAACTCGCCCTGTGGTTGCGGGGTGTCGACCTCGCCGAGCAGATCGGCGAGGGCGTCGAGCAGCGGGATGTCGCTTGATGCCCACGGGGTGGGCTCGGCCGCGACGGCGGCGATCTCCTCGGGGGACAGCTGCGGGGCGAACCGGGCCAGCAGGGTGCTGTCGGTCAGGAAGCCACCCAGCAGGGTTTCGGGGGCGAGGGTGGGCCACCATGCCTCGATGAACCGGGCGATTGTGGCGTTCTCGGCGATACGACAGCGAAGCTGCTCGACTTCCTGCTCGGAGAGCAACCCGTCGATGTCGCTGCCGGTGGACGTCCGGGTGGAGGGGTGGTCCTGCCCCATGCCCCTGTCGACGCGGGCGAGGATGTCCTCGAAGCCCTCCTCCATCTCCTCCATCAGCGCCTCGCGCTGCTCGGCGACGACATTGGCCAGGAGGTGGTGCAACTGCTCGGCGAACGCCGCCCGAGCGCGATGGTACGGGCGTCCCTGCACCGCCGAAGCGAGCGCCTGCGCCACAGTTGCGGCCGGAATGGCGTAGAAATCGCCCTGCCAGCGCAGCTTCAGCTCGCGCGGCCGGGGGAGCAGCGACGCGACGTAGCCTTCGAGCGCGGGCTGCCAGAGGGCGCGGCCCTTGATCTCGGCGAGAAGCCGGGTCTCGTCGCGGCTGACGTGGACGTCGGCCAGCAGGGTGTCGCAGGTCGCCGAGACGACGGCGGTCTCACCGAGCGCGGGCAGCACCTGGGCGATGTACTGGAGGAACCGCGGCGACGGGCCCAGAACCAGGACCGCCTGGTCGGCCAGCTTTCGGTGGGTGAACAGCAGGTACGCGACGCGGTGCAGGGCAACCACCGTCTTGCCCGTGCCGGGACCGCCCTGGACGACCAGCGGGCCGGTCGCCTCAGCCCGGATGATGTCGTCCTGTTCGCGTTGCAGGGTGGAGATGGCCGTCGACATGTGACCGGTGCGCCGCTGGTCGAGGGCGGCCAGTAGGGCGCCTTCGCCGACGAGTTCCGCATTTGTGGTCCCGTCCAGAGGCTCGTCGTCCACGCCGACGACGGCCGATCCCGTCGTACGGATGTGCCGGCGCCGTGCCTGACCCTGTGGGTCGACAGCCGTCGCGGTGTAGAACGGCCGAGCTGCGGGCGCGCGCCAGTCCACCAGCAGTGGCTCGGCGCCCTCGCCGTCGTCACGGAGACCGATACGGCCCACGTGGCGCACTGTGCCATCGAGGCCGTCGAGGCGGCCGAAGACCAACCCTTCCTCTGCTCGCCGTAGCTCGTCGTACTGCTGCCGGAGCATGCGCTGCCGGGCCCGTTCCAACGCGTCCACTGCCTCTGACGAAAGCTCGACCTGCAGGTGATCGGCCAGCCTGTCGCGCCGGGCCGTGGCCACATCCAGAAATGCCTGTTCCTCGGCGATCGCGGATCGGCGCGCGGCACCCTCTGCGGTAGAGGCCGGCAGTTGGCCGTCAGGTGCTACTTCGCCGCCGCCAGCAGTGCCGTTGCTCAGAGCAGACTTCCGGTGCATTCGCAGATCCTTGTATCGGGGTAACCCTCGGCTCGGACGAGCCGCAGCGCATTCGGCGGCAAGCATAGATTTGGTTTCCCTCACCGGCCAGAAGATTCGCCGGCAGAGATCGGAATCTCAATGCCTTGCGGTTCCGGGGTTGCTTGTGACCTCACCAATCTCATTCTCTTATTGACAGTCCGGTCTTCATCTGTTCTGCGGGGGCGTTCCGGGCAGTGCGGGTGTTCCCCGGCGACCACCGGCTACGACGCCGTTGGTCGGCAATCGTCGACCTGGGTTCTTCATGCGATGTACGAGAACCCCGGCCGTGCAGGTCTGGGCACTCACGACGATCTGCATCGCCACCGGCTCGAAACTGGCGACCTCGCGCCGGAGATAATCGGAGGCATCAACCTCGACGAGCCCACACCGCAGTTGGCCCGTCGCCGTCCAGCCACCGCCTGAAGGGTCCCTCGACGAGGAGAGCCTGGATGCCCTACTGGACACCGTGAGCCGTTTTTCGGTCGACGGCCCCGGGACCGACTGCGTCGCCTTCTACGCGTCCTTGCCGGCCGCTGACTTCGGCGACCCGCACGTGTGGCGGGGACCGTTGTCGGCAGTCCCCGAACTGATCGAAGAACGTGGGGGGCCGGACTTCGACCTGTTCGGCACCAAAATCAGCGGGACCGAGCAACTGGTCGAGGCGGTCAACAGCCACACCGCTCTCGAGACGGTGGAATGGCCGGCTCAACCCCGCTGAGTCGACCTGTTCTCCCCGCTGGCGCTACCGGCGCCGGCGGGCGTCGGCCTCGGTGTCGAGCAGGTCGTTGAGCGTCAGCGCAGAGTTGATCAGGGAGAGGTGGCTGAACGCCTGGGGATAGTTGCCGATCTGCTCCCCGGTCGCGGCGATCTCCTCGGCATAGAGGCCGAGGTGGTTGCTGAAGGTGAACATCTTCTCGAACGTGAGTCGGGCGTCGTCGAGACGGCCGGCACGGGCCAGCGCCTCGACGTACCAGAAGGTGCACATGTTGAAGGTGCCCTCGTGGCCGGGGAGACCGTCGGGGGAGTGGACCGGGTCGTACCGGTGGACCAGGCTGTCGGAGACCAGCTCGCGCTCGATCGCCTGCAAGGTGGACTGCCACAGTGGGTCGCTCGGCGTGACGAAACCGACCGCCGGCATGGCGAGCAGCGCCGCGTCCAGCACGTTCTCGTCGTACGCCTGCACGAAGGTGCCGCGGGCCCGGTCGTATCCGCGCTCCATGACCTGGTTGTAGATGCGGTTGCGTTGCTCGGTCCAGCAGGTCATGTCCCCGGGGCGGCCGGTGCGGGTGGCCAGCCGGATGGCCCGATCCAGCGCGACCCAGGACATCACCCGACCGAAGGTGTAGTTGCGGGGGTGGTGGCGGCTCTCCCAGATGCCGGCGTCGGGTTGGTCCCAGTTGTGGCAGAGCCAGTCGACCAGCCGGACGGTGCTCTTCCACACCTGGTGCGAGACGCGGATGCCCTGCTCGTCGGCGAGGTGCATGGCGTAGAGGGCCTCGCCGTGGATGTCGAGCTGGAGCTGGTCGGCGGCGCCGTTGCCGATCCGCACCGGTCGAGAGCCGCGGTAGCCCTCCAGATGGTCTAGCACCTCTTCGTGCAGGTCGGAGGAGCCGTCCACCCGGTACATGATCTTCAGTGGGTCCTGCTGGTCGCCGGCCTCGCGGATCCGCTCGTCCAGCCAGTTCATGTACCGGCTGACCTCCTCGGTGAAGCCGAGGCCGAGCAGCGCGTGCACCGAGAACGACGTGTCGCGTACCCAGGTGTAGCGGTAGTCCCAGTTGCGGGTCCCGCCGACCAGTTCGGGCAGCGCGGTGGTGGGCGCGGCGATCATCGCGCCGGTCGGCGCATACGTCATGAGTTTCAGCGTGATGGCGGAGCGTTCGACCATCTCCCGCCAGCGGCCGGTGTAGCGGGAACGTTCGAGCCAGCGCCGCCAGTAGTCCCGGGTCCACTCGAACATGCCCTGGATCTCTTCCGGCGCGAAGATGCGCGGCTCGGCGCCACCCGTCTCCAGGACCACCCCGCCGGTGTCGCCCTCGTTCAGCGTGCCGTACGCGACCAGGTCGCCGCCCTCAAGGTGGACGTCACCCTGTTCGGAGATCAACCGCCGCACCGGGTCGACCGGGTTGAACGTCAGCGTCGCCGACCGGCTGCGGAAGACGTACCCGTTGTGGTGGCGCTCCAGCTGATGCTCTTCGCGGGCGTAGTCGAAGCGCGGCCGGCACTCCACCCGGAAGCGCATGCTGCCTCGGACCATGGTGACGGTGCGGACCAGCCGGTGCGCGTCGGTGGCCCGCTCGCCGGTGACCGGCATGAAGTCCATCACCTCGGCCACCCCGTCGGCGCTGATGAACCGGGTGATCAGGATGGGTGTGCCGGGGAGGTAGAGCTGCTTGGTCACGTACCGCACGTCGTGCGGCGCGATCTGGAAGTAGCCGCCCTTCTCCTTGTCCAACAGGGCGGCGAAGATGCTCGGCGAGTCGAACCGCGGCGCGCAGAACCAGTCGACCGTCCCGTCACAGGTCACCAGCGCGGCGGTCTGCAGGTCGCCGATGAGCCCGTGATCCTCGATCGCCGGATAGCTGTCCACGTCTCTCCCCGGTTCGGCTGCGTCCTGCGCATCGAACCTAGGGGGAGAATCGCCGACTCAGGTGAGATTCACGTTCCGCCACCCTGTCGCGCGCCCCCGGTGCCAGCCACGGCAACGACTGCGTCGCCGCTGGAGCCGTGGTCGACGCCGGAGGTCAGTGGTGCGGGCGGCAGGAGGAACGGATGACCAGCTCGGTGGGGAGCCGGATGTGGGTGTCGCGCTCGACGCCGGCGATCAGGTCGATGAGCAGGCGCAACGCCTCGGCGCCCATCCGTTGCAGCGGCTGCATGATGGTCGTCAGCGGCGGGTTGACCAGCGCCGACTCCGGCACGTTGTCGAAGCCGATCACCGACAGGTCGTCGGGCACCGACAGGCCCATGTCGCGGGCCACTGTCATCGTGGAGATCGCGGAGAGGTCGTTACCCGCGAAGATCGCGCTCGGCCGGTCGGTGAGGGCGAGGAGCTCCGCGGCTGTGCCGGCGGCGCTCTCGATCCGGAATCCGCCGACGCGCACGAGCCGCTCGTCCACGGGCACGCCGGCGTCGGCCATCGCACTGCGGAAGCCGGCCTCGCGTAGCTGCGCCGACTTCAGGTCGGTGCGTCCACTGATGTGCCCGATCCGCTTGTGGCCGAGGGACAGCAGGTAGTTGGTCGCCAGCACGGCGCCGGCGAAGTTGTCCGAATCGACTGTGGGGAGGTCGGACGGCCCGGTGTGTGGGTCGACGGCCACGACGTGGAAGCTGTGTTCGGTCTCGACCACGGTCGGCGTGACGATCACGGCGCCGTCGATGAGAGTGCCGGAGAGCCGGGCGAGTGAGCGCCGCTCCCACCCCACGGCGGCGCCCTCGCCGTCACCGCTGGAGTAGGCCAGCAGCTGGTAACCGCTCCCGGCGACCTCCTGCGACGCCCCCTTGAGCAGTTCTGTCGAGAACGGCTCGAACTCGGCGACCAGGATGCCGAGCACGTTGGTGCGGTGGCTGCGCAGGCTCTGCGCCCCCAGGCTCGCCTCGTAGCCGAGCTCGTGGATGACCTGTTGGACGCGCTCCACGGTTGCCTGGGCCACGCCGTAGCGGCCGTTGACGACCTTCGACACGGTCGCGACCGAGACGCCGGCGGTACGTGCCACATCCGACATCTTGACGCGCTGCTGAAACACCACGTCGATGATGATAGGGCCCCGCCGGGGGTGCGTCGTCGGCAACTCGAAAACGTTATCGATACCGATTGACATCAAGTTACATGACTGTAAAACTTCGCCGCAGGCCGAGTACCGCGACTGACTAGTCGAGGAGACATTGATGGCAACGAAGCGGCGTGCGAGTGCCGTTCTGGCACTGTTAATGACAGGTGTTGTCGTCCTCGCCGGGTGTTCCGGCGGCGGCGAAGAGGCGGCCCCTCAGAGCGAGCTGTACAAGGACCCGGTGACCCTGACCTGGTGGCACAACGCCTCACAGGACGGGCCCGGCAAGACCTACTGGGAGAAGGTCGCCAAGGACTTCTCCGCACTTCACCCCACCGTCAAGATCGAGATCGAGGCGATCGAGACGAACCAGCTCCAGCGCACCCGGCTCCCTGCCGCGCTGCTGAGCAGCGACCCGCCGGACATCTTCCAGGCCTGGGGCGGCGGCGAGATGAGCGAGCAGGTGGAGGCCGACTACCTCAAGGAGATCACCGACCAGACCAAGACCGAGGTCGGCGACATCGGCAGCGCCGCGGAGATCTGGCAGGTCGAGGGCAAGCAGTACGGCCTGCCGTTCCGGATGGGCATTGAGGGCGTCTGGTACAACAAGGACATGTTCGCTGCGGCGGGCATCGCGGCTCCGCCGACCACCTTCGAGGAGCTCAACACCGCGGTCACCAAGCTCAAGGCGACCAACGTCGTTCCGATCGCCGTGGGGGCCGGTGACAAGTGGCCGGCCGCGCACTGGTGGTACAACATGGCGCTGCGCGCCTGCTCGATCGACGCCCTCAAGAAGGCGTCGGCGGAGAAGAACTTCGACGACCCGTGCTTCGTGAAGGCCGGCCAGGACCTGAAGGCGTTCATCGACACCAAGCCGTTCCAGCCCAACTTCATCGCCACGCCGGGCCAGAACGACCCGACCAGCGCCAACGGCATGCTCGCCAACGGCAAGGCCGCGATGGAGCTCATGGGTGACTGGAACCGCGGCACGCTGGACACCGTCACCACGGACAAGGCGAAACTCGCGTCGTTCCTCGGCTGGTTCCCGGTGCCGGCGATCTCCGGCTCCCCGGGTGACCCGAAGGCGGCCCTCGGCGGTGGCGACGGGTTCTCCTGCGCCAAGAACGCCCCGGCCGAGTGCGTCGAGTTCCTCAAGTACCTCGTGAGCCCCGAGGTGCAGAAGGGCTACGCCGAGACCGGCACCGGCCTGCCTGTCGCCAAGGCCGCGGCGGACGCCGTGAAGGACCCCGCGCTGAAGTCCATCCTGGAGGTCACCTCCGGGGCGAGCTACGTGCAGCTCTGGCTGGACACGGCGTACGGCAGCACGGTCGGCAACGCGATGAACGACGCGATCGTCGCCATCTTCGCCGGCAACGGGACGCCTGAGAAGGTCGTCTCGGCAATGAAGGCGGCCGCAAGCAAGTGACCTCCGCCAACCAGATCCGTATGCCCGCCGGCGGCGCTTCCGCGTCGCCGGCGGGCCCCCACAGGGCCGGGCGCGAGTCCGCCCGCCGAGCCGACAACCGCCGCAAGTGGTACGAGATCATCGGGCTCACCACGCCGGCCGTTCTGATCTACGTGATGTTCGTGCTGGTGCCGATGGGCTTCGCGGTCTACTACAGCCTGTTCCGGTGGCGCGGGGTCGGGCCTCCCACGGAGTTCGTCGGTCTGCGGAACTACACCCTCGCCTTCCAGGACCCGATCTTCCTCGACGCCCTGCGCAACAACGCGATCATCGTGTTCGGGTCGCTGCTGATCCAGGGCCCGATCGCCCTGGGCGTCGCCCTGCTGCTCAACCGTCGCTTCCGTGGGCGGGCCGTGTTCCGCCTGCTGGTGTTCGTGCCGTACGTGCTGGCCGAGGTCACCGTCGGCATCATGTGGAAGCTTCTGCTGACCGGCGACGGCACTGTCGACGCGCTGCTGCGGTCGCTGGGCATGGGCGGCCTGGTGCAGGCCTGGCTGGCGGACCTGGATGTGGTCATCTGGACCCTGCTGGCCGTCCTGACCTGGAAGTACGTCGGCTTCGCCATCATCCTGCTCCTCGCCGGACTGTCCAATGTGCCGGACGAGCTGACCGAGGCGGCCGCCATCGACGGCGCGAGCTGGTGGCAGATCCAACGGCACGTCACGATCCCGCTGCTCGGCCCGACGATCCGGATCTGGATGTTCCTTTCCATGATCGGCTCGCTGCAGATCTTCGACATGATCTGGGTGACCTCGGTGCCCGCGGTGCGGTCTCTCGGCGCATCGGCCACCATGGCGACGTACATGGTCGACAACGGGTTCTTCGCCCGGCTGTGGGGCTACGGCAACGCCGTAGCGGTAATCCTGTTCGTCATCTCCTTCGTGGCGGCGCTGCTGTTCCAGCGGTTCCTGCTCCGCCGCGACATCGAGGGCGCCATCACCGGAAGGGCGAAGTGACGATGGCCGTGAACTCGGTTCTCCCCCCGTCCACCGGGCGCCGTCAGGTCTCCTATGGCACGCCGCTCACCTACGCGCTCGCCCTCGCGATCGCGGCGGTGTCGATAGCCCCGGTCCTCTACGTGGTCATCGGTGGTTTCCGCACCACACCGCAGATCGTCGCGGACCCGGCCGGCCTGCCCGACCCGTTCGTCTGGGACAACTACGCCAGGGTGCTGACCCAGAGCAACTTCTGGCAACAGGCGTTCAACAGCGCGGTCATCGCCCTGGGAACCACGCTGGCCGTGGTCGTGCTCGGACTGGCCGCCGCCTTCGTGCTCGCCCGCTACAGCTTCCGCGGGCGGGAAGGGCTCTACACCTTCTTCACCCTCGGTCTGCTGTTCCCGGCCGGGGCGGCGATCCTGCCGCTCTACCTCATGCTGCGTGACCTGAATCTGATCAACTCCTACTACGCGGTGATCCTGCCGCAGGTCGCCTTCTCACTGCCACTGACGATCGTGATCCTGCGTCCCTTCCTCTCGGCCATCCCGCGAGAGTTGGAGGACGCCGCCGCCATCGACGGTGCGAGTCGGCTCGGCTTCCTCTGGCGCGTCGCGATGCCGCTGTCGCGGCCCGCGCTCGTCACCGTTGGCGTCCTGGCGTTCGTGGCGAGCTGGAACTCGTTCCTGCTGCCGCTGCTCGTGCTCAACGACGTCAACCTGCACACCCTGCCGCTGGGCGTGCAGAACTTCTCCAGCCAGTACACCACCGACACGGCAGGCGTACTCGCCTTCACCTCGCTGGCGATGCTGCCGGCACTGCTCTTCTTCACGCTCGCTGAGAAGCAGATCGTCGGTGGCCTGCAGGGTGCGGTCAAGGGCTGAGCGGCAGCGGCACGAGCACAACCACAGGAAGGCACAGCATGACTGAGGTCCACGCGGTGGTGGGCGGGCCGGCACCGGCCCAGGCAGGTCCGGAGCACGGACGACCGGACGGGCGCGACGGCGAGGCCCGCCTACGCGATCTCCTCGGCCGGATGACGATCGAGGAGAAGATCGCCCAGCTCGTCGGCTTCTGGGAGAAGGAGGACGGCGAGGCGGTCGCACCGTTGCAGGGGGAGTTCGGCGACGCCTTCAAGCTCGAGGACTTCTCCCGGCACGGGCTCGGTCACCTCACCCGCGCCTACGGCACCCGCCCGTTGGACGCGGCGGAACGCGCGTCGTGGTTGTGGAAGTTCCAACGGGACCTGGTGACCGGCACCCGGCTCGGCATCCCGGCGATCGTCCACGAGGAGTGCCTCACCGGGCTGTCCGCGTGGAAGGCGGCCACGTTCCCCACCCCGCTGGCCTGGGGTGCCGCGTTCGACCCCGACCTGGTCACCGAGATGGCCGCGGCGATCGGCGCCTCGATGCGGGCTCTGGGCGTGCACCAGGGGCTCTCTCCGGTGCTCGACGTGATCCGTGACCCCCGCTGGGGTCGGGTGGACGAGTGCATCGCCGAAGACCCGTACCTGGTCGGCACCATCGGCACGTCGTACGTGCGCGGCCTGCAGTCGCAGGGGGTGCACGCCACCCTCAAGCACTTCGCCGGCTACTCCGCCTCGCGCGCCGGGCGTAACTTCGCGCCGGTGCACGTCGGCCGCCGGGAACTGGCCGACGTGCTGCTCCTCCCGTTCGAGATGGCGATCATCGACGGTGACGCCCGCAGTGTCATGCACTCGTACGCCGAGATCGACGGGGTGCCCGTCGCCGCCGACCCGACGATGCTGACCGGCATCCTGCGGGACCAGTGGGGCTTCGACGGCACGGTGGTGGCCGACTACTACGGGGTGGCGTTCCTGAACCTGCTGCACCACGTGGCGAGCGATCACGCGGATGCGGCCGGGCAGGCGTTGACGGCCGGGCTCGACGTCGAACTGCCGACCGGCGACGCCTATCTGACCCTGGGGGAGTCGGTGCGGGCGGGCACGCTGGACGAGGCGTTCATCGACCGCGCGGTGCTGCGGGTGCTGCGCCAGAAGCAGGACCTGGGTCTGCTCGACGCGACCTTCAGCGACGAACCGCCCCAGACGATCGACCTCGACTCGCCCGAGCACCGGTCGATCGCCCGCCGGCTCGCCGAGGAATCGATAGTGCTGGTCGCCAACCGGGGCGCGCTGCCGTTGCCCGCGGGGCGACGGATGGCCCTCATCGGCCCGAACGCCGACCGGCAGAGTGCGCTCTTCGGGTGCTACTCGTTCCTCAACCACGTCCTCGTCCAGCACCCCGGTGTGGAGACCGGCATCGAGGTGCCGACGGTGCTCGACGCCGTGCGGGCCGAGTTCGGCAGCGACCTCGTCACCTGGGCACGCGGCTGCGACGTGGACGACGACGACCGATCGGGCTTCGACGAGGCCGTCGTCGCCGCCTCCGGCGCGGACGTGGCAGTCCTGGTCGTCGGCGACCACGCCGGCCTCTTCGGACGCGGCACGGTCGGCGAAGGCTGCGACCGGGACGACCTGGAGTTGCCCGGCGTCCAGCGCGAACTGGTCGAGGCGGTGCTGGAAACCGGCACCCCGGTCGTCCTCGTGCTGCTCACCGGCCGGCCGTACGCGATCGGCTGGGCGCTCTCACGCTGCGCGGCGGTGGTGCAGGCGTTCTTCCCGGGCGAGGAGGGCGCCGGGGCGATCGCGGGGGTGCTCTCCGGGCGGGTCAACCCGTCGGGCCGGCTGCCGGTCAGCCTGCCCGGGTCGGCCGGCGCGCAGCCGTACTCCTACCTGCACCCCACCCTCGGTGCGGGCAACGAGGTGACCAGCCTGCCGGCGACGCCCGTGGCGCCGTTCGGCCACGGCCTGTCCTACACGACATTCGCCTACAGCGATCTCACAGTGCCGACCACGGTGCCCGCCGACGGGGCGGTCGGGGTGACCGTGCGGGTGACGAACACCGGCGCGGTCGCTGGCGACGACGTGGTCCAGCTCTACGGTCGCGACGTGGTCGCCTCGGTGACCCGGCCGGTGGCGCAGCTGCTCGGCTACCGGCGAGTCCACCTGGAGCCGGGCCGGTCCGTCACGGTCGAGCTGACGGTCCCCACCACCCGCCTGGCCTTCTCCGACCGCACGTTCACCCGCGTCGTGGAGCCCGGCGACGTCGAGCTCTGGGTCGGCACCAGCGCGCGGCGGGACGCCCAGGCGTTGACCACGCTGGTCGGTGACACCGTCCCGGTCACCAACGCCTCCCCACGCTGGACCACCACCGACGTGCGCTGAGAGCCGGTCCGCCGATTGTCCCCGGCGGACAGTCGGCGGGCCGGCCCCACTCGCGTGCCGGTTCTCCGCGGTGACCTCGCACGGGTAGCGCAGGCCCCGGCGCGCGGCTGAGCGGACGACGCCAGCAGGGCCGAGGTGCTACTCGCGCACGCGGTCCTGGTGTGGGCCGAGCTGGCTGATCTCGTACCCGTCGGGGTAGCTCTTGGCCTTGATCCCGTCGGCGAACAACGCGGAGGTCCGTGGCGCCCCGAACCACCGCTGCAACCCCGAGCGCGTCCGCAAGGCCAGGTGCAACCCCGCCCGGACCGGCCAGGCCGGCGTGCCGACCCGCGTTGCGCGCCGAAGCGGCGCGTCGTACAGGGCGCTGACCAGTGCGTTTCCCAGTGGCGCGAGGATCCTGGGGATCCGGGTGAGCATCAGCATGCGGGTGGCGCGTTCGATGGCCGCCGCGTCGTCGTTGGGCTGAAGGTGAGCTGCGTCGTGCGCGTCGAACCAGGTCTCGAACTCGTCGTACGACCCGGGGATGTCGGTGATGCCCATCCGTCGGCCCAGTTCCCGGTAGAACAGGTACGTGGCGTGACGTTCGTGGCAGCAGGGTTGGCGCCAGCCGTACTCCTGCAACCAGCGGGTGGGGATCACGACCAGGCAGCCGAGGACGTAGCGGAAGTCGTCGTTGCTGATGTCGTACGGGCGGTGGATCTGGTTGACGCGCCGCAACGCGTCGCGGCCCCGAGGCTGTTCGAAGCCGTTGAGCACCATCTCGTACATCAGCAGGCCGGTGTCGTCGATCCGCTTCTGGGTGCGTTCGGTCAGCTCGGCCGTGGCGGTGTGCACCGCGGCGATGGCGGGGACGGAGAACGACCTGTTGAAGGCGAGGTTGAGCCCGAGCTTCATGTCCCACGGAAACTCGTAGCGCAGCATGGTCTGGTAGATGTGCAGGTAGTCGCGCTCGGGGTCGAGAGCACGGGTACGGGTCAGGTTGTCGTAGCGGCCTCTCATCGGCGGGCGTCTCCAGCGCTGTCATGTGGGGTGCCCGCGGCGGCGAGTTCTCGGGTCGCGGCGATCGTTCGCTCCACCACCGGCGAGCGGGCGTAGACCTCGGTGACGAGCGTCAGCCAGGCGACCTCACCGGCGTAGCCGTCGTCCGGGCGGTGCAGTTGGTCGGCCGGTTGCGGAACCGCTGCCACCAGACCGGCGCCGTGGCGACGCAGAGCGCAGGCCAGGTGGGCGGCCTCAATGGACGCCTGCCGCTCCTCGGCGGTCAGCCCGGCCTGCTCGGCGAACTGTGCGGCCAGCGCCGTCACACCGGTCTCCGTGTACGGGCGCAGCGCCAGGCGGCCGTCACGGATCTCGGCCACCCGGCGGGTCAGCGCGTAGTCGGTGTCGCGCACGGCAGTGCGGCGTCGGCGCAGGGCGGGTTCGAGTTCGAGTTCGGGGAAGGCCGCGACGAGGTCACGCCAGAGTGGTTCGAGCCGCCGGTAGGAGTGGTAGTCCTCCCACCGGCGCGTGATCTTGAGGGTGGGCCCCCACGCCGGCATGGTGAGACCGATCGTGATGAGCAGAGCGCCGATGGTCACCAGGACCGCGGCGATCTGTCGTTCCCCGGCCGGTTGGTAGCCGGCCCAGTAGGCGACCAGATAGCCGATCTTGTTGGTGCTGTAGAGCAGTGCGAAGGCGGCACCGACCGCTGTGATGCGCAGGCCACGGCGCAACCAGGGTCGCCCGCAGATCTTCGCGAAGCCCCAGCACAACCGGGCGATGTCGAAGCAGTAGGCGAAGAAGCCGAGCATCAGGAAGATCAGCAGGTAGGCGGTGACGACGGGGTCCGTCGCGTACTCGACCGTCAGGAGCACCGGGTCGTCGTAGGTGAGGGTGTGGGCGAACAGGCCGACCATGACGAGGAACGCGCACGCGGTGACGCAGATCCACTTGCGGGCCCGGGCGGTGGCCGTCGCCGCGGGGAGCGCGAAGTGCAGGAGCATGATCTCGGCGTTCGCCGAGATGGTCAGCGCGCCGGCGTGGGCCATGACCTTGGCCAGGTTGGGTAGCCCCGACATCTGGTCGATCGCCGTCGCGATGGGCGGGATGGCGACCGTGATCCCGGCCGCGAAGGCGCCGAGACCGAAGCAGATCGCACGGCGGGCGTGGCTGGGGTGCCGGCGCTGGAGTCGCACCATGTACCCGAGGGCGATCCAGCCGGCCGTGGCGCAGACGGCGTAGAGGGCGGTGTCCATCGCGCCGCTACCAGTGGGGATGTTCGAGTGAGTGCCGCAGCCGGCCGTACAGCTCGACGTCCTGGCCGGTCAGCGGCGCGTCGTCCACGTCGCTGCTACTGCCGCGGACCCGCCGCAGGAGCAGAGAACCGATCATCTCAGCTTCGCGTTCCTCGGTTGCGGCGTAGTTGCTGCGACCGAGACTGCGCTGGACCAGCTGCGGGTCGAGATCCGGTAGCAGCAGTCGGGAGGCGTCCGCGTCCAGCACCTCGGTTGCCTGGTGGCCGGCGAGCAGGTGACCCAACTCGTGGCCGATGATCAGCATCTGGTGCAGCGGCGAGGTGTCCTGCTCGAAGAAGATGGCGTCGAAGTCGCCGGTCGGCACGCACATCCCGCACACGGTATGTGCCGGCAGCTTGATCGGCACCAGGTGGATGGGCCGACCGCGCCGCTCGCCGAGGGCATCGCAGAGCTTCCGGATGTCGAAGGGTTCGGGCACCTCAAGCTCGGCAACCATCTGCTCGCAGCGCCTGCGTAGTCGGTGCAACTTCACGTCAGCGGTCTCCTGCTCGTCGGTGTACTGCCACCGAAGGATCTGCACGGCTAGCCGCGAACGACCGGCGCGGAACTGGTCGTGCCAGTGCCGGCCGCCACGGCTCGCAATCGGGCCACCATCTGCTCGATGAGCTGCGTGTCCGTCGCGGAGAGCCCGTTGTCGGCGAGCACCTGGCGCAGCGCCACCTGCTTGACATCCATCTGGCGTAGCTCGTTGAGCAGCGTGAGCTGGTCCGCTGTTCGTCGTGCTGCCGCGTCGTCGACGAAGTAGCCCGAGTTGACCCCGAAGGCGGCAGCCAGGGCGCGGACGTGTGAGGTGCGGGGATCGCTGGCCACACCGCGGCGCAACTCGCCGATGTAGGCGGCGCTGATCGTCACGCCCGTCCCGGCGGCCACCTCGTTGATCTTGTCGGCGATCTCCCTGTTGGTGTACCTGCGCCCCGGCTCGTCGGAGTCGCTGACCTCGTCGGGCGTCGGGCGGATCTTGTCGAACAGGTATTCCAGCCTCGCAGCCAGCGTGCCGAGGGGTGGCAGCTCGTGCTCTGCGTGCCAATCGTCAACCATGACTCTTCACCCTCCAGCCGCTAAACGACAGTGTCGCAGATGTGCGGCGCGGCAAAACAGATGTTGACACGTGCACGGAACGTGAGCGTATGCTCGCTCCTGTTTGGAGCAACGGGCGTTGAGTGTGATCTCAAGTGGCTCAACACCCGTTGCGCGCCGGATGGCGTGTGGTCCGGCCGGCCACACCCGGGGGCCATCGCTGGGAGGGGTCAGCTCCGCGGGAGCACAACGGGGGCTCCTCCCGCGGCTTGGCTCGCGTGTCGGGTCGGTGGCGGCAGACCGCCCCTGCCCGGCCGCTTGTTGGTGGGGGGTCGCTGGGCCGCTCCGGCAGATGACGTTGTCTGCCGGCGGCCCAGCGACAGTGGCGGCTCACGGTGTCAGATTTCCCCCGGGCCCCGGCCACCCATCCAGGTGACGGTGGTCAGCCTTCCAGCTCCGCCCGCAACTCGTCCGCGTTCCGGCCCAACAAGCCGATCCGGCTCACCCACCGCGCCCCCCACGGGCGGCAGGCGGGAATGGTGGCGGCGGGCGCGAGGAGTACGAGCGCGGCGACGGCGAGCGGCAGCCGAGCACCCGCGAAAGCAGTGCGTCGCAGGAGCAGCCCGAATGCGTCCTCCGCCACCCTCACCGGCAGCATCGCCGGCGCGGTGGGTTCAGGCCGGCTCGGTAGCTGTCGGTAGCACCGCGATCAGGTCGAGCACCTCGACGGTACGGGCCGGGCCGAAGGCGTCGGTGAGGATGGCCGTGAACGCCTCGTCGCCGAGACCGGCCCGCAGGTCGCGCAGTGCGTTGAGGTCGAGCGCCGCGTTGGTCGACCCGATCTGCCGGTCGATGCTCAGTGCCTCGACGATCAGCGGGATGCCCTCCGCCGGATGGCCCTGCTCGACCCGCAGCTGCCCGAGCGCCACCTGGTCCAGTGCCATCTCCTCCCAGTTGCCCTGCTCGCGGTCGATCCCCAGGCAGGTCCGGTAGCACCGCTCGGCCAGGGCCCGGTCGCCGCGCAGGCCGGCGACCCGACCGAGGTGGAAGGTGCTGTTGGAGACGCCCGACAGGTTCCCGAGCCGCTTCTTGATCGCGATGGAGCGGCGGTAGAACCCGTCCGCGCCGGCGAGGTCCTCCTGCTCCTCGCAGACCCGGCCGAGCTGGTGTAGGACGATGGCCTGGTTGGTCTCGTGGCGCAGCACGCGGTAGACCTCCAGCGCCTCCTCGTAGCGGGACCGGGCCTCGGCCAGCCGGCGGGTCTCCAGGGCCACCCGGCCGAGGTCCTCGTGGCACTTGGCGACCCCCGCCCGGTAGCCGGCGGCGGCGCAGATCGGCAGCGCCCGCAGCAGGCACATGCGGGCGGTGCCGAACTCACCCGCCTGGGCGGCGGCGATGGCGAGCAGGACGTACCCACTGCCCAGCGGCGTCGGGTGGGAACCGTCGAACCGGAACCGCAGGTACGCCTCGACCCACTGGGCCCGCTGCGCCGCCTGCCGCCGGTCGAGGTGCCGGGCCAGCAGGGCGGAGAAGGCTTGTGCTCCCAGTTCCAGGCGCTGCACGGCCAGCCACTCCAGGGCCGACTGGCGCGGCGGCTGGTCGTCCCCGCCGATCGCGCTCACTGTGTGCGGCACCGCCTCGGCGGCCCGGCCGAGGACGGTCCGGACGCCGCCGAGCAGTTCGTCGCAGCGGCGCAGCAGCCGGTCCTCCCCGAGGGCCGCGACGATCGTCCGGGCGCGGGCGAAGCAGCTCTCGGCGAATTCGAGGTCGTCGAGGTCACGGGAGAGGTGACCGAGCAGCAGTGTGCACTCGGCGATGTGACCGTTGCTGCCGACCTCCTCGAAGATCTTCAGGGCGGCGCGGACCCGGGCCTCGGCGGTCTCGTACGCGAACTGTGCGAGGGCGATCCGCCCGAGCATCACCAGCCCGCTGCCCTGCTGGACCCGGACGCCCAACCGTCCGTAGGTGGTGATCGCCACCTGGATGCACTGCTCCGCCTTCACGAGGTCCCGGGCTTCGAAGGCGAGTACGCCGATCTGGTGGTGGCTCGCCGCGATCCCGTCCAGGTCGTCGAGGTCCCGGGCGATCGCCAGCTCCTCCAGGTAACGCGACATGGTCAGCTCGGCGTCGCCGTTGTCGCGGGCGGTGCCGGCGAGCTGGTGCAGGGTCCGGAAGACCGCCGCCCGGTCGTCGAGCCGACTCAAAATCGTCAACGCCTCCTGGAACAGCCGGTCCGCTGTCGCCCGGTCACCCCGGTTGTCGGCGACCAGGCCCAACTGGTGCAGGAGTTTGCCGACCCCGCTCTCGTCGTCGAGATTCCGGTAGACGGCCAGCGCCGCCTCGTAGCGCTGCGTCGCCTGCGGGTACTCGCCCCGGCTGAGGTGCACGTCGCCGAGTCCCTTCAGGAAGCTCGCCGAGCGCGCGGAGCCCGGGGGTGCCATCGGCAGCAGTTCCCGCCAGATCTTCTCCTCCCAGGCCCAGTGCCCCGCCGCGTGCAACTCCTGGCAGGCCAGCTCGGAGTAGGTGACGACGTCGTCGGTGTCACCCGCGGCCAGGTGGTGGTACCGCGCCTCGACGGCCCGGCGGATGAAGTCGTGCTGGTCGGTGCTGGACCGTGTCCGCCAGCCCCAGTAACGACCCGCCCGGCGATGGGCGTCCACCACCGCGTCGCGGCCGGCGATCCGCAGCAGGCTCGCTGCCGTCCACCTGTGCACCAGGTGGCCCCCGGTCACCGGGGCGAGCAGCCCCAGCTGGGACAGCGTCTCGACCGACTCGTCCAGCCCTGTGGGCTCCGGTGGTGGGTCGCCGCCGTCCGTTGGATCGGCGAGCTGCCAGGCGAGGCCCGTCCGGTCTACCGGGGTGCGGTACACCGCCGCGCCGAGCAGCAACCGACGGGCCGCCGGGACGGCCTCCAGGCGGGCGAGCAGCCGGGGCAGCAGCACATCCTCGGCGGCCAGCGCGCCGGCCTCGGCCAGCGGCGTGCCGACCTCCGCCGGCCCGGCGTCCCGGCCACCGCCGGCCGCGGCCAGTCGACTGGCCACCTCGTCGGATCGGGCGCTGCCACCGCGCAGCAGGCCGTCGAGGTATTCCAGCGCGCGCGGGTGGCCACCCAGTCGGTGCCACATCCGTTGCTGTTCCGCCGGCGCCAGCTGGCCGACGCCCGGCAGTCGCCAGAGCAGCTTGCGGGTCTCCTGCCAGGAGAGCGGACCGAGGTGACAGGTTTCGAGACCGACGACCGGGAACGGGTGCCGGCTGGTCACGACCAGCTCGTGGCGGGACGCCCAGGCGGCGAGGAACGCGGCCAGGTCCCCGTCGGCCAACCGGTGCTCGGCGTCCAGGGCGTCCTCGGCGTTGTCGAGGACGAGCAGCAGCGGCGGGCCGCCGGTGCCGATCGAATCCAGCCGTCGCCGCCAGTCCTGGCCCGGCTCGGCGAGGGCGACGAGCCATCGCCGCACCGGGTCCTCCGGGGCCGCCCCCGCGCATCGGCCCTCCACCTGGCGGCGCAGCTCGTCGAGGATCTCGTCGACGGTGGCGTCGCCGCGGGTCGCCACGACGATGCCGCCCGCGTCGCGGAACCGCTGCCCGAGTTCCGCGGCGAGACTCGTCTTGCCGATCCCGCCGATGCCGTGGACGAGCACCCGCAGCTTTCCCCGGGACAGCCGGCGCAGGATCTCCCGGCGGCCCACGAAGTCCGTGGGTGCGCGCACCACGCCGTCCCCGACGAGCGACTGGCCGGGCGGCACGGCGACGGCAGCACCGTTCCGCCCGCCGGCCAGCCGCAGCCCGGGGTCGGCCAGGAACAGTGTGGGCATCCACCACTCGGCGGCGGTCGGGGCCAGCTCGCGGCGTACGGCGGAAACCTCCGCCAGCAGCTCCGGCTCGCCGCGGGCGGCCAACCGCTCATAGAGCCGAGCGCAGAACTCGATGGTGTATTCGTCGCTGACCGTTCCGTTCATCGCCAGCACCGACGGCGCACCGTGGGCCAGCAGCGCGCCGGCCAGCCCGGGCAGCTCCCGCTGATCCTGCCGAGCGGTGGAGCAGCCGGCCAGCACGATCAACGGCACGGTCCGGCCCGGCGGCAGCACCTCGGCCAGGAACCGCGCCGCGTCCACGCGATCCTCAGTGCCGGTGGGGGTCTCCAACAGCAGCGCGCCGGGGCGCGCGTGGCTGGAGACGTGCAGGACGTGGAACGGCTCCTCGGCGAGGGCGGCCCTGATCGCGGCGGCGCTGCCCCACTCCAGGACGCGCACCCGCACCCCGTGCCGGTGCCCTGGTTCCACGGCGCCGAGGATCCGCCCGAGTTCCCGTTCGTGGTCCAGCAGCGGCTGGGTGGAGTCGTCCGGGCTCGCGATCGCCGCGAGCATCCGCAGCGGGCCGTCCACCCGGACTGTGGGCGCCGGCCTGTCGGGACCGGTCCGGCAGACGTCGACGTCGGGGCGCAGCGCCAGCGGCAACTCCTCGCCGGGCAGCACCAGGGTCTCCCAGGGCAGGTCGGCCAGGGCCGGGTCGACGACCTCGATGCCGAGCCGGTGCCGGCCGGGCCGGGCCAGCTCAGCGCGCAGGGCCGGGCCGGGGGCGTCGAGGAAGCGGCGGCCGAGCGCGACGCCCACCTCGTACGACAGCTCCACCGAGGGTCCGCCGCGCAACCGCCAGAGCAGGTCGGCCGTGCGCTGATCGGCCGGGCCCACCGGGTGCCGGCGCCGGTCGCCCCGAAGGGCGAGGACCACGTCGGTCGCGCTGACGGTCAACCGGATCACAGACGCCCCCTGCGGTCGCCCGGCGGACGACCCGACGCCGGGGCGGATTGCCGGACTGACCGATACTGTATCCATGGCTGACGATCCTGAAGAGCTTGCGCAGGTCAACGCCGTGCGGATCAACGACAGCGGCGAGCTGGAGTTCTTCGACGGCCAGCGCTGGGTGCCGTACACCGATCTGCCCGACGACGAGCACGGCCCGCTGGGTGTCGTCTTCCGCGACGACCACCGATGACCGGGGAGTCGCCGACGAGCGGCGCGGGGCTCGACGCGCTGCCGTCCCCGTTGGACTCGGTAGCGGACAGCCGGGCCGCGGCACGGTGGATCATCTCCTCGGCCGGCGCGGTCGGCGCGCTGCTGCTCGGCGGTGGCCCGCTGATCGCGGCCGGCAAGGTCACCGACTGGGTTCACGCGGCGTGGGCGGGCGGCGGTCTGCTGGTGACGCTGCTCGGCGTGGCCTGGGCGATCTGGCGGACCAGCGAGGTGCTCGTCCCACCGATGACCACGCCGGCGTCGCTCACCGGGCCGGAGCTGCGCGGCCTGCGCGAGCGGCTGGAGGCCGAGCCCTGGTACCACTTCGGCGGGTACGCCGATGACGTCGACGGTCTGCTGCGGCATCGCCGGATCGCCGCGGAGATAACCGGCCGCCTGTCGACGGCCCCGCCGCAGGAGCGGGCCGCCCTCCGGGAAGGGCTCGCCACCGCGCGTCGCAACATCGCCCGGACCGATCCGTACCTGCGGTGGTTGCTCGCCACCGCGCACGCCTGGCAGGTCCGGGAGTCGTTGCGTCGGGCCCGCCGGCAGACCTTCCTGGCCGCCGCGCTGGTGGTGGTCGGGGCGGTGGTGTTCATCGCCGCGAGCGCCGGATAGCGCGCCGCCACGTCGGGTTACGACGGAAGCGGCGCGCCATCCAACCGTCGGTCAGTACGGATAGCCGGGGATGGTGAGTCGCACGCTGTAGAGCCCCGAGTCGCCCCACCGACCCGACGTGACGAAGAGGGTCTGCCGGTCGGGGCCGCCGAACGCCACATTGGTTGTGCCGGAGCCGCCGGACCGGATCGTGCCGAGCTGGGTGCCCGTGGGGGAGTAGACGTGGACCAGGGAGTCCCCGCCCGAGGTCCAGTACACGTTGCCGGCGCAGTCGACAGTGCCGCCGTCGGGGCCGCCGATGTAGTTCACGAAGACGCTGCGGGCACCGATGCTGCCGTCGGGCTGGACCGCGTACTTGTAGATCTTGTTCTCGGAGTAGGCGCCCACGTACAGCGCGGACCCGTCCGGCGAGAGCGAGATGCCGTTGGGTTGGCGCAACCGGTCGTCGACCAGCGACACCTGCCCGTTGGAGACGCGGAAGACGCTCGTACGCCCGCTCATCTGGTCCGGGCGGTTGCCGCGCTGGAAGTTGGGGTCGGTGAAGTAGACGACGCCGTCGGAGCGGACCGCGACGTCGTTCGGCGAATTGAACGCCCGGCCCTGGTAGTTCGCCGCGACGGTGCTGCGGGCCCGGTCGCTCAGCCGGTACGCGGACACGCTCCGCTGGTCGTGGGTGGCCGCCACGAGTTGCTGGCCGTCGGCGCTGAGTGCCAGGCCGTTGCTGCCGGCGTCGGCGATGAACGTGTCGAAGGTCGCCGGCGGGGTGAACCGGCGGATCGTCGACGGCTGGACGTTGTACGGCCCGGTGCCGGCGGCCATGTCGGACAGCAGCAGGTAGCCGCCGTCGGCGACCCAGACCGGCCCTTCGAGGAAGGTGAACCCGCCCTGGATTCGCGGGGCCGTCACGGTGCTGGCCGGCAGCGGTGGGCCGTAACTGACCCCCGTCGGGCAGGCCCCGGGCGGTGCGCCGGGCGGACCGGCGAGCGTGGCGTGAGCGCTAACATGCGCAGCGTCGGCGGCAGCACCGGCGGGCAACGGGGTGGCGCTGACCGCCAGGCACAGGCCGGCCAGTGCGGCAATGGTTGGACGCCAGGTCATCGAATACTCCAATCGGCGTCGAGGGTTGCGATGGCCGGCGTGCAAGGTCGGTGGCTGGCACGGCGTGAGGGCGGGCCGTCGATGTGAGCATTCGGGAGCCTAGGTTATGAACCGTCGGCCCGCAGCAATCTTTCGCCGTTGATTCCGAAACGGATCGGCGCTTATGCACAAAGACGCTGGTCAATGCTAGGCAACGTCGGGAAATCCTTCCGGTATGACCACAGTGGACAGATTGACGATGGCTCGGGTCGCCGGGCCGGACGCGGAGAATAGGCTCGGGTCATGACTGGCCTGCTCAGTGGTGCCCCAACCGCCGTCAACCCCCTCCGCCAGCTCACGATCGACCAGCTCCGGCAGCGGACGAGCCTCAAGTGGCGGGAGTACCCCGACGACGTGCTGCCGCTCTGGGTGGCCGAGATGGACGTGCCGCTGGCCGAGCCGGTCGCACGGGCGATCACCGACGCCGTCGCGCGCGGCGACACCGGCTACACCGCCGGCACGGCGTACCCGCAGGCAGTGGCCGAGTTCGCCGCGCGGCGGTGGGGTTGGGACGGGCTGGCCGTGGCGCGCACCGCGCTGGTGCCCGACGTCATGCACGGCGTCGTCGAGGCGCTGCGACTGGTCACCGGGGCGGGGGACGCGGTGATCGTCAACTGCCCGGTCTACCCGCCGTTCTACGAGTCCGTGGCGCACGCCGACCGCCGGATCGTGGAGGCGCCGCTCGGCGAGGACCTGCGGATCGACCTCGGCACGCTGGAGGATGCGTTCCGGCGGGCTCGCGCTGGCGGCCGGCCGGCGGCGTACCTGCTCTGCAACCCGCACAACCCGACCGGTGTCGTGCACAGCGTCGCCGAGTTGACGGCCGTCGCCGGTCTGGCCCAGCGGCACGGGGTGCGGGTGGTCGTCGACGAGATCCACGCTCCGGTGGTGGCTGCGGAAGCGCGGTTCGTGCCGTACCTCTCGGTGCCCGGCGCGGAGAACGGCCTGTCGCTGATGTCCGCCTCCAAGGGGTGGAACCTGGCCGGCCTGCGCGGTGGGCTCCTCGTCGCCGGCCCGGCCGCCGCCGAGGATCTCGCCCG
The DNA here is from genome assembly GCF_040607155.1 of Micromonospora sp. NPDC005324. Lineage (NCBI taxonomy): Bacteria > Bacillati > Actinomycetota > Actinomycetes > Micromonosporales > Micromonosporaceae > Micromonospora > Micromonospora sp. NPDC005324. Next base: position 3,720 of record NZ_JBEXGE010000046.1, on the reverse strand, counting down.
CGTCCCGTTCGGGGTCAGCGTCAGCACCAGCCACCTCGGCGTGATCGCCCACACCGCTGCCTTCCGTGACGGCGGCGAGTGGCTGGACGCGGTGTTGACCGGCCTCGACGACAACCGTCGGCTCCTTGCCGCGCTGCTCGCCGAGCACCTGCCGGCCATCCGCTACCAGCCCGGTCAGGCCACCTATCTGGCCTGGCTGGACTGCCGCGCCCTGGGCCTCGGCGACGACCCGGCCACGGTGTTCCTCGACCGGGGCCGGGTGGCGCTCAACTCCGGACTGGCGTTCGGCACCGGCGGCGTCGGGCACGTCCGCCTGAACCTGGCCACCGCGCCGGAGCTCATCACCGAGGCGGTACGCCGGATGACGAGCGCCGTCGGCTAGGGGCTTCCCAGCGTTCTTCGACGGGGACGCAACCTGATGGTCGTCCGGTCCCGTCGAGCTTGCGGAGGAGGGAGCCTCGATGGTGGATGCCGAGGGTGAGTTCGTGGAGTACGTCTCCGCGCGACTGCCGAGCCTGCATCGAACCGCGTTCCTGATGTGCGGCGACGCCCATCTGGCCGACGACGTGGTGCAGCAGACGGTCACGGCGCTCTTCGTGAACTGGCGCCGGGTCAGCCGGGCCGACAACGTCGACGCGTACGTACATCGGATGCTGGTGCACAAGCTCGTCGATGAGAAGCGGTTGAGCTGGGCGAAGGTTCGGCTGCTGGGGGCGGTGCCGGAGCCGGAGCGCTCGCCCGTGACGCCGCACGACAACCTGGCCGAGCGGGACAGCCTGCTCGCCGCGCTCGCCCGCCTCCCGCGCGGCCAGCGCACCGTGCTGGTCCTGCGGTTCCTGTGCGACCTGTCGCTGACCGACACGGCCGCCGCGATGGGCTGCTCCGAAGGCAACGTGAAGTCGCAGACGGCTCGGGCGCTGGCGGCCGTCCGCCAGGTGCTCGACGTCACCGAGATGTCAGTGAGGAGTCCGAGATGACCACGGAAGACGATCAGCGGATCGCCGAGCTGCTGCGGTCGGTGCCGGTACCGGAGCCGCGGGTCGACCTGAGCCGGGCGGTCCGCGACGGCCGGCGGCGCCGTCAGCGTCGGCGCGTCGGCGGGATCGCCGCGCTGACGGTGCTGGCCGGGGTCGGCGTCATGGGTGCCGTCCAGGTAGGCGGGACCGCCAGCCCGCCGGTTCCCACCACGCCGGCGCTCGCGGTGTCACCGGCGGGGAGCGGGTCGGCCGCGCCGCGCCCACCGGTCGCCTGCCAGGCGTCGTGGTTGCCGCAGCCGGTCGGCGGTCCGGTAGCGGTGGCCAACCGGGTCGACCCCACCGGGCGGCACATCGTCGGTGACATCGGAACCGGGCGGGAGGACGGACGGGTCGTGCTGTGGACCGACGGCCGGCCGGTGGTCCTGCCGGCTGCCGCGCGGCACGCGGCTGCGGTCAACACCCGTGGCTATGTGGTCGGTACCAACGGCGACGGCGCCGGCTGGCTGTACCGGGACGGGAAGCTGCGTTTCCTGGACACCCCGCCCGGCTACGAGGCGGTGCTCGTGCACGCCGTCAACGGCCGGGGCGACATCGTCGGCACCGCGCGCAGGTCCGACGACTCGCACCAGGCTGTGCTGTGGTCGGCGGACCACCCCGAGAAGCACCGGCTGGTCGGCAAGCGGGGGTCGTCCGCCACCGGGATCACCGAGGACGGCACGATCGTCGGCACCGTCGGTGAACAGCCCTACCGGTGGACGCCGCAGGGCGTCGGGGCGGCGCTGACGGTGCCCGACGGCTACCCGCGGGCGTCGGTCGACTCGGCGCGGGGTCAGTGGGCGATCGGCATGGTTCCCGGCGGCCGGCGCAACGGCGCCGTGCAGATGCTGCCGGTGCTGTGGAATCTCGCCAGCGGAGCGGTGAGCCTGTTGCCCTTTCCGGGGGCGAGCGGCATCGCCGGCAATGGTGACGTTCTGGTCGCCGATGGTGCGCCGCTGGTCGTGGCCGCGGACGGCACCTCCCGCCGGTTGCCGGGCCGACCCGAGGTCCGGGCGACCGAGGCGGGCACGTACATGGCCGAGGGGATCAGCGACGACGGTCTGACTGTGGTCGGGGCAGTCTACGAGAAACAGGCATATCGGCCGCTGGTGTGGCGGTGCACACGCTGAGGGGCTTCACGTGGTGGTGGACGGCCGCGGCGCCCGGGTGCCCACGGCGCTGGCGACCAGGAGTATCACCGCTGGCAGGAACGCGACACCGATGCCCAGCCCGAGCAGCAGACCCCATCCGGTGAGGACGAGCGCGGCCACCAGATCGGCGACCATGGTCAGCCGACCGGAGCGTTGCGCGAGAACGGGCAGCAGCGCCGCGGCGACGGGAACGCCGAGCAGATAGCTTGCCGCGGCACCCGAGTCGTCCACGGTGAAGGGGACCAGCGCGGCGGCCACCAGCGCGGTGATCGCCAGGGCCGACCATTCGAGCACCGACCGGGTGTTGGCCGGCTTACGGACCAGGACCACGAGACCGACGAGCAGGACACCCACGATTGCGCCGACGGTCGCCAGACCAGTCATCTCGTTCTCCTCGACCGACACCGGTGGCGTTTGATCGAAGACGGCGGATCGTCGTCTCCGTGTCTCACGATACGGCTGGTCGGATCGGCTGCACGAGAGCCGGCGCGAGTGAGGAGGTCCCGTCATGCGGACGTCAGCCGGCGTCCAGCACCTCCCGCAGCCGCGCGGCGAACTCCTCGGGCTTGCCCGCGTAACCGAACTCGCCGCCGAGGAACCCGCCGTGGTGGCTCGGGAACACCACGGCCTCCTGGCCGAGCAGCGCCGCGAGGCCCAGGGCGGTGCGAGCGGTGTACGTGTCGGTCGATTCCTCGCCGACAGCGACGACGATGTGGGTGGGCGCGGCGGTGAGCACGCTCGCGTCGGGACGGTAGTCGGTGATCGCCCACGAGTTCTGCGACAGCAGCGGGTCGTCGCGGCGGCCATCGTCGTCGGCGGCCATGCCGAACATCGCCGGGTCCGGAGCGGGTTGGGCGAAGTAGGCATCGGTGAACTCGCCCTGCCAGGACGTCATGGCGATGAAGGCCGCCATCCCCGCACCCGAGCCCTTCGCCTGGTACGCCTCGTAGAAGCCGGCCCGGGCGCGCTCGGCGGCCGTGGCGTCGGGGAGCACGGCGTTGATCGGCGGTTCGTGCGCCACCAGGGTGGCGACGTCGTCGGGGTGAGTGGCGACCAGTTCGAGGGCCGTCACCGCGCCGCCGCTGCTGGCGAACAGGTCGACCGGGCCGACGTCGAGCGCCTGCACGAGCGCGTGCAGGTCGGCGGCCTGCTGCTGCGGCGTGTGGTCGGACCGACCGTCCTTGCGGACGCTGCGGCCCAGGCCACGCGGGTCGTAGGTGAGGACCGTGCGGTCGGTGAAGTGCGGGGCGAGCGCGGTGAAGCCCTCCGCCGCCATCGGCTGGCCGATCATGAGCAGCGCACGATGGGCGCCAGCGGGGGGAAGCGGGCCGCGGACGTCGTAGACCACATCGACGCCGGGAATGACCAGGGTGTGCGTCTGGATGTCCTGCATCCGATGAGACTACGGCCGGCTGACCTGTGTCGGGGTGCGCTACCGATCGGTGGCGTGGGGGGGGGGGGCCGCCCGCCCCCCCCCACACGAGGGCGGGCGCGCGGCCAACGACGAACAAAAACAACACCGCGAGGTGGAACGCCCCCACCGAAGGATATAAACA
>NZ_JBEXGE010000045.1:0-64196 GCF_040607155.1 Micromonospora sp. NPDC005324 | reverse complement strand
AGACCAACGCCTACCGATCCGTGGAAATCAGCAGCCCCGACGCCGACGCCAAGCAGACCGACACCCTGCGCGCCGACATCGTCACGACCATCGACAACGGCCGCGCCGTGGTCGCCAACATCGCCGGCACCAGCACCGACACCAACGGCGTGAGCCACTCCTACGAGGGCGGGCACTACATCAGCGTCGTCGGCTACCACGACAACGGCAACACCGCCACCATCGCCGACTCCGCCGACCCCACCCAAGCCGCCTACCAGATCAGCGTCGAACACCTCGCCGACTGGATCGCCACCCGCGGCTACGCCACCAGCTAACCCGCACCCACACACGACCGAAGGGCCGGACCCCACCACGGGGCCCGGCCCTTCGGCATGCCCAGGTCAGTGTTCGTTGCCCGTCCGGAACGAATCGACGCCGGACGCCGCAGTGGACCGACCGCCGGGAGGCACCTCGGCCGCCTCCACGTCGGCGGCGCCGTCGGCCGACGTGACGCGGTGCGCGCGTCGGCGCAGCCACCAGGTGCTGCCGAGCCCGGCGAGGACCGCGAGGACCAACCCGGCCCAGGAGATGTCCTTCAGCCAGTGTTCGGCGGCCCGGCCAACCGAGTAGAGCAGGTACGTCGTGCCGAAGGCCCAGACCAACCCGCCGGCCGCGTTGGCCACCAGGAAGCGGCGGTACGGCACGTGCAGCGCCCCGGCGAGCGGCCCGGCCAGGATCCGCAGCAGTGCCACGAACCGACCGAAGAAGACCGCCCATACGCCGTGCCGAGCGAAGCTCTGTTCGGCGCGGGCGAGCTGCGCCGGGCCGAGGTGCTTGGGGAACCGTCTGCCCAGCCGGGCGAGCAGCGGACGACCGCCGCGTCGGCCGACGGCGTACCCGACGGAGTCGCCGACGATGGCGCCGAACGCCGCCGCGCTGGCCACCCACTCCGGCTCCACCACACCGGTGGCGGCGAGCAGGGCGGAGCTGACCAGGACGATCTCGCCGGGCAGCGGGACGCCCATGCTCTCCACGCCGATCACTCCGGCGACGATCAGGTAGACCACGCCCGGAGGCAGCGCCGAGAGCCAGTGCTGAACGTCGATCACTCGGCACCCCTTCCGAATCGGCCCCGACCCTACCCCGCCGACCCGATGACGCCGCGCTCTCGTTGGCCACCCAACCGGTGACGCCAGGTTGCGCAGATAGCAAGACGGACGTACGGTTTTGTTGGAAGCGGAATCGGGCGGTAAGTGTCACCTAACCTCGGCGGCACCCCGACCGGTGCGACAGACTGCTCAGGACTACTCACGGTCGCTGGTGTGAAGGAGTACGACGTGGCGAGCCTCGACACCTTCGGTGCGAAGACCCAGCTACGCGTCGGAGACGCGAGCTACGAGATTTTCAAGATCGACAAGGTGGACGGCCAAGCCCGGTTGCCGTACAGCCTGAAGATCCTGCTGGAGAACCTGCTGCGGACCGAGGACGGCGCGAACATCACCGCCGACCACATCCGCCAGCTCGGCGAGTGGGACTCCACCGCCGCCCCGAGCGTGGAGATCCAGTTCACCCCTGCGCGGGTCCTGATGCAGGACTTCACCGGCGTGCCCTGCGTGGTCGACCTGGCCACCATGCGCGAGGCCGTGCGTGACCTGGGCGGCGACGCCAGCAAGGTCAACCCCCTCGCCCCGGCCGAGTTGGTCATCGACCACTCGGTCATCGCCGACCTGTTCGGCCGCGAGGACGCGTTCGCCCGCAACGTCGAGCTGGAGTACGAGCGCAACAAGGAGCGCTACCAGTTCCTGCGCTGGGGTCAGACCGCGTTCAACGAGTTCAAGGTCGTCCCGCCGGGCACCGGCATCGTGCACCAGGTCAACATCGAGTACCTGGCCCGCACGATCATGGAGCGCAACGGCCAGGCGTACCCGGACACGGTGGTCGGCACCGACTCGCACACCACCATGGTCAACGGCCTGGGCGTGCTGGGCTGGGGTGTCGGCGGCATCGAGGCCGAGGCCGCGATGCTCGGCCAGCCGGTCAGCATGCTGATCCCCCGGGTCGTGGGCTTCAAGCTCTCCGGTGAGATGCCGGCCGGCACCACCGCCACCGACCTGGTGCTGACCATCACCGAGATGCTGCGCAAGCACGGTGTGGTCGGCAAGTTCGTCGAGTTCTACGGCCCCGGCGTGAGCGCCGTGCCGCTGGCCAACCGGGCCACCATCGGCAACATGTCCCCGGAGTACGGCTCCACCGTGGCGATCTTCCCGATCGACGCGGAGACGATTCGCTACCTGGAGCTGACCGGCCGCGACGCCGCGCAGGTCGCGCTCGTCGAGGCGTACGCCAAGGAGCAGGGCCTCTGGCACGACCCGAACCACGAGCCGGAGTACTCCGAGCGCCTGGAGCTGGACCTCGGCACCATCGAGCCGTCGCTCGCCGGCCCGAAGCGCCCGCAGGACCGGGTGCCGCTGGGCGCCGCGAAGACGCTGTTCCGCTCCGCGTTGACCGACTACGTGGCCGACGACTCCGTCGGTGAGCGTGACCTCAAGCCGGGTGTGCCCCGCGAGGAGCTGCCGCGCGGCGCCAACGGCCCGGCCGACGAGGCCAGCGCCGAGTCCTTCCCGGCCAGCGACCCGCCGGCCAACGAGTTCAGCGACCCCGCCGACGAGCCGCGTGACCTGGAGACCGCTGCGGTTGGCGCGGGCGGCCGGGCCAGCCACCCGATCCAGGTCACCGGCGCTGACGGCGTCGAATACGAGTTGGACCACGGCGCCGTGGTGATCGCCGCGATCACCTCCTGCACCAACACGTCCAACCCGCAGGTGATGATCGGTGCCGCGCTGCTGGCCCGCAACGCGGTGGAGAAGGGCCTGACCCGCAAGCCGTGGGTGAAGACCACCCTGGCGCCCGGGTCGAAGGTCGTCATGGACTACTACGAGCGGGCCGGCCTCACCCCGTACCTGGACAAGCTCGGCTTCAACCTGGTCGGCTACGGCTGCACCACCTGCATCGGCAACTCGGGCCCGCTGCCCGAGGAGGTGTCCGCCGCGGTCAACGAGCACGATCTGTCGGTGGTCTCGGTGCTCTCGGGCAACCGGAACTTCGAGGGCCGGATCAACCCGGACGTCAAGATGAACTACCTGGCGTCGCCGCCGCTGGTGGTCGCCTACGCCCTGGCCGGCACGATGGACATCGACCTGGCCAACGAGCCGATCGGTGAGGACTCCGAGGGCAACCCGGTCTACCTGCGCGAGATCTGGCCGAACAGCGCCGAGATCCAGGACGTCATCGCCCAGGCGATCGGCGCCACCGGGTTCAGCGCCGCGTACGCCGATGTCTTCACCGGCGACGAGCGCTGGCAGTCGCTGCCGACCCCGACCGGCGACACCTTCGCCTGGGAAAGCGACTCCACCTACGTGCGCAAGCCCCCGTACTTCGAGGGCATGCAGCAGGAGCCGAGCCCGGTCGTCGACATCTCCGCGGCCCGGGTGCTGGCCAAGCTGGGCGACTCGGTGACCACCGACCACATCTCGCCGGCTGGCGCGATCAAGGCGGACTCCCCGGCCGGCTCCTACCTGGCCGAGCACGGCGTGCCGCGCCACGAGTTCAACTCGTACGGTTCCCGCCGGGGTAACCACGAGGTGATGATCCGGGGCACCTTCGCCAACATCCGGCTGCGCAACCAGCTGGTGCCGGGGGTGGAGGGCGGCTTCACCGTCAACCACCTCACCGGCGAGCAGACCTCGATCTACGACGCCTCGGTGGCCTACCAGGAGGCCGGCATCCCGCTGGTCGTGCTGGCCGGCAAGGAGTACGGCTCGGGCTCGTCCCGGGACTGGGCGGCCAAGGGCACGATGCTGCTGGGCGTCCGGGCGGTCATCGCCGAGTCGTACGAGCGGATCCACCGCTCCAACCTCATCGGGATGGGCGTGCTGCCGCTCCAGTTCCCGGTGGACGTCACCGCCGAGTCGCTCGGCCTGACCGGCACCGAGACGTTCACCATCACCGGGGTGACCGCCCTCAACGACGGTGAGGTCCCGCGCACCGTTCTGGTCAGCACCGACACCGGCGTCGAGTTCGACGCCGTGGTGCGGATCGACACCCCCGGTGAGGCGGACTACTACCGGCACGGCGGCATCCTGCAGTACGTGCTGCGCCGCATGATCGCCAACTGACGTACGGCTGGTCGAGGGCCGCTCCCGCTCCGGCGGGGGCGGCCTTCGCCGTCCAAGCAGAGGAAGAATCGCGGTCAGAGCACCCGTAGTCGCTCGGCTACCGCGTCATCCACGGCGCGGCGCGCGTAACCCCGTAACCGCCGCCGCAGGGTGGCCGTCCGAAGGGCGTCTCGCGCGCCGGCCCGCAACACAGCGCTGTCAGCGGCCAGAGCCCCGTCGACCTCAGCGAAGAGACTCTCGACCTGACGCATGTCATAACCGCGCAGAGTAACCACGAACGGCAACGGTGTGATGGCAGGTGGTTGCGCCGGTCCGCTCCGGGTGCCCGGGAGCGCGAGCGCCGCCAGCCGCTGGGCTATCGCCGCATCCACGTCCCGGGAAGCGTAACCCCGTATCCGCCGCCGCAGAGTGGTCGCCCGAAGCGCGTCCCGCGCGGCATCCCGCAACACAGCGCTGTCAGCGGCCAGAGCCCCATCGACCTCAGCGAAGAGACTCTCGACCTGACGCATGTCGTAACCGCGCAGAGTAACGACGAACGGCAAGGCCATGCGGCCACCATATCGGTCGCCGAGTACGCCGACAGGGGTGCGCTGCAGGGGTGACGCTCAGCGCAGCCGCAGCGCGACCGCGCGGGCCTCCTCGTCGGTGAGGGGCAGGAACCAGAGGAAACGGCGGACGATGGCGACCGGATCGGGTCCGCCCGGCTGGCCGCGCAGGTCGCGGATCGCCCGGCGGGTGATCCGGGAGAACTCGGGGATCAGGGTCGCCCGCCGGGCGGCGTCCGTCGGGGTCGCTCGCAGCGCCGGGCAGGGCCAGTCCTGACCGCAGGCGTCACACGTCCACAGTGGGCCATCGGCGGTGTGCGCGACCGGCGGGCCGCACCGCGACCGCCAGCGTGATTCGGGTACGACGTTCGCCGCGCGACCGGGACCACGGTACGGAGGGTGCCGGGTTCCGGGTGGGCCGGCGACGTTCGCACGGGGCGAGGCCGCCTGGCCCGGTCGATTGCCGGCCGATGTGGGCGGTTGCAGGAACTGTCCTCGGGCATCCGGTGCTCCCTCGTCGATGCTGTCCACCCAGCACACTGCCGAGGGTTGCCAAGCGATCACACTGCGTAGAAGTATTTCCTTCCGACGTCAGGAACGTTCTGGAGGGCCTGGAGATGAATCGAGCAGTACAGGCGGCGATGGCCGAGCGGGGCCACACAGCGGACAGTCTCGCTGCTCAGATTGGTGTCGATCCTAAGACGGCCGCCAAGTGGGCGAGCACGGGACGGATTCCGCAGACGCGTCATCGCGCGCGGGTCGCCGAGCTGCTCGGTCGAAACGTCGACGAGCTGTGGCCGGACGCGCTGAAGCGCAGAACGCCTGCCTGGTTCCGACCCTGGGCCGAGATCGAGCGCGAGGCGGTATCGCTGCGATGGTTCGAGTTCGCGTGGATACCCGGCCTTCTTCAAACGAAGGCGTACGCGCTGGCCACGCTTGTCGGTGAGGCGCTGACTCCGGCCGAGGCCGACGACCTCGCCGAGGCGCGGCTGAGCCGGCAGGCCATCCTGCGCCGGGAACGCCCCCTGCGCATCGTCGCGGTCCTCGACGAGGGAATCCTCCGGCGCACCCTCGACGGTGACCGAGCCATGATGCGCGAGCAGTGCGAGCGGCTGGCCGAGCAGGCTGCCCTGCCGAACGTGTCGCTGTTCGTCGTGCCCGCCGACGTCGGCATGTATCCGGGCCTCGGTGGGCCGTTCACAGTGGCCGAAATGCCGGACGGGGGGCGGGTCGCGCACGTCGACAGCCAGGCGCAGGCGCAGCTCATCGACAAGACCGCCGACCTTGCTAGCCTGGATCGACGGTGGGAGCGCATTCGCGACGGAGCCCTGTCGCGGGCGCAGTCCCTCAACCTCATCAGAGAAGCGGCGGCATCATGGACCTGACCGGCGCTCGGTGGCGCAAGAGCAGCAAGAGTGGAAACAACGGCGGAAACTGCGTCGAGGTGGCCGACAACCTCGCCGGCGTCATCGGCGTACGTGACTCGAAAGAACCGGCCGGTCCAGCGCTCGCCTTCGACCCGACGGCCTGGACCCGGTTCCTCGCGTTGGCCAAGCGCGGCTGACCCCTCCCCCCGGTCGAGCATGCGGCCCTACGGTCGAGACAGACGATGCAAGATCGCGGAGCGCGGACGGACCCGGCCCGTCGATCATGGAGTTGTGGTGCCTGGTTTGGCAGTTAACGGGGGGCTTTGTTGCCCACCAGAACTCCATGATCGGCGAGGCAGTGCCGGTCCAGATGACCGACGTACCGCTCCTGGTGGCGTGCGGCCGCTCCGCTAGCTATCGGCGAGGTCGTCGGCACGCTTGAGCAGGGCGCGGCGCTCGGCGGCCGAGCCGACCGTCGCCGCCGCCCGCCGGAACAGGATGGCGGCGCGCAGTCGGTCACCCTGCCGGGCCACCAGATCGGCTTCCACCGCCGCCGTGAGCGGGTAGCCGTCCAGCCCTCCCCCCGCACGCGCCGCGTCGAGCAGGTCCAACCCGGCGGCCGGCCCGTACGCGTAGCCGTGCGCGACCGCGCGGTTCAGCGCGACCACCGGCGACGGCCGGATGCCGAGCAGGGCGTCGTAGGCGTGGGCGATCGTCGGCCAGTCGGTGTCGTCGGCCGAGGCGGCGGTGGCGTGGCAGGCGGCGATCCGGGCCTGCCAGGCGTACGGCCCGTCGTGGCGTACCCGATCGAGGGCGGTCAGGCCCTCGGCGACGGCGGTGCGGTCCCACCGGTCGCGGTCCTGCCGCTCCAGGGTGAGCAGGTTGCCGGCGGCGTCGCGGCGGGCGTCCCGCCGGGAGTGTTGGAACAGCAACAGCGCCAGCAGCGCGGCGACCTCGGACTGGCCGGGCATCAGCCGGTCGAGCAGCCGGGCCAGCCGGACCGCCTCGTCGGCGAAGGCCGGTTCGCCGTCGGCGACGTAGCCCCGGGTGAACAGCAGGTACAGCACGGCGAGGACGCCGGGCAGCCGCTCGGTCAACGGCGACCCGCTCGGCACCCGGTACGGGATGCCGGCCTCGGCGATGCGGGTGCGGGCCCGGGTCAGCCGGCGGGTCATCGTCGACTCGCTGACCAGCAGGAGGCGGGCGATGTCGGCGGTCGGCACGCCGCAGACGGTTCGCAGCGTCAACGCCACTCGGGCTTCGATCGCGAGCGCCGGATGGCAGCAGGTGAAGATGAGCCGCAACCGGTCGTCCACCATGTCCTGCCCCACCTCGGGCTCGGGCTGCGCGTCGTCCGGCGCGAGCAACGCCAGGTCGTGCAGCTTGCGCCGCTCGACGGTGGCCCGGCGCAGCACGTCGATCGCCCGGTTGCGCGCCACCGTCATGAGCCAGCCCCCCGGGTTGGCCGGCACACCGTCGGCGGGCCAACGCTCCAGCGCGACGGTCAACGACTCCTGGGCGCAGTCCTCGGCCAAAGACCAGTCCCCGGTCACCCGGATCAGTGTCGCGACGATCCGGGGGTACGCCTCGACGCTGGCAGCCGCGACGGCCTCCGCCGCCACCGCGCCGGCCGGCACCTGGGTACGCACCGGCCGGCTCTGCGAGGTGGACAACTCGGTCAGTCGGACAGGTCCGCGAACGGACGCAGTTCCAGTCGCCCTTCGCGGGCCATCGGGTGGGTGCGGGCCACCTCGATCGCCTCGTCCAGGTCGGCGCAGTCGAGCAGGTCGAAGCCCACGATCACCTCGGCGGTCTCCGCGAACGGCCCCTCGGAGACGAGAAGCTCACCGTCACGAACACGGACGGTGGTGGCCGCGCTGGTCGACGCGAACACGTTGCCGGTCAGGCGGCGGCCACGGGAGTCGTTCTCCGCCACCCACTTGTGGATGTCGGGCAGCTCGGTGGGGTCGGTGTCCGGCTCGGTGTCGCTGCAAACGAACATCATGTACTTCATCTGGTCGCTCCCTGGTTTCTCGGGGTGTCGCCAGCATGACGATCGGCCGGCAGCGTTCCGGACACCCTCCCCCGAAAAACTTCGGTCAGTCTCCGCTGGCAGCGCGGCGGCGGGCCTCGCGGGTCTTCATGGCGTGCTCCATCAGCGTGACGAGCACCTCCTTGCTGGACTCGCGCTGCCGGGCGTCGCAGAGCAGCACCGGCACACCCGGGTCCAGGTTCAGCGCGGCCTGCACCTCGTCGAGCCGGTACTTCCGGGCGTCCTGGAAGCAGTTCACCGCCACCACGAAGGGCGTCCCCCGACCCTCGAAGTAGTCGATCGAGGGGAAGCAGTCGGCGAGCCGGCGGGTGTCGGCCAGCACCACAGCGCCGATCGCCCCCAACGCCAACTCGTCCCAGACGAACCAGAACCGGTCCTGCCCCGGCGTGCCGAACAGGTACAGCACCAGGTCGTCGCTGATGGTGATCCGGCCGAAGTCCATGGCCACTGTGGTGGTGGTCTTGCCCTCCACCCCGGACAGGTCGTCGATGCCGACCCCCGACTCCGTCAGCACCTCCTCGGTGCGCAACGGCCGGGTTTCGCTGACCGCGCCAACCATTGTCGTCTTGCCCACGCCGAAGCCGCCCGCGACCAGGATCTTGATCGCGGTGGGCAGTGGCGTCGCTCCCGCCGGCCGGTCAGAGTGCCCGTAGTCCATTGATTACCGCCTCGAAGATGCTGTTGTCGGGAAGACCGGCCGTGGTCTGCGGCTCGCGGACCTGCACCAGGCTGCGGGCCGCCAGATCACCGAGAAGCACCCGGATGGTGCCCACCGGCAGGTCGAGATGGGCGGCGATCTCGGCGACGGACTGTATGCGTTGACACAGCCCGACGATCGCCAAATGCTCAGGACCGAGACCGACCTCGGGCGTGACCTCGGCTTGGGTCGCCGTGACCAGGGAGATCAGGTCGAAAGTGCCGGTGACCGGGCGGGCCCGACCACGCGTCACCGCGTACGGACGCACCACCGGACCCGCGTGGTCATCCACCCACTGATGGTCTGCCGACTCCCCCTGGACCGTCATCGCCGCTACCTCTCGCCGACCTGCTGATCAGTGCCGCGCGACGGCGATGCGACGTACTTGCCGACGCGGGTGACCAGCATCGCCATCTCGTAGGCGATCAGGCCGACGTCGGCGTCCTCGCTGGCCAGTACCGCCAGGCAGGCGTTGCGGCCGGCCGCGGTGACGAACAGGAACGACGACTGCATCTCGATGATGGTCTGCTGCACCTGCCCGCCACCGAAACGCTTGCCGGCGCCTCGGGCGAGGCTCTGGATGCCGGCCGCCATCGCTGCGAGGTGCTCGCCGTCGTCCCGGTTCAACCCCTGGGAGGAGGCCATCAAGAGGCCGTCGGTGGAGAGCGCGACAGCGTGCTCGGCCTGCTTCACCCGGCCCACCAGGTCATCCAGCAACCACGTCAGGTCGGCGCTCGAAGCCGTCTTCTGGGTCACTTCGTCGTCCTCTTCTCGCCCGGCTGTGCGCCGTGTTCGTCTGGGGCTTGCCCGTCACACCGCGCGGAAACCCGCGTCCTCGGTGCTCGGTCAGGTCGCTTGTGGATCCTCGTCGGTCGGCTCGGACGGCGTCGCCGCCGGGGTGCCGGAGGCGCCGCCGAGCAGCCGAGCCGCGTCGGTCCGCCCACGCCGGGTGCCGGTCTGGTAGGAGCTCATCATCCGGCGAACCTGCTCCGGTGGGCGCACCACATCCTCTTCATCGGTCTCGGACACCGCCGGGTCGTCTCGCAACTCGGGAACGATGTTCGCCTGTCGGACCCGGACGGGCAGGCCGGCATCGGTCCGTTCCGCCTCGGCGCGGGCGGGCAGCGGGCCACCGTCGCCGGCCGGGGCCAGCTCTCCGTCGAGGGTTTCCGGGCGGGTGCGGTCGACGGCGGGCACGCCGGTGGGCACGGTCGGGGCTTCCAGGGCTGGCTGGGCCGGGCCGCGCCGGGCGCGGGTGGGCAGGTCGGGGGTGCCGGTTGCCGGGGTGGTCCGCTGTCGGGTGGGGAGAACGGTGGCCGCCGCGGCCTCCTCGTCCGTCGTCGGTGCTGTGGTGTCGGCCGGCATCGGCACCGCCGAGGTCACCGCCACCTCCGGCGCGGTGGTCGTCGGTGCGGCGAGCGCCACCTGCGCGAGGGACGCCGGGCGGCCGCTGTCCGTGGCGGGCGCCGACGGCAGCGGGATGGCCGAGCCGGCCCGGAACGCGCCGGAGTCCTCCGGGGAGGCGACAGCCTCGGTGACCAGCTCCAGCGGGATCAGCACGACGGCGGTGGTGCCGCCGTACGCGGACTCCTTGAGCCGTACCCGCACGCCGTGCCGTTCGGTCAGCCGGCTCACCACGTAGAGCCCCAAGCGGGCGGCGTTGGCGAGGTTCAGCTCGGACTGGTCGACGATGCGGTGGTTCGCCGCGGCCAGGTCCTCCTCGCTCATGCCGAGGCCCCGGTCCTCGATCTCGATGGCGAACCCGTTGGAGACCAGCTGGCCGCGGATCTCCACGGTCGTGTGTGGTGGGGAGAACGACAGGCCGTTCTCGATCAGCTCGGCGAGCAGGTGGATGACGTCGCCGACCGCGCGGCCGGCGAGCGAGACCGGCCCGAGCGGCAGCACGTTGACCCGGGTGTAGTCCTCCACCTCGGCCACGGCGCCGCGCACCACGTCGACCATCGGGACGTTGCGCCGCCAGGCCCGACCGGGGGTGGAGCCGGAGAGCACGATCAGGTTTTCCGCGTTGCGCCGCATCCGGGTGGCCAGGTGGTCGACCCGGAACAGGTCCTCCAGCTCCTCCGCGTCGTGCTCGCGACGCTCCATCGCGTCGAGCAGCGTGAGCTGGCGGTGGACGAGAGCCTGCGTGCGTCGGGCCAGGCTCAGGAAGACCTCGCGTACGTTGCGACGCAGGTCGGCCTGCTCGACGGCGGTGCGCAGCGCGGTCTCCTGAACCGCGTTGAACGCCTGGCCGACCTGACCGATCTCGTCGGTGCCGAACTCCAGTGGGGGCGCCTCGGTGGCCACGTCGACCTCCTCGCCGCGCCCGAGCCGCTCCACCACCCGGGGCAGCCGCTCGTCGGCGAGCTGCCAGGCGGCCTGCCGCAGCCGCTCCAGCTGGCGCAGCAGGTTCCGTGCGGTGGTGATGGAGACGACGACGGAGGCGATGACGGCGAGCAGGCCCAGACCGGTGGCGAGCACCAACCGGACGACGACCATCACGGCGACGCCGGTGGCCCGGTCCACGATGCCCTCACCACCGGAGAGCACGACGTCGTTCACCTCGGCCAGCGCGGGTTCCACGGTGCCGCGCCACTGCTCGGCGCCGACCGGTAGCTGGGTCGACGGCCGGCCCTCGCGGATGATGCTGTCCTGTACGACGCGCAGTCGGGTGAACGCCTCGCTCTCGACGAGCTGCTGGTAACTGCGCTGGTCGGCGTCGGCGAGCCGAACCCGGGTCTCTTCACCGACGAACCGCTCCGAGCCGACCAGAGCGACAAAGCGGGCATACTCGGCGCCGCTCATCCGACCGTTGCCGAAGAGGCCACTGAGCAGCGCGTCCTCCTGCGAGATCAGCTCCTTCATCCGGTTGAGCTGGATCAGGGCCGCCGCCTCGCCGGCGATCTGCTTGTCGTCCAAGCTGCCTGTCACGTCGTAGACCTGGAAGATCGACTCGATCGCGTCGGTGTACGCCTCGGCGGCGGCGACTCGGTCGATCTTGCGTTCCAGCACCTCGGCGCGGGTCTGCTTCAACGTGTTGACCTGGGCGATGGTCATACGGAGCTGGTTGTCCAGGGCGGAGCTACCGGCAACGTCGACCTGCCAGTTGCGCACCGAGTCGGCGAAGGCGGCGGCCAGCTCCGAGGTCTTGCGCTGCTCGGCCTCGAGCGCCGTTCGCTGCGCGGCCTCGGGGTTGCTCAGGTACGCCTGGGTCAACCGCCGCTCCACCTGGAGTTCCTGCAGCAGCGGTTCGCTCGGCTCGTAGACCTTGGTGGTGATCAGCTGGACACCGAGCAGGTTGAAGCCGTCACGCAGGGTCACCCATGCCGCGAACATCCAGAGCGCGACCAGGGAGAGCAGCAGGGCGACAACCTTGGTGCGGATACTCGTACCGCGAGAACGCATTGAACCGTCCCAGGCCGGGCGTTGACTCAGCTCATCAACGAATGATCAGAGGGGGCGACGTCCCACCACAGCGGGGCATCCGGGGCTGAGGCTCTGCGTACGCTAGCAGTGTCCACACAACCCCTCAAGTTGCGGTTTTTGTAGACTGGTAACCGCAATCCACCACCGATCGGTCCACGCCGGAGGCACGAATGCTGGCCAGTCGACAAGCGGCGAGCACCGTGGCGCGAACGATGACTGTCGGACAGTACAGCTCCTTGCCGTACCACAGTGGAGGGTGCTCCCGGTCGGCGGATTCATGCAGGTAGGCGTGCCCGCGCGCCACGGCCTCGTCGACCCGCGGCACCGTCGTCGGCACCGTCAGCAGCACCTGGAGGGCGTACGCGGTCTCCTCGGCGGTGCCGTCCCACCGCCCCCACGAGCCGTCCGCGCGCTGGCTGCTCAACACCCAGCCAGCCGCCCGATCCACCGCCTCGGCGGCTGCCGCACCCCGCCCGAACTCGGCCAGTGCCAGCACGCAGCAGGCGGTGGCGTAGTACGGCGAGGCGTGCCACCGGTCCTGCCAGGCGCCGTCCGCGCGCTGGTGCCTGGTCAGCACAAGGTTCAACCGGTCGACCGCCCGGTGACAGCGCGCGTCCGCGCCCGGGTGCCGGTTCAGGTGCTGACCGAAGGCGTCCAGCACGTGGGCGTTCGTGGTGACCGAGAAGCCGTCCTCCCCCGGCCAGGTGCAGAAACCCTCCGCCGTCTCGTACGCCCACAGGCTGGCCGGGTCCGCCGGACGGCCGAGCCGGCCCAGCGCGTTGAGGGACACCGCCGTGGTGTCGGCGTCGGTCGGGAGGCCGTCGCCGGTGGCGATGCCCTGGCCTGCGGTGGCAGCGGTCAGGCTCGCCAGGACGGAGGCCGGCGGGTCGATCGTGAACCCGGCGCGGGACAGGCCGCTCAGCACCCAGGCCCGCTCGAAGACGGTGATCGGTGCCGGGCAGGGCACCGGGCCACCTCCGTCCCGGATCAACGCCCGCAGGAAGGCGTGCGCGGCGGGGCCGGCGGCCGGACCGGCGACGGTCAGCCAGGCCGCGGTCGCGGCGGGTGAGGCGCCGACCGCGGTGAGCGCGGGGCCGGCGTCGGTGGGTACCGCGTTCAGGATCTCGTAGAAGTGGGCCAGCTTCGGTGGCAGCGTCGCACCGGCGGCCACCGCGGACCGCACCGCGCGCAGCCGGTTCCGGTTGAGCCCGGCGGGCAGCGGCAGTGGCGCGCGGACCAGTCGGTCGGCGGTGACGCGCTCCAGCCCGGCGAGCCGATCGTTGATCGTGTCGACCAGCGCCGGAACGATGAGGTCCAACGCGGGGGTGTCCGGCAGAGTCCACGCCTCGGTGGGAAGCAGCGTGCCGACGAGCGCGCCGAGCCCACGGGCCACCGGGGCGAGCAGCTCCGTCCCGGCACTGCCGTCGGCCAGTGCAGCGAGCAGCGCGTCGGTGGCGCTCAGCGTCGGCACCAGGGCGTACCCCTCGGGTGGGCCCCACGCCCCGTCCGGGCGCTGACTGCGCAACAGGAACGCGATCCGCTGGTGGTGCCCGGTCAGCCACGGGGCGACGGCGACCAGCCGCCCCGTCTCGTACACGGACGCGGCGACCTGACCCCACGGCCGCAGGCCAAGGCCGGCGATCAAGTCACGGGCGGCGTCGGCGACCGGGTCGGCGGCGGTTGCCGCGTCGGCGACCACCTGGGTGGCGCAGTCACTCATCGCGCACTCCCCAGAAGTCCGACAGCTCGTAGAAGCCCCCGGTGAAGGAGATCTGCCGGTTGAGGTAGTCCGCCTGGCGGGGGCACCGCTCGGCGAGGGCGGCCAGGTCCCCCCGGCACCGGGCGGTCAGCTCCGCCAGCCGGTCGTGCACCTGCGCCGGGTCGTCGACGAGCGACAGGGCGTTCAGGTCACCCCACTCGGCGTCGCGTCCCTGCGTGGCGAGGTCGTTGACCAACCGCAGCACCCGCTGCACGCCACGTCCGGCGTCCAGCAGGTCGGTCAACTGGGCGAGTGTCCGGTTGTCGCCGGTGGCGATCCAGTGGGTGACGTTGACGAAGGAGCTGCCAGAGTTGTCGGCGTTCTCCAGGTAGCGGTCCAGGTCCGGCAGGCGTCGCCCGGTGGTCGGGTCGGTCGGCAGGTTCTTCCAGTCCCACTCCCGGGCCATGGCGGCGAGCATCCGGGCCACCTCGTCGCGCCAGATCGGGCGCAGCCGGGCGAACGCCGGCACGGCGGCCAGCTCGTCGCGCAGGTCGGCCAGCAGCCGGGCCAGGTGCCGACCGGGCGGCGGCGCGGCTCCGTCGGCCACCGCCAGGCAGTCGGTCACCACCTCCCGGACGTCGTCCACGGACCGGGCGAGGTAGTCGACCTGCCAGTCGGCCGCGAAGACCCAGAGCACGGTACGCGTGGTGATCCGCAGTTCGGCGGCGGTGTGCCAGGGCGCGATGAAGGCGACCACGGTGGCCACCGAACTGAGCAGCGCCGGGTCGAACGGCGCGGCGTCGAACAGCTCGGGATGAGCGGCGGTCACGGTCTGCAGGTCGCGTACGCCCCGCACGGCGAGTGCGCAGACCCGGCCCTGCTCGGCGACCGCGTCCTGACCGGCCCGCGCCGGTCGCGGGGTCTCCGTCACGATGCGGCCGGGCGCTCGACCGGGGTGAGGATGGCCTCGGCCCGCTGCTTGGGTTGCAGCGAGGCGCCCATCCGAGGGGTGAGGTCGACCGGTTCGCGCAGCCGGAAGCGGTAGCGGCTCAGCACGGTGCTGACGATGAGCTGGGCCTCCAGCAGGAACAGGTACTGCCCGAGGCACTGGTGCGGGCCTCCGCCGAACGGGAAGTAGGAGTAGCGGTAGCGCCGCCGAGGCAGCTCCGGCGCGAACCGCTCCGGGTCGAAGAGTGCCGGGTCGGTCCAGAACGTCGACATCCGCTGGGTGACGTACGGGCTGACCAGCACGGTGCCGCCGGCCTTGATCCGCACTCCGCCCAGCACGTCGTCGGCGACCGCTGTGCGCGGGATCATCCAGCCGGCCGGGTAGAGCCGCAGCATCTCGTCGAGCACCATCCGGCCGTAGCGCAGCTGGGGCAGGTGCTCGCGGCCGACCCGTTCGGCGCCGACCACTCGCTCGATCTCGTCGGTCATCCGCTCGGCCACGTCGGGCCGGGACTCCAGGACCGGCCAGAGCCAGGAGAGCAGGGCGATGGTGGTCTCGGTGGCGGTGGAGAACATCGCGACCACGTCGCCGCGGATCGCGTACTCGTCGGGTTCGCTGCCGTCGGCGCGCGGCCGGCAGAGCGTGGAGATGATGTCGTCACCGTCGGTGGGATGGGCCCGGGCCTCCCTGATGATCGGCAGCACCACCGCGTCGATGGTGCGCACCGCGTCGCGGAAGCGCCGGTCGCCGGGCATCGGCACCGCGTACGGCACGGCGGGCATCAGCAGTCGGGGGAGCATCGCGGTGGTGAGGGTGTTCAGTGCGGCGCTGATCCGCAGGGCGTCGGGGAGCGAGATCCGGTCGGCGAAGAGCACCCGCATGGTGGTGCGCAGGACGATCCGGGTCAGCTCGGCGCCGCCGTCGATCGGGCGACCGGCGAGGGCCGGTTCGCGCCACTCGTCGACCGCCTCGTTGATCGCCTCGGCCATCCTGTCGACGAGCGTCTCGGCCCGCTTGGCGGTGAACAACGGTTGCAGCGCGCCTCGGCTGGACTCCCAGATCTCACCCTCGGCGACCAGGATGGCGTCACCGACAATTCGACGCACGGGTCGCCAGAGCAACCCGTCGCCGTCCCGGGTGTAGTTGGCAACGTTGTCCCGCAGGACGCGTTGCAGGTGCTCAGGATGGCTGACCAGATAGGGACGGAACGAGCCGAGGTTGAGCCGGACGACGTCGCCGTCAGCGTCCTGCGCGAAGTCGACGAGCGCGCCCAGCGGGTCGCGGACCAGTGCCGGTAGAGCGCGTCGTAACGGGATCGTCCGGGGCTCGATGCTGACGGTGGCGGGGCGCGCCTCGGACACCTGCGACATCGAACCACGTCTCCTCGTCGTCCCGGCGACCGCAGCGGTCCACTTCGGTCGGGCAGGTTGATGAAACTTTCACCTTTTGGGCCGACGGAAGCATCTCATCAAACGAGGGGCACCTCCAGACTTGCGGACGGCGCAATTTCCATCTAAGCGCGCGCACACCTGTCGATATTCTCACCTCGCTAAGTTCCTGAATGGATATTCAGGCGCAGCGCCTCGCCGGGTGGGCCGACCAACCAGCGCGGCGGCCAGCTGCGGCATCGGCACCGGACGGTGTGTCGGGCCGGCCGGTGCGGGTCGGGGACCCGGGACGCACCGGTACCCCCGAATCCGGGCGATGCCCGGCACCCTGTGCCAGGCTCTGTGACATGGACGACAAGACCATCCTGAACCGGATCTCCGAGCTGGTCGACGAGGAACACAAGCTGCGTGGCGACGCCCAGGCCCACGAGTCGGGCACCGAGGGCGAGGCCAGCGAGCGACTGCGTGCCCTGGAGGAGTCACTCGACCAGTGCTGGGACCTGCTGCGCCGTCGACGGGCCGCCCGGGAGACCCACGGCGACCCGGACGCCCAGGGCGAACGCCCCAAGCCCGAGGTGGAGCGCTACCTGCAATAGCCGACGTGGCGGGTCGGGCAGTGATCGCCCGACCCGCTCCGATCAGCGCAGGCCCGCCTCGTGCAGCAGCTCCCGGGTCAACAGGCCGGGGTCGACCTGCTCGGCAGGGAGACCCCGGGCCGCGAACCAGGCGCCGACCACCCGCACATCGCGGGCCAGGAACTCCGGCCCCTGCGGGTTCGCCACCACGTCGACCACCTGCGGCAGGTCGATCACGACCAGCCGACCCTGGTGCACGAGCAGGTTGTACGGCGACAGGTCGCCGTGCGCGTAACCGGCCCGAGCCAGCACCCGCAGCGCCTCCACCAGTTGGGCCCACAGGTCACGCAGCTCGGTCGGGCCGGGCCGCAGCTGGGCCAGTCGGGGTGCCGCCTCCCCCGACTCGGCGTCACCGACGAACTCCAGCATCAGCTCGGTGCCCCGCACCTGCACCGGGTACGGCACGGCGATCCGGTCGTGCCCGGCGCCAATCTCCCAGAGCCGGCTGAGGGCGGCGAACTCGGCCGCCGCCCACTGCCCGGCGATCATCTGCCGGCCGAACGCCGTCCGGCCGGCCATCGCCCGGTTCTCCCGGGACCGGCGCACCCGACGGCCCTCCAGGTAACCGGCATCGCGGTGGAACAACCGGTGCTCAGGATCGCGGTAGCGTTTCACCGCGAGCAGGCAGGACCGATCGGTGTCCGGCACGGCCCGACGGACCAGGTGGACGTCCGCCTCCTTGCCGGTCTTCAGCACACCCAGTTCGGTGTCCTTGGCGGCCAACTCGGTGACCAGCCAGGTGGGGTGCGGCTGTGGCCCGTGCACGGCGTCGTCCCAGGACGACCAGCGCTCGCCGGTGTCCGGGTCGGGCTCGCTGTCGGGGTCTGCGAGCGGCTCGGTGGGCCGCCCGCGCTTCAGAAACTGCGGTTCGTCGTCGTCGAAGCGGCTCTTGCCGCGGCTTCGGCGCTCGAGCGCCGGAAGGTCATGATCGCGCACTGTGGTGAGGTTCCTTTGGTCGAGGCTGAGATAGGCAGCTGGAAGCGACCTGCAAAGACGGCCATGACCGACCCCCTCTCCTCGACCGGGCACACGCCCGGGATGCACCATGCGCGGACAATGCTCGTACCACCACGTCCGCCGGTCAACCGAATTACCGGGCCACCACCCGAACGGCCGCTCCGACGCACGGCTGGCGGCGCGGAGACCCTCAGCGGGCCAGGACTGTGGCGACCGCGGCGATCAACCCGTCCACGGTGCGGCTCGGCGCGAACCGGCCGTCCGTCCAGGTGCGCCCCCGGTGCAGCCAGACGCTGGGCAGCCCGACGGCGGCGGCACCGCCGATGTCCGCCTCCGGGCTGTCACCGATCACCCACGCCCCCCGCAGCGGCATCCGGACCCGCTGGGCGGCGAGCGCGAAGATTCTCGGGTTGGGCTTGCTGACGCCGGCCTCCTCGGAGATGACCCAGTCCGCCACGTACTGGTCCAGCCCGGTCTGGCGGATCTTGGCGTCCTCGACGCGTACGGTGCCGTTGCAGACCACCACCGGCACCCAGCCGGCGTCGTCGGCGATCCGCAGCGCGCAGGCGGTCAGCGGGTCGAGCCGGGTCTGCGCCACCACCCCGTCGTGCAGCTCCTCGACCAGATCGATCGAGGGAATGCGCAGCTCGTAGCGGTCCCGGATGGCGTCGGCGAGGTCCCAGCGGTCGGTCAGACCGTCGGCGTCGATCGAGATCAGCCAGTCGATGTCGGTGTGGGGCGCGCCGATGCTGTCCAGGAAGCGCTCACCCCAGCGGCGGAACGGCCCGGCCCGATCCAGCAGGGTGTTGTCCAGGTCCAGCAGGAGCAGTGGCACTCGGGCACCCTACGGGACCGACGTGTCCGCCAACAGATGCAGCGGGTATCGAGCTGACGAAGGGCTCAGCCAGGCATCGACAGCCGCGGGCCGCCCTGGTCCGACAGCCGATCGACGAGCATCGAGTGGGCCGCCCGGGTGGCCGCGAGCACGGCGGGATCCAGCGTCGCCACGAGCACCGCCGTGCCGTCGTCCGCCCCGCGAGCCAGCACCCGCCCCTCGGGGTCGTAGATGGCCGCGCCGCCGTTGAACCGCCACGGGTCGACGCCTCCGACCGCGTTGGCGAAGACCACGAACATCGTGTTGTCCAGGGCACGGGCGGCGTAGTAGAGATCCCGGCGGTGCTCGGAGCCGGCCAGGTATCCGCTGGGGCACAGGTAGGCGTGTGCGCCGTCGAGGGCGGCGGCCCGGCCGTGCTCGGGGAAACAGCCGTCGTAGCAGATGCCCAGCCCGAGCCGCCAGTCGTCGACGAGCAGCGTGGCACCGCGCTCGCCGGAGGTGAACAGCTTGCGTTCGTCGCCCCACAACTGCTGCTTGTCGTACCCGGCCCGCACCTCGCCGGTCCGGTCGACCACCAGCGCCGCGATGGTCCGCCGGCCGTCGGGGTGCCGGACGGCGGCGCCGACCAGCGCGGTGACGCCGGCCTCGCGCGCCGCGACGCGCAGCGGGTCGAGCCGGGGATCCGCGACCATCCCGGCGGGATCGGCAGCGACGTCCGTGCCGGCCGGATCGGCGGCGAGAACCGGCGGGTGGTACGCGCAGAGAAACAGCTCCGGCAGGACGGCCACCCGGGCGCCCCGCTCGCCGGCTCGGCGAACCAGGTCGGCGGCCATGACCGCGTTGCCGGCGACGTCGCCCGGCGTGGGGGTGGCCTGGACGGTGGCCACTGTCAGCGGGGAGCTGGACAGGGTGCGGGGCTGGGTCACCGGGCGATGGTAGTCGGCGACGTCCCAAGCCGTACGTACGGTTTGCATGCCCCGGGGTGACCTGCAACGATCGACGTGTGCCCAGAGTAAGCCAGGACCAGCTCGACGCTCGCCGGCAGGAGATCCTCGCCGCGGCCCGGGCGTGTTTCGCCCGGCTCGGCTACGAGGGGGCGACCGTACGCCGCCTCGAGGAGGCCACCGGCCTGTCCCGTGGCGCGATCTTCCACCACTTCCGCGACAAGGACTCGCTCTTCCTGGCCGTCGCCGAGGACGACGCCGCGGCAATGGTCGAGACGGTGGCCCGCAACGGCCTAGTGCAGGTGATGCGCGATCTGCTCGCCCGCGCCGTCTCCCCCGACACCACCGGCTGGCTGGGCAGCCAACTGGAGGTCTCCCGGCGGCTGCGCACCGACCCGGCGTTCGCCCGGCGCTGGGCCGAGCGGTCCGCCGCCATCGCGGAGGCGACCCGGGACCGGCTGGCCCGCCAGCGCGACGCCGGAGTGCTGCGCGAGGACGTACCGATCGACGTGCTGGCCCAGTTCCTGGAGCTGGCCTACGACGGCCTGGTGCTGCACCTGGCCATGGGCCGACCGGCCGGTGACCTGGGCCCGGTGCTCGACCTGGTCGAGGAGGCGGTCCGCCGCCACTGACCGCGCGGACACCCGTCGGTCGACCGTGGCGAGGCTGCTCCACAATGGGGCCGCCGATCCCTCCGGTGACAGGAGCAGTCGATGATCGTCCACGCCGCGTCCGGCGACACCTGGGGCATCTCCGGCCCGACCTTCCTCCGGTACTACATCGCGGCGGCCATCGTGGTGGTGGCGATCGCGGCGTACCACCGGATCCGCCTGCTGACCGCCCCGGCGCACACCACAGTCGACCCTCTCGGAGCACAGCAGGTCGCGTACCTCAACGGTGGCCCCCAGCTCGCTGTGCACGCGGCGCTGGGCGGGCTGCGCGGCAGCGGCGCGGTCGGCGTACGACCGGACCGTCGGCTGACCACCGTCGGCGCCGCGCCGACCGGGCTCACCCCACTGGATCACGCCATCCACTGGGCCGCCCACCAGCACTCCCGGGTCCGGGACCTGCCGCAGGACCAGCGCGTACGCACCGCGCTGGACCAGATCCGCAACGGTCTGGAGCAGCGCGGGCTGCTGACGAACGACACGCAGCGCGCCCGCGCCCGCCTCTGGAGCCAGTTCCTGTGGGCCCTGCTGGGCCTCGGCGTGCTCCGGCTGTTCTCCGGCCTGTTCAGCGGGCGCCCGGTGGGTTATTTGCTGCTCACCCTGGCGGCCCTCCTGTGCGCGGCCCTGCTGCTGCGCCGGGCACCCGTCCGCACCCGGGCCGGTCGCGCCGCCCTGCGTTCCGTCCGCGGCGAACACACCCACCTCGCGCCGGCCTCCGCGCCCGCCTACGCCACCTACGGAGCGGCCGGCGCGGCGATGGGCGTGGCCCTGTACGGCACCGCCTCGCTCTGGGCCCTCGACCCGGGCTTCGCCGAGCAGGCCGAGATCCAGCGTCAGGCCATCTCCAGCAGCGGGGGTTGGACGGGCGGCTCCGACGGATCGTCCGGTGGCGGAGGCGACAGCTCCGGTGGGGACGGCGGCAGTGGAGGCGGCGGGTGCGGGGGCGGCGGCGGGTGCGGCGGATGACCGGCCCGTCCGGGGTCGGCATCGGCTGGCGTCCGGAGATCGCCGGCTTCGTGGCCGAGCTGCCCGGCCTGCGCTTCGTGGAGGTGGTGGCCGAGGGGGTGCCCGCCTCCGGGCCGCTCCCACCCGGCCTGACCCAGCTGCGGGAACGCGCGGTGACCGTCGTACCGCACGGGGTGCGCCTCTCCCTCGGCGGCGCCGAGCCGGTCGACCCGGCCCGGGTGGCGCACCTGGCCGCGGTGGCGCAACGCCTGGACGCCCCACTGGTCAGCGAGCACATCGCGTTCGTCCGGGCCGGCGGCCTGGAGGCCGGCCACCTGCTGCCGCTGCCGCGCAGCCGGGAAGCCGTCGACGCGGTCTGCGCCAACGTGGCACGGGCACAGGCCGAGCTTCCGGTGCCGATCGCGCTGGAGCCGATCGCCGCGCTTGTCGACTGGCCCGACGACGAGCTGGACGAGGCGGACTTCCTCACCGAGATCCTCGACCGGACCGGGGCACTGCTGCTGCTGGACGTTGCCAACGTGCACGCCAACGCCCGTAACCGGGGCGCCGACCCGCTGGCGTTGCTGGACCGCCTGCCGCTGGAGCGGGTCGCGTACGCCCACGTGGCCGGCGGCGCGGAGCACGGCGGTTTCTACCACGACACCCACACCGACCCGGTGCCGACAGCGGTGTTGGAGCTGGTCGGCGCGCTCTGCGCCCGACGGCGACCGCCGGCGCTGCTGCTGGAGCGCGACGGCCACTACCCGCCGGCCGCCGAAATCCGCGCCGAACTGGACGCCCTGGCCGCCGCCGCGGGCTTTCCGGCCGTGACATGACTGGCGCCGCCGACGGCGACTCGGCGCCCACGCCCCGCGCCGGGCTCGCCGAACGGCAGGCCGAACTGGTTGCGGCGCTGGTCGCCGGAGGGCCACCCCCGCCGGGGTTCGCGCCGGGACCGCTGGCCGCCACCCGCGCGGCCCTGCTGCGTAAGCGGGCCGGCGAGGTGGCCCGGCACTGGCCACTGCTCGCCGCCGGCCTCGGCGGCAGGTGGTCGACCACCTTCGCCGAGTGGGCCGCCCGGCGACCCACCGCGGGATCGCTGCGCGACGGTTGGGACCTGGCCCGGGCCCTGCACACCCAGCACGCGCTCCCCCCGGCCGCCGCCGAGGAGCTGGCCGTCCGGGAGGCGCGCCTGCGCTACGACGGGCTCCAAGCTCCGCGTCCGCGCCGGGCGCCGGCGGTCGGCCGCGCCGGCGGCGCCGTCGCGGTGCAGATCGCCGGCCGGGTACGCCTGCTACGCCCCGCCCCACGGGTGTCCGCCCTTGCTGGCGACGCCGTAGCGGATGCGGCAGGATCGTAGTTATGGATCTCGGACTGACCGACCGCGTGTACGTCCTCACCGGTGCCTCCCGCGGTCTGGGTTACGCGACCGCGCAGAGCCTTGTCGCCGACGGCGCGCGGGTGGTGCTCTCGGCCCGGGACCCGGACGCGGTGGCCGCCGCCGCGCAGCAGCTGGGTGGCCCGGAGCACGCCGTCGGGCTGACCGCTGACCTGACCGACCCGGAGACCCCGGGGCAGCTCGTCGCCGCCGCCCAGGAGCACTTCGGGCGGCTCGACGGCGCGCTGATCTCGGTCGGTGGTCCACCGGCCGGCAACGCCGCGGCGATCACCGACGAGCAGTGGCGGCTCTCCTTCGAGACCGTCTTCCTGGGCACCATCCGCGCGGTCCGCACCATCGCCGCCGCACTGCCCGAGGGCGGCGCGATCGGCCTGGTGCTCTCCACCTCGGCTCGTGGCCCGGTGCCCGGCCTCGGCATCTCCAACGGTCTACGGCCCGGCCTGGTCGGCGCGGCCAAGGACATCGCCGACGACTACGGCCCGCGTGGGGTCCGGGTGGTCGGGCTGCTGCCCGGCCGGATCATGACCGACCGCAACCGGGAGCTCTTCGCCGCGACCGGCGACCCGGATCGCGCCCGCGCCGACGCGGAGGCCAGCATCCCGCTGCGCCGCCTCGGCGACCCGGCCGAGTTCGGCCGGGTGGCCGCGTTCGTGCTCTCCCCCGCCGCGAGCTACCTCACCGGGATCACAGTGCCGGTCGACGGCGGCGCGCTGCGCGGGCTGTGACGCCCGAGCGGGCCCGACCTGCCCGCGCGGCGACGCCCGAGCCGGCCCGACCCGGTGAGCCGGCCGTTGATCCACTCGGCTTCAAGGAAGTCGGGCGGTCGAGGCGTTCGGGACACCCCGACTTCCAGGAACTCGAGTCGATCAACACGCGGCACACCGAACGGTCAGAACCCGGGGACCGGGCCGATCGTCACCAGACCGCGACGCGCGGGACGACCCGACCAACCCGGACGGGACTGACGGCCGGGACGACCCGGCCCACCCAGACGGGACTGACGGCCGGGACGACCCGGCCCACCCAGACGGGACTGACGGCCGGGACGACCCGGCCCACCCGGGCGGAGCTGGCGGCGGCTGCGGACCGGACCATTCCCGACGTGCTCGCGCCAGGGCTGGCGGTGCTCTTCGTCGGCATCAACCCAGGCATGTGGTCGGCCGCGACCGGGTGGCACTTCGCCCGGCCGGGCAACCGGTTCTGGCCCGCGCTGCACCGGGGCGGGTTCACCCCTCGGCTGCTGCACCCCAGCGAACAGGACGAGCTGGCCGCGCTCGGGCTCGGCATCACCAACATGGCCGCCCGGGCCAGCGCCCGCGCAGACGAGCTGAGCACCGAGGAACTCCTCGACGGCGCGGCGATCCTGACCGACAAGGTGGCCCGGTACCGGCCGCGCTGGGTGGCCGTGGTGGGGGTGACCGCGTACCGGATCGGTTTTCAGCGGCCGAAAGCCACCTTCGGGCCGCAGCCGGAGTCGCTGGCCGGCGCCCGGCTGTGGGTGCTGCCCAACCCGAGCGGCCTGAACGCGCACTTCACCCCGGTCACACTGGGCCTGGCCTTCGCCGAGTTGCGGGCGGCGACCGAGCTACCGGACCGTCGGCCGATCGGACTACCCGACCGATAATCGACTCGGTTTCAAGGAAGTCGGGCGGTCGATGCGGCCGGGACACCCCGACTTCCAGAAACCCGAGTTGATCAACGCGGCGCGACGTCAGTTGGCGGCGGCGGGCGGCAGCACCTCGTCGGCGCGGTAGGTGCCCAGCGGCATGACCACCGGCTCGGGACCGGTCGCGTCGACGAACGGGGTGGGCGAGTCGGCGACCGCGAACTGGGTCCGGTACAGCTCGGCGTAGAGCCCGCCGACCGCTACCAACTCCTCGTGCCGCCCCCGCTCGACGATCCGTCCACCGTCCAGGACCAGGATCTGGTCGGCGTCGCGCACTGTGGAGAGCCGGTGCGCGATCACCAGCGCGGTACGCCCGGCCAGCGCCACCGACAGCGCCCGCTGCACCGCCGCCTCGCTCTCCGAATCCAGGTGTGCGGTCGCCTCGTCGAGGATCACGATCGACGGGGCCTTGAGCAGCAGCCGCGCGATCGCGATGCGCTGCTTCTCACCGCCGGAGAACCGGTAGCCGCGCTCCCCCACGGTGGTGTCCAGACCGTCGGGCAGCGCCCGGACCAGATCGGCCACCTGCGCCCCGGCCAGCGCGGCCCAGATCTGGTCGTCGGTGGCGTCCGGCTTGGCGTAGCGAAGATTCTCGGCGATCGTCTCGTGGAACAGGTGCGAATCCTGGGTGACCACACCGATCTCGTCACGCAGGGAGGCGAGCGTGGCGTCGCGCACGTCCACCCCGCCGACGAGCACCTGCCCGTCGCTGACGTCGTAGATCCGGGAGATGAGCATCGACAGTGTCGACTTGCCAGCCCCGGACGGGCCGACCAGCGCGACCATCTGCCCCGGCTCGACGCTGAACGAGACCCCCTTGAGCACCGGCTCGTTGACGGTCCGGTCGAGCGTGGCGACCTCCTCCAGGGAGGCGAGGGAGATCTCGGCGGCGCTCGGGTAGCGGAAACGCACGTCGCGGAAGTCGACCCGACCGGCGCCCACTGGCACCGGCACCGCGTCGGGCTTCTCCACGATGCCCGGCTTGAGGTCGAGCACCTCGAAGACCCGGTCGAAGGAGACCAGCGCGCTCATCACGTCCACCCGGACGTTGGAGAGCGCCGTGAGCGGCCCGTACAGGCGGGTGAGCAGCAGCGCGAGCGTCACCACGGTGCCGGCGCTGACGCCACCGGTCACCGCGAGCCAGCCGCCGAGACCGTAGGTCAGCGCCTGTGCCAGTGAGGCGACCAGCAGCATCGCCACGAAGAACGTGCGGGAGTACATAGCGGACTGGATGCCGATGTCGCGGACCCGCTCGGCCCGGTCGCCGAACCGACGGGCCTCGATCTCGGGCTGGCCGAAGAGCTTCACCAGCAGCGCGCCGGCCACCCCGAACCGCTCGGTCATCGTCGCGTTCATCTTGGCGTCGAGGTTGTACGCCTCGCGGGTGATGTCGGCCAGCCGCCGGCCGACCCGACGCGCCGGAATGATGAAGATCGGCAGCAGCACCAGTGAGAGCGCGGTGATCTGCCAGGAGAGGGTGAACATCACCGCCGCGGTGAGCACCAGCTGGATGACGTTGCTGACCACACCGGACAGGGTGGAGGTGAACGCCCGCTGGGCGCCGAGCACGTCGTTGTTGAGCCTGCTGACCAGGGCGCCGGTCTGGGTACGGGTGAAGAACTGCAACGGCATCCGCTGCACGTGGTCGTAGACCCGGGTGCGCAGGGTGAAGATGATGCCCTCGCCGATGCGGGCGGAATACCACCGTTGAGCCAGCGACAGCAGCGCGTCGGCGACCGCCAACGCGGCGATGAACAGGGCCAGCCGCACCACGAGCCGGCCGGCCTCGGTGCCGCCCCGGTTGATCGCGTTGATCACGTCACCGGCGAGCACCGGAGTGGCCACGCCGATGATGGCGGCCAGCACCACGGTGGCCAGGAAGACGATGATGTCGCGCCGGTAGGGGTGGGCGAAAGCGACGATGCGGCGGGCCACCCCGCGCTTGAGCCGGTGGGTGGAGACCTCGTCGCGGTTGCGCATCGACCGGAGCATGCTCCACCCGGCCATGCCACCGCCGGACATCGGGTTGGACATCGCTCACCTCCGGGTTGCCGGGCAGACCGCACCGTCAGGTCAATTCTCCCGACGAGTGTGACAACCTCGGTCGTAACCCGGATCTTCCCGCGCGGTCCTTACCTATTCTCCCCTGCCGGCGAGGTCACGCAGCCGACGGGTCTGTGCCTCCCGCTCGGCGCGCTGCTGGTCGGCGTGCGACCGCCCGCCGGCGCCGGCCAGCAAAGCCTTGATCTCCACCACCGCGTCGCGGGCCCCGGAGAGCAGGCCGGCGGTCAGGTCCCGCACCGCGTCGTCCAGCTCGGCCGGGGGTACGACAAGGGTGGCCAGCCCGATCCGGTCCGCCTCGGCGGCGTCCAACCGGCGGCCGGTGGCACAGATCTCCAACGCCCGCGAATATCCGACCAACTCGACGAGGCGTTTCGTGCCGGCCAGATCGGGCACCAGACCGAGGGTCACCTCGGCCATCGACAGCTTCGCGTCCGCGGACAGCACCCGCAGGTCACAGGCGAGCGCGAGCTGGAAGCCGGCACCGATCGCGTGGCCCTGCACGGCCGCGACGGACACGACATCCGGCCGGTGCAGCCAGGTGAAACCCGCCTGGAACTCCGCGATGCGCTCGGCGCACTCCTGCTCGGGCAGCGTGGCCAGCTCAGCGAAGGACCCCGGGCCGGAGGCACCCGCCACCGCGAGATCGAGGCCGGCCGAGAACGCGCGACCCTCGCCGCGGACCACCACCACCCGCACGTCGCCGGGCAGGTTGCGGGAGAAGTCGCTCATCGCCTGCCACATCGCGGGCGTCTGGGCATTGAGCACGTCGGGCCGGCACAACGTCACCGTGGCGACCGGCCCGTCGCAAGTCAGCCGAACCCCGGTCGCCTCGGTGGTCACCGGACGTCCCGGGGCGCGGCGCTGGTGGACGACGCTGAGGGGCGGGTCACGCCTTCTTGCGGCGTCGGGCGCCACCGCGCTGACGCAGCTGCACGCCGGACTCGGTGAGCACTCGGTGGATGAACCCGTAGGAACGGCCGGTCGAGGCCGCCAACGCGCGGATGCTCTCCCCCGAGGTGTACCGCTTTACCAGGTCCTTGGCGAGCGTCTGACGCTCGGCTCCGACGATCCGGCGACCCTTCTCAGTGCTGGTGGCTGTGCCAGTGGCTGCCATGCTGTGTCCTCACGTCCCAGACTGTGCGGTTCGGATACGGTCCCACCTATTAGACCGCCTCGAACGATCATGCGCCAGATATCAACTCTTCGCCAACCGACACGCTATGCAATGTCAGCTTCCCGATAGAGTGATCCTGGCGATCCGGCCCGCCGCGGCGTCCGGGCGTACCACAGCTGACAGCTGGCTGCCGACGGCCCGTAGCCTTCGGTCGTGATCGACCTGTTGAGCACCGCCGGTGCGGCGGCCGTGGTCTTCGCCGCCACCGACATCGACGACATCGTCATCCTGACGCTGTTCTTCGTCGCGGCCCGCACCACCGGCCAACCCCGCACCTGGAAGATTGTCGCCGGACAATACCTCGGCATCGGCGCGCTCGCGTCTGCCAGCGCGGTGATCGCGGGTGGACTCGTGGTGGTGCCCGACCCGTGGACGGGGCTGCTCGGCCTGCTGCCGATCGCGCTCGGCGTACGCGCGCTGCGGAGTTCGGGCGACGACGAGGCGCCGGCGATCGTCACCGGGGCGCTCGGCGTGGCCGGGGTGACGATCGCGAACGGCGCCGACAACGTCGCTGTCTACGTTCCCGTCTTCCGCGCCCTCGGCGTGGCCGACAGCGCGGTGTTCCTGCTGGTCTTCGTGGTGCTGATCGCGCTCTGGTGCGTGGCCGGGGCCTGGCTGGGCGGGCACCGGAGGGTGGTCCGGCTGGTCGAGCGCGCCGGCGCCTGGCTGGTGCCGACGATCTTCATCGCCATCGGGCTGGTGATCCTGGTGAGCTCCGGTGTGCTCGGCAGACTGGTCGACCTGCTCGGCTGAGAGCCAACCGAGTCTCCTCGGTCAGGCCAGCTCGACCAGTTCGAGCAGGTCGTCGCTCCAGGCGTCCTCGTCGCCGTCGGGCAGCAGGATGGCCCGGTCCGGCTTGAGCGCCAGCACCGCGCCCGGGTCGTGGGTGACCAGCACGATCGCGCCCGGGTAGTTGGCGATGGCGTCGAGCACCTGCTCCCGGCTGACCGGGTCGAGGTTGTTCGTCGGCTCGTCGAGCAACAGCACGTTGGCGCCGGAACAGACCAGAGTGGACAGGGCCAGTCGGGTCTTCTCGCCGCCGGAGAGCACCCCGGCCGGCTTGTTCACGTCATCACCGGAGAAGAGGAACGCGCCAAGGATCTTGCGCAGGTCGGTGTCGGACTGCTCGACGGCGGCGGCGCGCATGTTCTCCAGCACCGTCCGCTCCACGTCCAGCGTCTCGTGTTCCTGGGCGTAGTAGCCCAGGCGCAGGCCGTGCCCCGCGTGCACCTCGCCGGTGTCCGGGTTGAGCAGCCCGCCGAGCATCCGCAGCAGTGTCGTCTTGCCGGCGCCGTTGAGCCCGAGGATGGCCACCCGTGAGCCCCGGTCCACCGCGACGTTGACGTCGGTGAAGATCTCCAGCGAGCCGTACGACTTGGAGAGGCCGGTCGCCGTGAGCGGGGTCTTGCCGCACGGCGCGGGGTTGGGGAAGCGCACCTTGGCCACCCGGTCGGAGACCCGCACCTCCTCCAGGCCGGAGATCAGCTTCTCGGCACGACGGGCCATGTTCTGCGCGGCCACGGTCTTGGTGGCCTTGGCCCGCATCTTGTCGGCCTGCGCCATCAGCGCGCCGGCCTTCTTCTCCGCGTTGGCCCGCTCCCGGCGGCGGCGTCGCTCGTCGGTCTCGCGCGCCTCCAGGTACGCCTTCCAACCCAGGTTGTACACGTCGATGACCGACCGGGTGGCGTCGAGGAACCAGACCTTGTTGACCACCGACTCCAGCAGCGCGCCGTCGTGGGAGATCACGATCAGGCCGCCCTTGTGGTTGGCGAGGAAGCCCCGCAACCAGGTGATCGAGTCGGCGTCGAGGTGGTTGGTGGGCTCGTCGAGCAGCAGGATGCCGCCGCCGTTCTCACCCGCGTCGCGGAACAGGATCCGGGCCAGCTCGATGCGCCGACGCTGACCACCGGAGAGGGTGCCGATGGTCTGCGCGAGCGCCCGGTCCGGTAGGCCGAGGTTGGCGCAGATCCGCGCGGCCTCAGCCTCGGCCGCGTACCCGCCGAGGGCGGCGAACTGGTCCTCCAGCGCGCCGTAGCGACGGACCAGCTTGTCGCTGGCGTCCTCGGCGAGGCGGGCCTCGACCTCCTGCATCTGGGACATCAGCACGTCCAGCCCGCGCGCGGAGAGCACCCGGTCGCGGCCGGTGACCTCCAGGTCACCCGTGCGCGGGTCCTGCGGCAGGTAGCCGATGGCACTGCGCTGGTCGATCTGCCCGCCGTACGGCTGCCCCTCGCCGGCGAGCACCTTCAGCGTGGTGGTCTTGCCGGCGCCGTTGCGACCGACCAGGCCGATCCGGTCACCGGGCTGCACGCGCAGGGTGGTGTCGGACAGCAGGATCCGGGAACCGGCACGCAGTTCCAGGCCGGTGACAGTGATCATGTTTGCGGGCTCGCTCTCGGGGTTTGGAAGGCTGACTCGGGGCACGCGAAACGGCCGGCGGGCTCAAGAGGCCCGACGGCGCGGGGCGGTTCAGCCTTCGCAGCGCAGCACCCGACAAGTGTACCGGGCGCTCCCGGACGGCCCGCCCGGATTACCAACCAAGATCATCGGGTACCGGAACGCCTGTCCGGACCCCGTCCGGCACTCGATGAACGAAACGACACACAAAAGACACTCACCGGCATACGGCGATCGGGGTCACCATGGAACTCAACGAGCGGGCCGAGCTCGACACCTCCCAGGCCAACGACCTGGGACGGGGTAGTGGCGGGTCGGGCGGCGGCATGGGCATTCCCATCCCCGGCGGTGGCGGCCGGGGCGGCATCATCGGCATCGTGGTGGCCGTGCTCGTCGCGCTGCTCGGCGGCGGGTTCGGTCTCAACGCCATGACCAATGGCGACGAGGGCGGCCAGGCCGGGGGCAGCGATCTGGAGCAGGCGTGCTCCACCGCGAACCCCGACCGTCTCGACGATGCACGCTGCCGCAACCTGCTCTACGTCAACAGCATCCAGGCGTACTGGCAGAAGGCGTACCCGGAGCTGGGCAACGGAAAGTACGAGGCGACCGACACCAACTTCTTCCAGGCCGCCGTGAGCACCGGCTGCGGGCAGGCCGACTCGGGCGTCGGCCCGTTCTACTGCCCCGCCGACAAGCAGGTGTACATCGACCTGAGCTTCTACGACGAGCTGGCCTCCCGGTTCGGCGCCAAGGGCGAGTTCGCCCAGCCGTACGTGCTCGCCCACGAGTACGGACACCACATCCAGAACCTGCTCGGCACCAACGCCAAGGCCGGCCAGGGCGACCAGAGCGGCCCCCGCTCCGCCTCCGTACGGCTGGAGTTGCAGGCCGACTGCTACGCCGGCGCCTGGGCCAAGCACGCCACCGAGAGCAAGGACAAGACCGGCCAGGAACCACTGTTCACGTCCATCACCCAGACCGACATCAGCGAGGCCGTGCAGGCCGCCGAGGCGATCGGCGACGACAGCATCCAGGAGCGCTCCGGCGGGCGCGTCAACCCCGACCAGTTCACCCACGGCACGTCCGAGCAGCGCAAGCGCTGGTTCACCCAGGGCTACGACCGCGGCGACCCGAAGACCTGCGACACCTTCGGCACCGACCAGCTCTGACCTCGCGCCGAGATCGTGGCAGGCCCCCTCGGCGGGCCTGCCACGATCGTCATTCCTGCCGGAGCTCCCGGGTCAGCTGAGCCGCGAGACCTGGTAGTGGCCGATGAGCCAGTCGTCGTCGACCCGCCGCAGGAGCACGCCGAGGTTGACGATCAGGGCCGGCCGGTCGGTGAAGCCGAACTCCACCTCCAGGTAGCCGAGGACCACGTCGTCGGCGAGACGGCGGATCTCCCGGATGTCGTACGCGGCGGTCAGGCCGAGCGGCTGTCCGGCGTAGTACGCGGCGACGCCGGCAGGACCGACCGTGTACGGCTGCAACCCCTGAAAGATCGCGTCGTCGGTGAAGCACGCCGCGACCCGATCGGGCTCGTGGGCGTCGACAGCCGATTTCCACCGGTCGAGGACGGTACGCAGAATCTGCGCCTCGGACATGATGATCTCCCTGCTGACTGACGTGTTCCATGGCGTGCCTGTCGAGCCGGCGTGCCCTCGCAGGCTCAGCGAGGCGGCTGACCCGGGTCGTTCGGGTGCGGCGTCAACGGCGTCACGGTCTCGCGCCGCCAGGCACGCAGCGGCATCGACGCGAGCACGGCTTCCAACTGATCGGCGTCGTCGGCCTGGAAGAGCCCCCACGTACGCCACTCCCCCGGCGCCAGCGGCGGCCGCCACAGCCGCAGGAGACTGCCCTGGGCCGTCAGCTCGGCCGAACGCGCCGCCTCTCGCGCACGCATGTCGCCGACGCCGTCCTCAGACGTTCCCTGCGGCACCGTCGTCACCATGTCAACCAGAAACTCCACGCGCTCATCCTCCGGCCGCTGGCCGGGCAGCATGCCGCGAACCCCGTTCTGGGTGGCGATCGTCTCCCCTCCCACACCCCCGGCGCAGGCCGAGGTCAGTCGGGGTCACGCACCAGGATCCGTACCGCCCGGGCCGCACCCACCGCCGCGACCAGCACCGCGTGCCGGGGCTCCGGCACGTCGAGCAGCCGCTCCGCCCGCAGCGGCACGAGCGGGGTCAACCGCCGGTCGGCCAGCACCCCGTCCACCGCCCGCCGGTCACCGCCGCAGACGAGGGCCGCCAGCTTCGACGCCTCCGGCAACAGCAGCCGTACGGCCAGGTCCGCCGCGTCACCCAGCGCAGCCTTCGCCTGGTTGTCGCGTCGGCGGGCGAACCGGTGCTGCGACCATCCCCCCGCAGCGGTGCGCCCCTGCACGTACCGGGTGTCCACCTTGGAGACGACGAGGTCGGCGCCCTCGGCCACCCCGAGCGCCACCGCGCCCTTGCGGGCCAGCAGCAGGCCGATGCGGCGGGGCAGGACGGCAGACGCCACGAACCCGGCCACATCCCCGCCGGCCGGCGCACCCGGCGGGGAGTACAGCTCGGCGGTTGCCCCGTCCGCGGCGGCGAGCAGCAAACCGTACTCCTGGGCGCTGGCGCTGGGCGGGCCGTGCCGGTCGGCGAAGCCCTCGACCCAGCGGCCGACGCGGGCCGGGTCGACCTCGACCCATCGGCCTCCGCCGGCTGCGGGTCGACTGGTCATCGCCCGACCGTACGGCACAGCGAACCCACCCGGGCCCCCGGGCGACCCGTGGGCCCCGCAGGGACACCAGGCGACACCGCCGGCCCGGCGCGGTCGGACCTCGGCCGGCTGACTGGGCCGCCGGATGGTTGCCGTGACCGTTCAGCCTGGCAGTAGCGCGACCACCGCCAGCGCGGCGATGAGCGCGCTGGAGACGAGGCCGGTGACCAGCCGCCCCCGCGGCCCGGTCACCGCCCGGCCAACCACGGTGCCACCGCCTGCGATGACCAGTTGCCAGCTCGCCGACGCCAGGAGAACCCCGGCCACGAAGAGCGCCGCCGGGACCATGCCCGAGTCGGCAGTGTCCCGACGGCCGAGCACCAACGCGGTGAAGTAGAGCACCGTCATCGGGTTCAGCAGTGTCAACCCGAGCAGCGCCGCGTAGGCCCGCCCCGGAGTGCTCATGCCCCCACCGTCGCGTGCCGTCGGCGGCCGCTGCGAGCGGTGTGCGGACCACGTCCGCCACAGGCCGTGCCCGGCGAGACCCAGCAGGACCACCGCGGCGACCACCCGCAGTGGCCCGGCGACCGGCGCGATGATCCCGGCCAGGCCGGCACCGCCGAGCACGGCCACCACCGCGTAGAGCCCGTCGGCCGTCGCCACAGCGAGCGCTGCGGCCGCACCGACCCGAAACGAGGTACGGGCGCTGAGCCCCAGAATGAGAATCGCTATCGCGCCGACCGGAATGGCGACGCCGTAGCCGGCCACGAGACCGGCCAGGAACGCGCCGCTCACGACGGCGGGCGCGGGATCGAGGCGGACCGGGGCACGGTGCGCTGTCGACGCACGGCAGTGGCCGCACGGACAGGAACCTGCTTCGGGTACGCCTCAATCACACGCGCATCCTCCGCGCCGAACCCGCGCCCCCGCCACCGAATTTCCCCGCGCCCCGCGCCCCGCGCTCGAACCAGGATGTAGTGGCCTCGGCGACGCACCGAGGCCACTACATCAATGACAACATCGTTGCGTAAGGCGATCGGTTGCTTGGGTCAAGGGGCGATCGTGCACTCCGAAACCCAGGTTCGGACTCCAGGAGCGCCCCACCCGCGCCGATCTTGCACTTTTCGGTCGCCGAAAAGTAATGCAATGCCCCTTACGTCGGGACAGTAAGTGCAAGATCGCGGCATCAGGACAGCCCGGCTTCGTCGATCATGGGGTTGTGGTGCCTGATTTGGTGCTGTGCGGGCCGCTTTGTTGCCCACCACAACTTCATGATCGACGAGGCGGGGCGGGGTTGACGAACAGCCACTCCGCCTAACGCAACGGTGTTGACATCAATGATCGAGCACGATCTTGGATTGTTCGGGGCGTGCCGACCGATCAGAGCTGAACTCCGGGCCACTGCGGGTCGCGACCGAGGTAGGCGAGAAGGGCGGCGACCTCGTCGGCCTCCGCGGCGGGGTCGATGGCCGGGGCGTACGCGCCGTAGGCCCGCAGCGGCTCGACGATCTGCCGGGCCACCACCAGCAGGGGGCGGGCCAGGTCGGCGCTGAGCGGGGAGGGCTGGTCGGTGGCCACCGCGATGTCCCAGGCGTGCACTGCCGCGTCCAGAGCGCACGCTACGGCACCGACCTCGGCCGGCAGCTTGCCCTGGGGTAGCGGCGTGGGCACCCCCGGGTCGTCGTCGGCGACACCGTTCCAGGCCCGGGCGGACGCGTCGAGGGCGGCGCGCAGGCGGGCGATCTTGTCACCGTCGATCCGACCGGAGGGCGCGAACGGGTCCTCCGCCGGCCCCGGCCCGCCGTCGATCGCCGCCGCGAAGGCCAGTTGGTCGCCGGTCGCGTGCTGAAGCACCTGGGTGACGTCCCACAGCTCGCACGGGGTGGGTCGCTCCCAGGCGTCGGTCGGAACCCCCTCGACAGTTGCCAGAAGCGCGGCGTGCGCCTCTTCGAGCACGGTCCGCCACTGCCCCGTTGCGATCTCGCTCATCGTCCTGCCCTCTCTGCCGGGTTCCAGCGAGCTACCTCACCCGCCGACCGAAGCGGAATATTCCGCTCCGTTTGAAGACCTCAGCCTAGCAGACCGGAACGATCCGTTCCAATACTCTTTCCCGCAGGCCTGGGAGACGCGTCGAGCGCGGCACCCGGACGGGTACCGCGCTCGACGACGTGGGATCGGGTCAGACGTTGAAACCGAGGGAGCGGAGCTGGTCCCGACCCTCGTCAGTGATCTTGTCGGGGCCCCACGGCGGGAGCCACACCCAGTTGATTCGGATGTCGTTGACCAGGCCGCCGCCGGGGCCGGTGGTCAGCGCCTGCCGGGTCTGGTCCTCGATGACGTCGGTCAGCGGGCAGGCCGCCGAGGTGAGCGTCATGTCCAGGGTGGCGACGTTCTCGTCGTCGACGTGGACGCCGTACACGAGGCCGAGGTCGACCACGTTGATGCCGAGCTCCGGGTCGACGACGTCCTTCATCGCCTCCTCGATGTCGGCGATCATGGCCTTGCTGACGCCGCCCGCAGGAGCGGCGGCGTCACCGGTGCCATCGGTCGTCGCGGCGTCGGTCTGCGGCACCACCGTGGTGTCACCGGCCTCCGGCGTCGCCTCAGTAGCGGTGTTCTCGCTCATGCCGTCCCTCCGCATCGCTTCGTGGTGCCACACGGCACCACTGTGTCATTCGCTCGCTGACGCTCGCTCATGCCGTCACCTCCGGGCTCGAGCCCACACCGGCGCGTGCCGCGGCGTCCTTGAACGCCATCCACGGCAGCAGCGCGCACTTGACCCGGGCGGGGTAACGGGCCACACCCGCGAAGGCAACCCCGTCACCGAGCACGTCCTCGTTCGGCGTGACCTGGCCACGTCCGGACATCAACTCCACGAACGCCTCGTGCACCTCGAATGCTTCCCCGGCGC
The DNA here is from genome assembly GCF_040607155.1 of Micromonospora sp. NPDC005324. NCBI lineage: Bacteria > Bacillati > Actinomycetota > Actinomycetes > Micromonosporales > Micromonosporaceae > Micromonospora > Micromonospora sp. NPDC005324. The sequence continues at coordinate 28,632 of NZ_JBEXGE010000045.1, read as the reverse complement.
CGCGACCACGCAGCAACTCGTGCAGGACGCTCGCCGAGGCCTGGCTGATCGAGCAGCCCATCCCGTCGTACGAGATGTCGTGCAGCACCGTGCCGTCGGTGGCCACCCGGACGGTGACCTCGTCACCGCAGGTGGGGTTGACGTGGTGCGCCTCCGCGACCCGGTCGCCCGAGTCGTCGGCGTCGCGCAGGCCACGTCCGTGAGGGCGCTTGTAGTGGTCCAGGATGATCTCCTGGTAGAGCTGGTCGAGTTGCATCAGTCGAACACCTTCCGCACCTGCTCCAGACCGGCCACCAGAGCGTCGATCTCCTCGGTGGTGGTGTAGAGGTAGAACGAGGCCCGGGTCATGGCCGGGACGCCGAACCGGCTGCACACCGGCTTGGCACAGTGGTGGCCCACCCGCACCTGCACGCCGAGCGAGTCGAGCACCTGACCCACGTCGTGCGGGTGCACGTCACCGAGTGCGAACGAGATGGTGCCGCCCCGGCCCACCGGCACTGTCGGACCGAAGATCCGCAGGTCCGGCACCGAGCCAAGAGCGTCCAGCGCGTACGCCGTCAGCTCCTTCTCGTGCCACTGGATGGCCTGCATCCCGATACCGGTCAGGTAGTCGACTGCCGCTCCGAGCGCGACCGCCTCGGCGATCGGCGGGGTGCCCGCCTCGAAGCGGGCCGGTGGCGCGGCGAACGTCGAGCGGGCCATGGTGACCGTCTCGATCATCGAGCCGCCGCCGAAGACCGGCGGCATGGCCGCCAGCAGCTCACCCCGACCCCAGAGCACACCGATGCCGGTCGGACCGCACATCTTGTGGCCGGTGAAGACGATGTAGTCGGCGTCCAGGTCGACCACGTCGATGGGCAGGTGCGGCACGGACTGCGAGCAGTCCAGCAGCAGCAGCGCGCCCACCTCGCGGACCCGCGCGGTGATCCGGGAGGTGGCGTTGACAGTGCCGAGGATGTTGGACATGTGCACCAGCGAGACGATCTTCGTCCGTTCGGTGACCAGATCCTCCAGGCCCGACTCGTCCAGTCGCCCCTGGTCGGTGACCGGGAACCAGCGCAGGGTCGCGCCGGTCCGCTCACAGAGCAACTGCCACGGGACGATGTTCGAGTGGTGCTCCATCTCGGAGATCACCACCTCGTCGCCCGGACCGAGCCGGAAACGACTGTCGGCGTCCGGGCGCAGCGAGGCGTTCGAGAAGGCGTACGCCACGATGTTGATCGCCTCGGTGGAGTTCTTCGTGAACACCACCTCGTCGGTGCTCGGCGCGTGAATGAACGCGGCGATCTTCGCCCGCGCCCCCTCGTACGCCTCGGTGGCCTCGGTGCCCAGGGTGTGCACCGAGCGCGACACGTTGGCGTTGTGCCGCGCGTAGTGCTCGTCGAGCACGTCGAGCACCTGGCGGGGTTTGTGCGAGGTGTTGGCGCTGTCGAGGTAGACCAGCGGGTGCCCGTTGATGTCCCGACCGAGGATCGGGAAGTCGGCGCGCACCCGGGCCACGTCGAAACGCGGCACGTCGTCGTACTGCGGCATCCCCGAAGGGATCGCGATGCTGGTCATCTCGGCAGCGCCTCTCCCACTCAGGCCTTGGCCGTGCCGGCCCCGGCGGCGTACCGCTCGTAGCCCTCGGCCTCGAGCTTGTCGGCCAGCTCCGAGCCGCCCTGCTCGACGATCCGGCCGGCCACGAAGACGTGCACGAAGTCGGGCTTGATGTAGCGCAGGATCCGGGTGTAGTGGGTGATCAGCAGCACGCCGGTGTCACCGTTGTCGCGGACCCGGTTGACGCCCTCGCTGACCACGCGCAGCGCGTCCACGTCGAGACCGGAGTCGGTCTCGTCGAGGATCGCGATCTTCGGCTTGAGCAGCTCCAGCTGGACGATCTCGTGCCGCTTCTTCTCGCCACCGGAGAAGCCCTCGTTGACGTTGCGCTGGGCGAACGCCGGGTCCATCTGGAGACGCTCCATCGCGCCGCGCAGCTCGCCGCCCCAGGTACGGAGCTTCGGCGCCTCGCCGTCGATGGCGGTCTTCGCGGTCCGCAGGAAGTTCGCGACCGAGACGCCGGGCACCTCGACCGGGTACTGCATGGCCAGGAAGAGGCCGGCGCGGGCGCGCTCGTCGACCGTCATGGCCAGCACGTCCTCGCCGTCGAGGGTCACCGTGCCACCGGTGATCTCATACTTGGGGTGACCGGCGATCGAGTACGCCAGGGTGGACTTGCCGGAACCGTTCGGGCCCATGATCGCGTGAGTTTCGCCCGACTTCACGGTCAGGTCGACGCCGGCCAGGATCGGCTTGAGCTCACCCTCGGGCAGCTTGACCGACACCTTCAGGTCGCGGATCTCCAGGGTGCTCATTATCGGGTCACTCCATTACTCGGCGTCAGGCTGAGGTAGATGTCGCCGTCGCGGACTTCGACGGGGTAGACGGGGACGGGTTCGGTGGCGGGCAGGCCGGTCGGCTCGCCGGTGCGCAGGTCGAAGCGCGAGCCGTGCAGCCAACACTCGAGCGTGCAGCCATCGACCTCACCCTCGGACAGCGCGACCGAGGCGTGCGAGCACTCGTCGTACGCGGCGTAGAAGCCGCCGTCCTCGCCGTGCACCAGGGCGATCGGCGTGCCGTCGACGTCCGCGCTGATCGCGGTGCCCTTCGGCACGTCCTCGGTGGAGCAGATGCGGATCATCAAGCGCCCGCCTTGGTGAGCCGGGCCTCGATCGCGTCGCCGAGGCTCTCGCGCAGCGACTCCACCGGGATCTTGTTGATCAGCTCGGCGAAGAAACCACGGACCACCAGCCGGCGGGCCTCACTCTCCGGGATGCCCCGGGCCATCAGGTAGAACAACTGCTCGTCATCGAAGCGGCCGGTCGCGCTGGCGTGGCCGGCGCCGGCGATCTCGCCGGTCTCGATCTCCAGATTGGGTACGGAGTCCGCCCGTGCGCCGTCGGTGAGAAGCAGGTTCCGGTTGATCTCGTACGTGTCGGTGCCGGTCGCCTCGGCCCGGATGAGCACGTCGCCCACCCAGACGGTGTGCGCGCTCTCGCCCTGAAGGGCACCCCGGTAGCCGACGTAACTGCGGCAGTCCGGGACGCTGTGGTCGACAAGCTGCCGGTGCTCCAGGTGCTGGCCCGAGTCGGCGAAGTACACGCCGTACAGCTCGGCCTCGCCACCGCGCCCGGTGTACTCCACGCTGGTGAACTGCCGGACCAGATCGCCACCCAGGGAGACCTGGATGTGGATGACCCTGGCGTCCCGGCCCAGCTTGATCTTCAGGTGCTGGGCCTGGACCGCGTCGTCGGCCCAGTCGGCGACCGTGACCAGCGTCAGCTTCGCGCCGTCGGCCACGGCCACCTCGACGTTGTCGGCCAGGGTGGCCGACCCGACGTGCTCCAGCACCACCGTCGCCTCGGCGAACCGGCCCACCTCGACGAAGGTGTGACCGAACGCCGGCTGCTCGACGCCCTCGCCGACCACCCGCAGCCGCACCGCCTCGCCGAGCACCACGTCGGGGGCCACCCGCAGCAGCAGGGCGTCCGCGGCGGCACCGTAGGCCAGCGCGCTGACCCGGTCGACCGGGGTCAGCACGCTGCCGACCCGCTCGTCGTCACGGCCGACCCGCGTGATGGCGACGCCCTCGGGCAGGTCACCGTACTCGTGTCGGACCGCGCCGGTCGCGGCCGACGCCTCTGTGATCAGGCCGCGGAGGCGCTTGAGCGGGGTGAAACGCCACTCCTCCTCCAGGCCGGTGAGGGCCGGGAAGTCGGCGACGTCGTACGAGCGCAGCGCCTGCGACTTGGTGCTGGGTGGCGGCGCGGAAGCCTGGGTAGTCATTTCTTCCTTGGTCTGTTCTACGACGACGGTGTCAGGTGCTCGGCGGGCGGGCGGCGTCAGCCGACCGCGCCCTCCATCTGAAGCTCGATCAGGCGGTTGAGCTCCAGGGCGTACTCCATCGGGAGCTCCTTGGCGATCGGCTCGATGAAGCCGCGCACGATCATGGCCATCGCCTCGTCCTCGCTCAGGCCCCGGCTCATCAGGTAGAAGAGCTGGTCGTCGCTGATCTTGGAGACGGTCGCCTCGTGCCCCATCGACACGTCGTCCTCACGGATGTCGACGTACGGGTAGGTGTCCGAGCGGGAGATGGTGTCGACCAGCAGCGCGTCGCACTTGACAGTGCTCCGGCTGTGGTGCGAACCCTCCAGCACCTGCACCAGACCCCGGTACGAGGTGCGGCCGCCGCCACGGGCGATCGACTTGGAGATGATGTTCGAGGAGGTGTGCGGCGCGGCGTGCACCATCTTGGCTCCGGCGTCCTGGTGCTGACCCTCGCCGGCCATCGCCACCGAGAGCACCTCGCCCTTGGCGTGCTCGCCGGTCATGTAGACCGCCGGGTACTTCATGGTCACCTTGGAGCCGATGTTGCCGTCGACCCACTCCATGGTCGCGCCCTCGTGGCAGACGGCGCGCTTGGTGACCAGGTTGTAGACGTTGTTCGACCAGTTCTGGATGGTCGTGTAGCGGCAGCGCGCGTTCTTCTTGACGATGATCTCCACGACCGCGCTGTGCAGCGAGTCGGAGGAGTACATCGGCGCGGTGCAGCCCTCGACGTAGTGCACGTACGCGCCCTCGTCGACGATGATCAGCGTCCGCTCGAACTGGCCCATGTTCTCCGTGTTGATCCGGAAGTAGGCCTGCAGCGGGATGTCCACGCGCACGCCCTTCGGCACGTAGATGAACGAGCCGCCGGACCACACGGAGGTGTTCAGCGCGGCGAACTTGTTGTCGCCGACCGGGATCACCGTGCCGAAGTACTCCTTGAAGACGTCCTCGTGCTCGCGCAGCGCCGTGTCGGTGTCCAGGAAGAGGACGCCCTGCTCCTCAAGGTCCTCACGGATCTTGTGGTAGACGACCTCCGACTCGTACTGCGCCGCGACGCCGGCGACCAGCCGCTGCTTCTCCGCCTCCGGGATGCCCAGCCGGTCGTAGGTGTTCTTGATGTCCTCGGGCAGGTCCTCCCAGCTGGTGGCCTGCTTCTCGGTCGACCGCACGAAGTACTTGATGTTGTCGAAGTCGATCCCGGTGAGGTCCGCGCCCCAGGCCGGCATCGGCTTACGGCCGAACAGCCGCAGGCCCTTCAGCCGCAGGTCGAGCATCCACGCCGGCTCGTTCTTCTTGGCCGAGATGTCCCGCACCACCGCCTCGTTGATGCCGCGCTGGGCGACCGCCCCGGCGGCGTCCGGGTCGGACCAGCCGTACTCGTAACGGCCCAGGGCGGCGAGCTGCTCTTCCTGGGTCAGGGGCTGGACGATCTGCTCGGTCATCTATCTGTCCTCACAGTGGTTACGGGATTACCTGATTGAGCGCGGCCCGGCTGAGTCGGGATGTGCGTGGTGCACACCCCGTCGCCGTGCGCGATGGTGGCGAGACGCTGCACGTGGGTGCCGACCAGACGGGAGATAACCGCGGTCTCGGCCTCGCACAGCTGAGGAAACTCGGCGGCCACGTGCGCCACCGGGCAGTGGTGCTGACAGAGCTGGCCGCCGGAGGCGATCGTGGTCGCATTTGCAGCGTAACCCTCGGCGGTGAGCGCCGCGGCGAGTGCCTCGGCGCGAGCCAGAGGGTCGTCGCCGGCGTCCTCCATGGCCGTCCGACAACGGGATTCGAGAGCGGAGACCTGCTCGGTGGCGAACGCCTCGACTGCGCCCGAGCCGCCGCTGCGGGCGATCCAGCGCAACGCGGCGGTGGCCATGTTGTCGTAGTGGTGTGTGCCACAGCGGACCCGGGCGGCCTCGGTCAGCAGGAACACCTTGGCCGGGCGCCCCCGACCGCGACTGCCCTGCACGGTCTGCTCGCGGGCGTAGACGTCACCGTCCGCGAGCATCGCGTCGAGGTGCCGGCGGATCGCCGCCGGGCTGAGCCCGAGCGCCGCGCCAAGCTGCGCGGCGGTGGTCGCACCCTGCTCCAGCAGCAACCGGGTGACCCGATCCCGGGTGGAGACCTCGGCAGCCGCCGGCCCGTCGAGGCCGGCCGACGTGGTCACGGCAGGCGCGGAGGCAGGCGCACCGAGGGCCGGTACGGCCGTCGGTTGGTGCCCGGAGAGCGCCGCCGCGTTTTTCACAACGCCAACGTTACGTAATTACCCGGAGGGTCGCAAACCTGGGCCCCGGTGATCCGAACCACCGAGCCGACGGAGTCGGACGAACCTCGATCACTACAGTGCGTAGGATTTGCGCCGTGAACCGAATCGTCCGTCCGGTCTCCGGCATCCTGCTGCGCCGCCTCGCGCTCGCCTCGATCATCGCGAACGTGGGCATCGTCGTCACCGGCGGGGCCGTCCGGTTGACCGCCTCGGGCCTCGGCTGCCCCACCTGGCCCCGGTGCACCGACGACTCCTACGTCACCACGCCCGAGATGGGCGTGTACGGCGTGATCGAGTTCAGCAACCGGATGCTGACCTTCGCGGTGGGTCTCATCGCGCTGGCCACCGTGCTGGCCGTACTGCTGCACCGGCCCCGCCGACCCGGGCTCCTCGCACTGGCCGTGGCGGTCTTCCTGGGCATTCCCGCCCAGGCAGTGATCGGTGGCATCACCGTGCTGACCAACCTCAACCCGTGGGTGGTCGGGCTGCACTTCCTCGCCTCGATGGCGGTGATCGCCGCCGCGTACGCCCTCTGGCGACGCATCGGCGACCCCGACGGCCCGACCGTGGGCGCGGTGCCCGCACCGCTGCGCGCGCTGACCCGGGTCACCACCGGCGTCACCGTCGCCGTGCTGGTCGTCGGCACCTGGGTCACCGGCAGTGGCCCGCACGCCGGCGACCACGGCGCCGCCCGCAACGGGCTCGACCCGGAGACGATCTCGCAGGTGCACGCCGACGGGGTCTTCCTGCTGATCGGTCTCTCGGTGGCGCTGATCTTCGCGTTCCGCGCCGTCGGCGCGCAGCGGGCCACTCGCGCCGCGATCATCCTGGTCGCCGTGGAGTTGGGTCAGGGCCTGATCGGCTTCGTGCAGTACTTCACCCACGTACCGGCGCTCCTGGTCGGCGCGCACATGCTCGGCTCCTGCCTGGTGCTGCTCGCCGCCCTGTCGGTGCAGTGGTCCACCCGGGAACGCCGCCCGGTCACGCCGGCCCCCCAGGCCACCCCGACCGACGCCGCCGTCCCGGTACCAGCCACCGCCTGACCGCCCCGCGCCCCGCGCCAAGATCTGCGCAACTTCCCGGGTTCGCGCGCCCACGTCCGCCAAGATCGCGCTTGAACCAGGATGTAGTGGCCACGAGACGCCGGGAAGCCACCACCACCAGGATGTTGCGCGATCTTGCCTCTGGCGCGGAACGCGCGGGCGGCCGTTGGCGGTGGCGCTCGTTGGGAGGGCGTCAGGCGCTGCGGGGTGAGGGCGTCAGGCGTTGCGGGCCAGGTAGGTGGTGATCGCGGTGGCGAGGCGGTCGGGGGCGCCGTCCGCGTACCCGATGAAGAGCGACGGCTCGGTCAGCTCCAGCTCGACCAGGACCGGTTCGCCGTCCGGGCCGGGGATCAGGTCGACCCGGGCGTAGAGCAGCTGTCGGGTGCCGCCGGGAACCGTCGCGAGGGTCTGCTCGGCGACCGCCAGCTGTTCGGGGCGGGCGGTGCGGGCGGTGATCTCTTCGGCCTTGTAGAGCCCGTCCGGGCCAAGGTCCGGCCCGGACAGCATCGGGCCCTTGCGGATCGCGTGGCTGAACGCGAGCCCCTCCGGGCCGGCCAGGAAGAGCAGAGCGGTCTCGCCCTCGGTGTCGACGGCACGCAGGTACGGCTGGACCATGGTGACCCGGCCGGCCTCGGAGAGCCGACGAACGTGTGCGGCGGCCAGGTCCCGGTGTTCCGGGTCGGCCAGGTCGTACCGGCCGGTGTCCTGGCTGCCGGCGCTGACCGCGGGCTTGAGCACGTACTCGCCGGTCTCGGCGGGCAGCTGCCAGCTCTCCCCCGGCCCGATCCACGACGTCGGCACGGTCGGCACCCCGGCGGCGCTCAGCTCGGCGAGGTAGCGCTTGTCGGTGTTCCAGCGGACCACGTCGGCCGGGTTGACCAGCGTCGGCACTGTGGCCGCCCAGGACACGAACTCGTCGCGGCGTAGCGCGTAGTCCCAGGGTGAGCGGAGCACGACCAGGTCGTAGGACGACCAGTCGACGTCAGGGTCGTCCCAGATGACGGTCTGGACGGCGACGCCACGGGCGGCGAGCGGGGCGAGGACCAGCCGGTCGTCCGGGTCGAGGTCGGCCAGGTCGGCGCAGGTGACGAGAGCGACCCGGGGTTCCCCCCGGGTCGACTGGTGATATGTGGTCAATTCAGCTGTCTATTCAGCGGGCCATCGTGCGGCGAGCCATCGACCGCCAGAGGTCGTTGCTCGGACGCATCTGGTCCATCAGTTCACGCTCCCAGGCGTTCTCGACGGTGACTCCCGCCTTGGCGCACGCCTCCCGGGCGGTGACGGTGTCGTCGGCGAACTGGTCGCCCCACTCACCGTCGGAACCCACCAGGACGATCCGCGCGCCGCGCTTGCCGACGTACTCGATGACCGCCTTCGCGCCGCCGTGTCCGGCCGCGAACGCCTTGAGACCCGCGACCAGGCCTTGGGGCGTCTGCTCGCCGGCGGTCTGCTCGGCCGTCAGCGTCGTATCGGAACCATCTGCCATGACGCGAAGCCTAAGCAGAGTTGCACCCCGTCGTGCGAGAACCATGAACCTTTTGTGATGCCAATTACCTACAGGTTTAAGGATGACCACAGATTCGCCGTCCGTTTATTTACCGACTTTTACGCTCAAAGCACGTCGGCAAACCACCCTCGAACCGCCCCGGGTTGAGCCGATCCGACTCATGCCGAAAGTTACTCTGATGTGACGTTAAACCCGGACAACTCATCCACGTCCATGATTAGTCCGTAGATCATCGGCGGCGTTCGTCGTCGGGCCGAACCACGAGACGAGGACCGACGGACAGCGCGAGGGCCGACGAATGGAGCAGCCGACGGGCCGAGGCCATCGCATGGGCGCCAAGAGCAGGGCAGGGCCGTGCGGAACGGGTCAGATCAGCGCGTCGAGCGCGACGGCCACGAAGACGATCGTCAGGTACGTCGTCGACCAGTGGAACAGCCGCATCGGCTTGACCGCCTCGCCGCGCGTCGCGCGCCGGCAGAGCCGGTGTGCCTCGACCACGAAGATGGCCCCCACCACCAGGGTCGGCACCCCGTAGATCGCGCTGAGCCCCAGCGGCCAGACGGCCAGCGAGGTGAGCACTGTGAGCCACGCGAAGATCAGGATCTCGGCGTTCACCCGGCGGATCGAGGCCACCACCGGCAGCATCGGGATGCCGGCCCGGGCGTAGTCGTCCTTGTACTTCATGGCGAGCGGGTAGAAGTGCGGCATCTGCCAGAAGAAGACCACCGCGAAGAGCCCCCAGGCGGCCGGCGCCAGCGAGCCGGTCACCGCCGCCCACCCGATCAGCACCGGTGCCGCCCCGCAGGCGCCGCCCCAGAAGGTGTTCGTCGGGGTGGAGCGCTTGAGCCACAGGGTGTAGACGAGGTCGTAGTAGGCGATCGCGGCGAGGGTCAGCCCGGCGGCCAGCAGGTTGGTGAACGCCGCCATCAGGGCCACCGACACCGCCGCCAGCACCAGACCGAAGATCAACGCGCTTCGCGGCGTCACCGTGTGCGCCGGCAGCGGCCGCCGCTTGGTACGCCGCATCAACTGGTCGATGTCGCGGTCGATGTAGCAGTTGAGAACGCTGGCCGCGCCGGCGGCGAGCGAGCCGCCGATCAGCACGATGGCCATCAGCCACAGCGACGGCAGCCCGCCCTCGGCGAGCATCATCGCCGGGATGGTGGTGACCAGCAGCAACTCGACGATCCGCGGCTTGGTGAGCGCCACGTACGCCGAGAGGACAGCGCGTACGTCCCGCCGGGCCACCGGGCCCTCGGCCGCCCGCGCCGGGTGTTGCCCGGCCGGGTTGCTCGCGGGGCGCTCGGTGATCATGCTCACGGATTGCCACCTTCCGGCATCGGGCACGGGGAGATCGGATTTGGTCGGGACCGCTCGGGTCCGCATACCGCCCCACACACTACGCGTCGTCGTTTTGGCTGCCCGGCCGACCCGACAACGGTGCGGGCCGTCACACCACCGGGTTGAACCGAGCATTCGGATGGTCACGTAGCGCACACCATGCGCAGATCCCCGGGCGCACGTTTAGGGACGCTCGATAAGGTCATCGGTGAGGGTTCCGCCCATCTGCCGAGGAGCACAACCATCGTGGCTGTTAAACGACCCGAGCACTCCGCACTGAACTGGTCCGACCTCGATCGCCGGGCCGTCGACACCGTCCGCGTGCTGGCCATGGACGCCGTGGAGAAATCCGGCAACGGTCACCCGGGCACCGCGATGAGCCTCGCGCCCGCGGCGTACCTCCTCTTCAACCGCGTCATGCGGCACAACCCGGCCGACCCGAACTGGCCCGGCCGTGACCGGTTCGTCCTCTCCGCCGGGCACTCCAGCCTGACGCTCTACATCCAGCTGTTCCTCTCCGGTTACCCGCTGAGCCTGGAAGACCTCAAGTCGCTGCGGCAGTGGGGCTCGCAGACGCCGGGGCACCCCGAGCACGGGCACACGCCGGGCGTGGAGACCACCACCGGCCCGCTCGGGCAGGGTCTGGGCAACGCTGTCGGCATGGCCATGGCGGCCCGCCGCGAGCGCGGCCTGTTCGACCCCGAGGCCGAGCCCGGCGCGTCGGTCTTCGACCACAACATCTGGTGCATCGTCTCCGACGGTGACATCGAGGAGGGCATCAGCCACGAGGTCAGCTCCCTCGCCGGGCACCAGCAGCTGGGCAACCTCACGGTGATCTACGACGACAACGAGATCTCCATCGAGGACGACACCCGCATCGCCAAGAGCGAGGACGTCGCCGCCCGCTACGAGGCGTACGGCTGGCACGTGCAGACCGTCGACTGGCGCAGCGGCGACGCTGACCAGGGCGACTATCACGAGGACGCCGAGGCGCTGTACGCGGCGCTGGTGGCCGCCAAGGCGGAGACCGCCCGCCCCTCCTTCATCGCGCTGCGCACCATCATCGGCTGGCCCGCGCCCAACAAGCAGAACACCGGCAAGATCCACGGTTCGGCGCTGGGCGCCGACGAGGTGAAGGCCACCAAGCGGATCCTCGACTTCGACCCGGAGCAGACCTTCCAGGTCGACGAGGAGGTGCTCAGCCACGCCCGCACGGTGATGGGGCGCGGCGACGCCGCCGAGCAGGAGTGGACCACAGCGTTCGACGCCTGGAAGAAGGCCAACCCGGAGCGCACCGCGCTCTACGAGCGGTTGGCCGGCCGCGTACTCCCGGATGGCTGGACCAACGCGTTGCCGGTCTTCCCGGCGGACGCCAAGGGCGTCGCCACCCGGGCCGCCTCCGGCAAGGTGCTGGAGGCCCTGGCGCCGGTGCTCCCGGAGCTGTGGGGCGGCTCGGCCGACCTGGCCGAGAGCAACAACACCACGATGAAGGGTGAGCCGTCGTTCATCCCGGCGGCGCACGCCACCAAGGACTTCCCCGGTCACGAGTACGGCCGCACGCTGCACTTCGGCATCCGTGAGCACGCCATGGGCGCGATCCTCAACGGCATCGCCCTGCACGGCGGCACCCGCCCCTACGGCGGCACGTTCCTGGTGTTCAGCGACTACATGCGTCCGTCGGTGCGGCTGGCCGCGCTGATGAAGCTGCCGGTGACCTACGTCTGGACGCACGACTCGATCGGTCTCGGCGAGGACGGGCCGACCCACCAGCCGGTGGAGCACCTGACCGCGCTGCGCGCCATCCCGGGTCTGGACGTGGTCCGTCCGGCGGACGCCAACGAGACCGCCTGGGCGTGGCGGCAGGCGCTGGAGCACACCGACCGGCCGACGGCCATGGCGCTGAGCCGCCAGGCCCTCCCGACCCTGGACCGGAGCGTCCTGGGCGACGTGGCGGGTGTGGCCAAGGGCGGTTACGTGCTGGCCGAGGCGTCCAACGGCAAGCCTCAGGTGATCATCGTCGGCACCGGTTCCGAGGTGCAGCTCTGCCTGACCGCCCGGGAGCGGCTGGAGGCCGACGGCACCCCGACCCGGGTCGTCTCGATGCCGTGCCAGGAGTGGTTCTACGAGCAGGATGAGGCGTACCGGGAATCGGTGCTCCCCCGCGGGGTAAAGGCACGGGTGAGCGTGGAAGCGGGCATCGCGATGTCCTGGCGCGGCATCGTCGGTGACCTGGGCGAGAGCGTCAGCATCGAGCACTTCGGCGCGAGCGCCCCGTACACCGTGCTCTTCGAGCAGTTCGGGTTCACCGGTGACCGGATCGTGGCGGCGGCACACGCCTCGCTGGCCCGGGTGGGCGACATCACCGGTTTCACGACCGGCAACTGAGGGAGCGTGGACGGCATGACCGACAAGCTGAATGAGCTGACCGCCGCGGGCGTGGCGGTCTGGCTAGACGATCTTTCCCGGGTACGTCTGAGCTCCGGCGGGCTGGACCAGCTCCGCCGCGAGAAGCACGTGGCGGGTGTCACCACCAACCCGACCATCTTCGCCAAGGCGCTGAGCGACGCCGACGAGTACAACTGGCAGCTGCGCGACCTCGCCATCCGTGACGTGGACGTGGAAGAGGCAGTGCGCATGCTCACCACGTACGACGTGCGATGGGCGTGCGACGTGATGCGCCCGTCGTACGACGGCAGCGACGGCGTGGACGGCCGGGTCTCGATCGAGGTGGACCCGCGCAGCGCGCACGACGCGGACAAGACGGTCGCCGAGGCCAAGGCGCTGTGGTGGCTTGTCGACCGGCCCAACCTCTACATCAAGATTCCGGCCACCGAGGAGGGCCTGTCGGCGATCACCGACACGCTTGCCGAGGGGATCAGCGTCAACGTCACGCTGATCTTCGGTCTGGATCGTTACTCGGCGGTCATGGAGGCGTTCCTCGCGGGTCTGGAGCAGGCCAAGGCCAACGGCCACGACCTGTCGAAGATCGGTTCGGTGGCGTCGTTCTTCGTCTCCCGGGTCGACGCCGAGGTCGACAAGAGGCTGGAGAAGATCGGCTCCGAACAGGCCAAGTCGCTCCGTGGCAAGGCCGCCGTCGCCAACGCCCAGCTGGCGTACGAGCGTTACAGCAAGGTGTTCGCCTCGGACCGCTGGAAGGCGCTCGCCAAGGCCGGCGCGCACCCGCAGCGGCCGCTGTGGGCGTCCACCTCGACGAAGAACCCGGACTACCGGGACACCATCTACGTCGAGGAGCTGATCGCCCCCGGCACTGTCAACACGATGCCGGAGTCGGTCGTCGACGCGTACGCCGATCATGGCGAGACCCGCGGTGACACCGTCACCGGCGCCTACGACGCGGCCCGGAAGGTCTTCGCGGACCTGGAGTCGGTCGGGGTGGACATGGACGACGTGATCGCCACCCTGGAGCGCGAGGGCGTCGAGAAGTTCGAGGTCAGCTGGCAGGAGCTGCTCGACGGGGTGCGCAAGTCGCTGGACGCCGCCGCCAAGGGCAAGGGTGCTCCGAACAAGGCCGCCAAGGGCAACGCCAAGACGGCCGCCAAGGTCGGTGGTAACTCATGACCGATCCTCTTGCGGGGCCGGTGGAGGCAGCGGCCGGGCTCGCCGTGTACGGCGCGGACGCGGTCGACAAGTCCGCGCCGGCCTCGACCCGGGACGCGCTGGTCAAGGCCGGCGTCCCGGGCAAGCTGGCGGGCAAGGACGCGAGCCTGTGGGGTCCGGACGCCGAGGCCGAGGCGAAGGTCCGGCTGGGCTGGGTGGACACCCACCGGCGCAGCCGTGAGCTGCTCGTCCAGTTGGCCGAGCTGACCGCGGAGCTGGCCGACCTGGATCATGTGGTGCTCGCCGGCATGGGCGGCTCGTCGCTCGCGCCCGAGGTGATCACCCGGACGCTGGGTCGCCCGTTGACAGTGCTGGACACCACCGACCCGGGCCAGGTCCGGGCGGCGCTCGGTGACCGACTGGAGCGCACCGTCGTGGTGGTGGCCAGCAAGTCCGGGTCGACGGTGGAGACCGACAGCCACCGGCGTGCGTACTGGCAGGCGTTCCTGGACGCCGGGATGACCGAGGCGGAGGCCGGCCGGCACTTCGTCGTCGTCACCGACCCGGGTTCGCCGCTGGAGACCACCGCGGCCGAGATGGGCGCGTTCACAGTGCTCGCCGACCCGAACGTCGGCGGCCGCTACTCGGCGCTCACCGCATTCGGTCTGGTGCCCTCGGCGCTGGCCGGGGTCGAGGTCGCGGAGCTGCTCGACCAGGCCGACGCGCTGGCCACGTCGCTCGGCGCGGACCAGAACAACCCGGCGCTCGCGCTGGGCGCCGCCCTGGGCGCCGCGGCCACGCTGGCCCGGGACAAGGTCGCCCTGGTCTCCGACGGCACCGGCATCGACGGGCTCGGCGACTGGGCCGAGCAGCTGATCGCCGAGTCGACGGGCAAGGCCGGGGTGGGCATCCTGCCGGTGGTCGTGGAGTCTCCGCAGAGCCCCGGCGCCACCGGCGCGGACGTGCTGACGGTCAGCTACGGCGGCGCGCTGGCCCCCGGTGACGTGCCGGGCGGCGGCGCCACCCCGGACGTGGCCGTCAACGGCCCGCTCGGCGCGCAGTTCCTGGCCTGGGAGTACGCCACCGCGGTGGCCGGCGTGGTGCTCGGCATCGACCCGTTCAACCAGCCGAACGTGACCGAGTCCAAGGAGAACACCAACAAGATCCTGGCCTCGGGCCTGCCGGCGGAGACGCCGTCGTTCACCGAGGGCGCGATCGAGGTGTACGCCCCGCAGGGCGCCCCCGGGGACCTGGCCGGTGTGCTGCGCTGGCTGCTCGACGGGCTGGGCGACGACGGTTACCTCGCGGTCATGGCGTACCTCGACCGGTTCGCCGACGCCGACGCGGCCCGGCTGCGGTCGCTGCTGGCTCAGGCCGGCGGCCGGCCGGTCACCTTCGGTTGGGGTCCGCGGTTCCTGCACTCGACGGGCCAGTACCACAAGGGCGGCCCGCAGGTGGGCAGCTACCTCCAGGTGACCGGCGCGGTCGCCGAGGACCTTGCGGTGCCGGGCAAGCCGTACACCTTCGGTGAGTTGCAGGCGGCGCAGGCCGCCGGGGACCGGCAGGCTCTCGCCGGTCGGGAGCGGCCGCTGCTGCGGTTGCACCTGACCGACCGGGCCGCCGGTGTCGCCCAACTGCTTGACGCGGCCGGTGATCTGCGGGCGTGAGGATGGACGACGTGACTGAAGCGGAGCGAGGAGGTGGCTCGGTGAGCGCGAGGAGTGAGCCGGGGTTGCGAGCCCCGCAGTCGCGAACTGAAGGTGGCTCGGTGAGCGCGAGGAGTGAGCCGGGGTTGCGAGCCCCGCAGTCGCGAACTGAAGGTGGCTCGGTGAACCCGCTGCGCGACCCGCAGGACCGCCGGTTGCCCCGGATCCCGGAGCCCTGCGCTCTGGTGATCTTCGGGGTGACCGGCGACCTGGCCCGCAAGAAGCTGCTCCCCGCGGTCTACGACCTGGCCAACCGGGGGCTGCTGCCGCCGGGCTTCGTGGTGCTCGGTTTCGCGCGCCGCGACTGGGGTGACGGCGACTTCGAGACGTTGGCGTGCGAGGCTGCCCGCAAGCACGCCCGCACCCCGTGGCGGGACGAGGTGTGGGCGCGGCTGGCCGGCAACATCAAGTTCGTCGGCGGGTCGTTCGACGACGACGCCGCCTTCGACACTCTCGCCTCGACGCTGGACGATCTGCGTCAGACCCACGGCATCACCGGCAACGCGGCGTTCTACTTCTCCATCCCGCCGGCCGCGTTCCCGGTCGTGCTCAAGCAGTTGGCCCGCACCGGAATGGCCGACAACGACAAGTCCGGCGGTTGGCGCCGGGTCGTGGTGGAGAAGCCGTTCGGCAACGACCTGCCCTCGGCGAAGGCGCTCAACGACCTCGTCGACGACGTGTTCACCCGGCAGGACGTCTTCCGGATCGACCACTACCTGGGCAAGGAGACGGTTCAGAACATCCTCGCCCTGCGATTCGCCAACAACCTGTTCGAGCCGCTGTGGAACTCCAAGTACGTCGACTCGGTGCAGATCACCATGGCGGAGGACGTCGGCATCGGCACCCGTGCCGGCTTCTACGACACCGTCGGCACCGCCCGCGACGTGTTGCAGAACCACCTCCTCCAGCTTCTCGCCCTGGTGGCGATGGAGGAGCCGACCAGCTTCGACGCCGACGAGATCCGGGCCGAGAAGCTGAAGGTGCTCAAGGCCATCACCCTGCCCAAGGACGTCGCCCGGGACACCGTCCGTGGTCAGTACCTGCCCGGCTGGGTCGGCGGCGAACGCGCTGTCGGTTACCTGGACGAGCGGGACGTCCCCGCCGAGTCCACCACTGAGACGTACGTGGCGGTGCGGTTGGGCATCCAGAACCGCCGCTGGGCGGAGGTGCCGTTCTACATCCGGGCCGGCAAGCGGCTGCCCCGGCGGGTCACCGAGGTCGCCATCATGTTCAAGAAGGCGCCGCACCTGCCGTTCAACGACGCCGACATGGAGTCGCTGGGCAACAACCAACTGGTCATCCGGGTGCAGCCGGACGAGGGCGTGGTGCTCAAGTTCGGCTCGAAGGTGCCGGGCACGACCATGGAGGTCCGCGACATCGCGATGGACTTCCAGTACGGCGAGGCGTTCACCGAGTCCAGCCCCGAGGCGTACGAGCGTCTGGTGCTGGACGTGCTGATCGGCGACCGCACCCTGTTCCCGGACGCGGCCGAGGTCGAGCAGAGCTGGCAGGTGATCGACCCCCTGGAGCACGCCTGGGAGGGCACCACCCCGGAGCCGTACCGGGCCGGCGAGTGGGGCCCCCGGGCCTCCGACGAGATGCTGGCCCGCGAGGGCCGCGCCTGGAGACGAGCATGATCGGGCTGTGGGACACCACCGGCAACGAGGTGGTCAAGGCGCTCGCCGCCGAGCGGCGTAGCGCCGGCGGGGTGGCCAGCGGCATGGCGCTCACCCTCATCGTGGTCGTGGACGAGAAGCGGGTCCGGGAGGCGGAGGCCGCGGCGACGATCGCCGCCGCCGCACACCCGTGCCGCCTCGTGGTGGTGGTCCGCTCGGAGATCGAGCGGGACCGCAACCGACTGGACGCGGAAATCGTGGTCGGTGGCCGGCTCGGCCCGTGCGAGGCGGTGGTCACCCGGATGTACGGCCGGTTGTCCCTGCACGCCGAGTCGGTGGTGATGCCGCTGCTCGTTCCCGACGTGCCGGTGGTCACCTGGTGGCACGGCGAGCCACCGGCGGAGATCGCCACCGACTTCCTCGGGGTGGTGGCCGACCGGAGGATCACCGACTCCGCGCAGGCCGTTGACCCGGTGGAGGCGCTGCGGCAGCGTGCCCGGGACTACGCGCCGGGCGACACCGACCTGGCGTGGACCCGGATCACCCCGTGGCGCACCCTGGTCGCCGGGGCGTTCGACACCACCAGCGCCCAGGTCACCGAGGCGACCATCGTCGCGCCGTCCACCGACCCGACGGCGGCGCTGATGGCCGGTTGGCTGTCCAGCCGGCTCGGCATCACCCCACACCGGGTGGACAGCAACGAGTTCCCCCGGATGCGGGAGGTGCAGCTCAGCTGCGCCAACGGCGACCAGCTGACGCTGACCCGCGAGGACAGCATGGCCGTGTTCAAGCGGACGGGCCAGGACGACCGGGCCCTGCCGCTGGTGCGCCGCCCGCTCGGCGACGAACTGGCCGAGGAGCTGCGCCGGCTGGACGCCGATCAGGTGTACGCGGAGGCGCTGGGCGCGACGGTCGGGCTGCGAGGGCTGGAGCAGCGGCCCCCGCAGCGGGTCCACGTCTGGAAGGATCCGGCCACCGCGCAGCGCGCCGAGGCCGGGGTCACCGCGCACGTCGGTACGAGCGGCGAGGGCTGAGCCCAGCCGGGGCCACGACGTCGGGCAGGGCCGGTACGCGCCGGCCCTGCCCCGCAATCTCCGGGGTTTCTGCCCCACCACCCCGGGCACCCCGCCCCGGGCACGACAGCGACCGCCTCGCGGTCGGGAAACGAAGGCGCAACCATGAGTGAGGCGAGTGTCGCCGTCCACGCCGACGCCGACCTGCTGGCGCAGGCCGTGGCGGCCCGGTTGCTGGTGAAGCTGCTCGACGCCCAGGCCGACCGGGGCGAAGCCTCGGTGGTGCTCACCGGAGGTCGGGTCGCCGCGGCCGTGTACCGGGCGGTGGCGACGCTGCCGGCCCGCGACGCGGTGGACTGGTCCCGGGTCGACGTGTGGTGGGGCGACGAACGGTTCCTGCCCGCCGGTGATCCGGACCGCAACGAGACGCAGGCCCGCGCCGCCCTGCTGGACGTGGTGCCGCTGGATCCGGCCCGGGTGCACGCGATGCCGGCGTCGGACGGCCCGGCCGGCAACGACCCCGAGGCGGCGGCTGCCGCGTACGCGGACGAGCTGGCCCGCGCCGCCCGGCCCGGGCACGCCACAGTGCCGCACTTCGACGTGCTGATGCTGGGCGTCGGCGAGGACGGCCACGTGGCCTCGGTCTTCCCCGAGCACCCGGTGGGCTACGAGACCCGGCCGGTCAGCGCGGTGCGGGGCAGCCCCAAGCCGCCGCCGACGCGGACCACCCTCACCCTGCCGGCGATCAACACCGCCGAGGAGGTCTGGCTGGTGGCCGCCGGAGCCGACAAGGCTCGCGCGGTGGGTATGGCGTTGGCCGGTGCCGGGCCGGTGCAGTTGCCGGCCGCCGGCGTGCACGGGGTGAACCGCACCCGCTGGCTGCTGGACCGGGCTGCCGCAGCCGACGTACCCGTCCGACTGCGCAGCCTGCGCTGAGCGCGGGGAGGAGCCCGCTACTCGCCGCGTCGACGACGTAGTGCGGCGAGCGCCTCGGCGAGCAGGGCCTCCCCCTCCTCGGCGGTGCGCCGCTCCTTCACGTACGCCAGGTGGCTCTTGTACGGTTCGGCGCGGACCCGACCTGGCGGGTTCTGGGCGTCCCGGCCGGCGGGTAAACCACAGCGGGGGCAGTCCCACAGGGGTGGCGGTTCGACGTCCGCGGCGATCCGGATGTCGACCCGGTGGTCGTTACGGCACCAGTAGCTGACGTCCTGTCGGGGGGCAGGTTGGTGCCGCTCGTCCGGGCGCATGGGTGCGGACCCGACCCGGGCTCCCCGGATAACGTTGCCATTCGGCACGGCTGCTCGCTCCTGTCGTCGGAGGGGACCCGCCGTCTTCGGGGGTGGAGCGGCGGGCGACGCGGTGCAGCGGAGAAAAGCCTGCGCGCGGCCCGTCGAGTGACGAACCGCGCGCAGATTGTACGACTTACTGAGCCTGCTCAGGCGCCGCTGTTCATTTGGAGGCGCAGCCAGAGCCCGAGCCCGATGATCGCGGCAAACCAGACGACGCTCACCAGAACGGTGTAGCGGTCCAGGTTTTTCTCCGCGACCGAGGAGCCGGCGAGGCTGGAGCTGACGCCACCGCCGAACATGCTCGACAGACCGCCACCCTTGCCGCGGTGCAGCAGGATCAGCAGGGTGAGCAGAATGCTCGTGATGACCAGCAACACGATCAACGTGTATGCGAACCAGATCGGCATGGCTGGGGTCAGTTCCTCTCGTAGCGATCCTCGCCCGGTCTGATCGGGCACGGCGGCACCGACCGGCGGACGGGCGGTGTCAAGGATACCGAGCGATCAGCGGGCGAGGTGCTCCGGGAACCGGCAGATCTGAGCGAATTCCTCCGCGTCCAGGCTGGCGCCCCCCACCAGGCCCCCGTCCACGTCCGGTTGGGCCATGATCGAGGCGATGTTGGACGCCTTGACCGAGCCGCCGTAGAGGACACGAACCTGGTCGGCGGTCTCCTGGTCGAAGCGCTCCGCCAGTCGCTGACGCACCGCCCCGCAGACCTCCTGGGCGTCGTCCGGGGTCGCGGTCTTGCCCGTGCCGATCGCCCAGACCGGCTCGTACGCGATCACGACCTGCCGCACCTGCTCGGGGGTGAGCCCGGCGAGGCCACCGTCGAGCTGGTCGGAGCAGTGCGCCACGTGGGTGCCCTGCTCGCGGACGTCCAGCCCCTCCCCCACGCACAGGATCGGCGTCAGGCCGTGCGTCAGCGCCGCCTTGACCTTGGCGTTGACCAGCGCGTCGTCCTCGTTGTGGTAGGCCCGCCGCTCGGAGTGCCCGACCACCACGTACGTGCAGCCGAGCTTCGCCAGCAGCGGCCCGGAGATGTCCCCGGTGTACGCGCCGGACGCGTGCGGGGAGAGGTCCTGCCCGCCGTAGCCGATCAGCAGCTTGTCCCCGTCCACGGCGGTCTGCACGGTGCGCAGGTCGGTGAAGGGCGGCAGCACTACCGTCTCGACGGCGGTGAGCTGCTTCTCGGTGAGGCTCGCCGCCAGCTTCTGCACCAGCAGGTTGGCCTCGAGGTGGTTGAGGTTCATCTTCCAGTTGCCGGCCATCAGCGGCCGGCGGGTGGTGCTCGACATTCAGTTCTCCAGGGCCGCGATGCCGGGGAGGGTCTTGCCCTCGAGGTATTCCAGGGAGGCGCCGCCACCGGTGGAGATGTGATTGAAATCAGTCTCGTCCAGCCTGAGGGCGCGGACGGCCGCTGCGGAGTCACCGCCGCCGACGACGCTGAACGCGTCGGCCTTGGTGATCGCCTCGGCGATCCCCCGGGTGCCCGCCGCGAAGGCCGGCATCTCGAACACGCCCATCGGGCCGTTCCAGAAGATTGTCTTCGCCTGGGACAGCGTGGCACTGAAGCCGGCCACCGTCTCCGGGCCGACATCCAGGCCGAGCCGGTGGCTCGGGATGCCGTCGACCCGCACCGTGTCGTGCGCCGCGTCCGGAGCGAACGCGTCCGCGACCACCACGTCGACCGGAAGCATGATCTTGCCACCGGACCGCTCCAGCAGGTTGCGGCAGGTCTCGACCATGTCCTTCTCCAGCAGCGAGGTGCCCACCTCCAGGCCCTGGGCCTTGAGGAAGGTGAAGCACATCCCGCCACCGATGAGCAGCCGGTCGACAGTCGGCAGCAGAGCCTCGATCACGGCGAGCTTGTCGGACACCTTCGACCCACCGAGCACCACCACGTACGGGCGCTCCGGGTCACCGGTGAGCTTGGAGAGCACCTCGACCTCACGCAGCACCAGCCGGCCCGCGACGTGCGGCAACCGGGCCGGCACGTCGAAGACACTGGCGTGCTTGCGGTGCACGGCACCGAACGCGTCGTCCACGTACGCGTCGCCGAACGCGGCGAGCTGGTCGGCGAACGCGCCCCGCTCGGCCTCGTCCTTGCTGGTCTCACCGGCGTTGAAACGCAGGTTCTCCAGCAGGGCGACCTGGCCGTCGGCCAGGTCCGCGACGGTGGAACGGGCGGAGTCACCGACAGTGTCGCTGGCGAAGTGCACCGGCGCGCCGAGCAGCTCACCGAGCCGCCCGGCGACCGGACCCAGGCTGAACTGCGGATCCGGAGCGCCCTTCGGGCGGCCCAGGTGCGAGCAGACGACCACCTTCGCGCCGGCCTCGACCAGCGCGCCGAGAGTCGGCAGCACAGCGCGGATCCGGCCATCATCGCTGATCGCGCCGGTCTGCTTGTCGAGCGGGACGTTCAGGTCGGCGCGCACCAGCACGCGCCGACCCGACACCCCCTCGGCGAGCAGGTCGTCGAGGGTCCGGATACTCACAGCGAGCTACCGACCAGCTTGACCAGGTCGACCAGGCGGTTGGAGTAGCCCCACTCGTTGTCGTACCAGCCGACGACCTTGACCTGGTTGCCGACGACCTTGGTCAGCGGCGCGTCGAAGATGCACGACGCCGGGTCGGTCACGATATCGGTGGAGACGATCGGGTCCTCGTTGTAGACCAGGATGCCCTTGAGCGGGCCGTCCGCGGCGGCCTTCAGCGCGGCGTTGACCTCGTCCACGGTGGTCTCGCGACCCACGTTGACGGTGAGGTCGGTGACCGAGCCGGTCGGGATCGGCACGCGCAGGGCGTACCCGTCGAGCTTGCCCTTGAGGTCCGGCAGGACCAGGCCGATCGCCTTGGCGGCGCCGGTCGAGGTCGGCACGATGTTCAGCGCGGCGGCCCGGGCCCGACGCAGGTCCGAGTGCGGCGCGTCCTGGAGGTTCTGGTCCTGGGTGTACGCGTGGATCGTCGTCATCAGACCGTGCTGGATGCCGAACGTGTCGTGCAGGACCTTCGCCATCGGGGCGAGGCAGTTGGTGGTGCACGAGGCGTTGGAGATGATGGTGTGCTTCGCCGGGTCGTAGGTGTCGTGGTTGACACCCATGACGACGGTGACGTCCTCGTTCTTCGCCGGGGCGGAGATGATGACCTTCTTGGCCCCGCCGTCGACGTGCGCCTTCGCCTTGGTGGCGTCGGTGAAGAAGCCGGTCGACTCGATGACGACGTCGGCGCCGACCTCGCCCCACGGCAGCTTCGACGGGTCCTTCTCGGCGTACGCCTTGATGGTCTTGCCACCGACGGTGATCTCGTCGGCGGTGGCCTTGACCTCGTACGGCAGGCGACCGAGGATGCTGTCGTACTTGAGCAGGTGGGCGAGCGTGGCGTTGTCGGTCAGGTCGTTCACCGCCACGATCTCGATGTCGGCGTCAGACGCCAGCACTGCCCGGAAGAAGTTACGGCCGATTCGGCCAAAGCCGTTGATGCCAACCCGGGTGGTCACAGGTTCCATCTCCTCGCGTTCTGGTCCGCCGGCTTCAGACAACGGTCCGGCGGGAATGGTGTGCGCCGACCGTTGGAGCCGGCCGTCGACGGTTCATCTCGGCCACCCCGCCGCGCGGTCTGCGGACCTGACCGCCCCGAGGCGGTGGGCACGACGAGAAGTGCCGGTGTCGGCCCCCTTGCCGTACGCAGCGACCCTATCCGAGCGTGCGAGACCACGCCGCGCCGGGTCGTGCACCCGGGCGCACCGCGTGGCCCCACCGTCCTATCAGACCACGAGCATGTCGGGCGTGACGGCTGCTTCCGTATCCGGGATGCCAAGGTCGCGGGCCCGCTTGTCGGCCAGCGCCAGGAGCCTTCGGATCCGCCCCGCGATGGCGTCCTTGGTCAGCGGGGGGTCGGCCAGGGCTCCCAACTCCTCCAGCGACGCCTGCCGGTGCTCCAGACGCAGTCGACCGGCGTCGGTCAGGTGGTTGGGCGCCTCGTCGGCGAGGATCTCCAGCGCACGGGTGACCCGGGCGGCCGCGGCGACCGCCGCCCGCGCCGAACGGCGCAGGTTGGCGTCGTCGAAGTTGGCGAGCCGGTTGGCGGTGGCCCGCACCTCGCGGCGTACCCGGCGCTCCTCCCAGGCCAGCACGCTGGAGTGCGCGCCGATCCGGGTGAGCAGCGCGGCGATCGCGTCGCCGTCCTTGACGACCACCCGGTCCACCCCGCGTACCTCGCGGTTCTTCGCGGTGATGCCGATGCGGCGGGCCGCGCCGACCAGCGCCAGCGCCGACTCCGGCCCCGGGCAGGTGATCTCCAGAGCGCTGGAGCGACCCGGCTCGGTGAGCGAGCCGTGGGCCATGAACGCGCCCCGCCACGCGGAGACCGCGCAGCAGACGTTGGCCGCCACCACGTGCGGGGGCAGCCCGCGCACCGGGCGACCCCGTACGTCGAGCAGGCCGGTCTGCCGCGCGAGGGCCTCGCCGTCCTTGACCACCCGCACGATGAAGTGGCTGCCCTTGCGCAGCCCACCGGAGGCCAGCACGTGGATCTCACTGGGGTAGCCGTAGACCTCGGCGACCTCCCGGCGCAGCCGCCGGGCCACCGCCCCGGTGTCCAGTTCAGCCTCCACCACCACGCGGCCGGAGACGATGTGCAGCCCGCCGGCGAAGCGCAGCAGCGCGGCCATCTCCGCCCGCCGACAGCAGGGCTTGGGCACGTCGACCCGACTCAGCTCGTCCTTGACCGCGGCCGTCATCGCCATTGTGCGTCCCCTCACGGACCTGTTCCGGCGTGTCGCCGGAGATTACGTACGTGTCTAACGATCGGCACCCAGGACAGGCACCAGCGCGGCGCCCAGGGCAGCCGGATCATGGCGGGGAGTCCCGTCGACAACGGCGACGGGGGCGAGGACCAGGCGGGCACCCAGCGATTCTGCCGCACGTTCGACCGGTTCGGGGTCACCCACCGCCTTGGCATCGGCAAGCACAAGATCCACCTTGAGCTCGGGCAGGTACCAGTGCAGCGCCGCGAGATGATCGGCGACGGAGAGCCCGAGGGTCTCCTTCTCCGCGGCGAGGTTCAGCGTGACCAGCCGCCGGGCCGAGGTGGACACGATCGCGTCGGCCAACTGCGGCACCAGCAGGTGCGGAAGCACACTCGTGTACCAGCTGCCCGGCCCGAAGATCAACCAATCGGCCGCCCGGATCGCCTCGATGGCCTCGGCGCAGGCCGGCGGGGCGCTCGGGGTGAGGCGCAGCGACTCGACCCGCCCGGTGGTGACGGCCACCTGGTGCTGGCCACTGACCGTGCGCACCTCGTCCGGGGCGGCCGGGTCGGCACCGCGTACCCGCGCCTCGATGCCGACCGGTTGGCGGGACATCGGCAACACCCGGCCCACAGCGCCGAGCATCGCGCCGGCGTGCTCCAGCGCGGCCACCGGGTCGCCGAGCAGCTCCATGAGGCCGCAGAGCACCAGGTTGCCCACCGCGTGCCCGGCCAGACCGTCGGTCCCGGCCGACGCCGCGCCGGTGCCGCGCGGGGCCGTGTCCGTGCCGCGCGGGGCCGCTCCGGTGCCACGGCGGGCCGCGGCGTCCCGGTCCGGGTCGTCGCCCGCCGCCGGGCCCGGGTCGGTCGCTCCGGATCCGGGTACGCCCACCGGTACGGCGGCGAAGCGGTGCTGGAACAGCCCGGCGCTGCGCCGGGTGGCCGGGTGGTCCCCGGCCAACGCCACCAGCGCCTGGCGCAGATCTCCCGGCGGCAGGCCACCCCGCTCGGCCCGCAGCCGACCACTGGAACCACCGTCGTCACCCACCGTGACCACCGCTGTGATGT
Source organism: Micromonospora sp. NPDC005324 (assembly GCF_040607155.1). NCBI lineage: Bacteria > Bacillati > Actinomycetota > Actinomycetes > Micromonosporales > Micromonosporaceae > Micromonospora > Micromonospora sp. NPDC005324. Next base: position 3,615 of record NZ_JBEXGE010000045.1, on the reverse strand, counting down.
CGAGGTCGAGTTCGGGAGCGCAGTGGCGCAGCGCCCGCAACGAGGCGGACAGCCCGTGCCCGCCGCCGAACGCCACCACCCGCCGGGCCGTCATTCCCGCCCCAGGTCGCGGTGCTGGGCGTTCGCCGCCAACCCGGAGTGACGCAGTCGGCTGGCCAACTCCTCGGCGATGGCCACGCTGCGGTGCTTGCCGCCGGTGCAACCCACGGCGACAGTGAGGTACCGCTTGCCCTCCCGCTCGAAGCCGGTCGTGGTGGCGTTGACCAGGTCGGCGTACGAGGCGACGAAGGCGTCCGCACCCTCCTGGCCCAGCACGTACGCGCTGACCGCCTCCTCCCGCCCGGTGTGCTCCCGCAACTCCGGCACCCAGTACGGATTCGGCAGGAAGCGGGCGTCCAACACGAAGTCGGCGTCCGGCGGCAGGCCGTACTTGAAGCCGAACGACAGCACGGTGACCCGCAGCCGGCGGGCGTCCTCGCCGCCGAACAGCTCCTCGATGCGCCGCCGGAGCTGGTTGACGTTCAGGTGGCTGGTGTCGATGATCACGTCGGCCTGGTCACGGGCCTCCTCCAGCAGACCGCGCTCCACCGCGATGCCGTCGGCCAGCCGCCCGTCACCCTGCAACGGGTGCGAACGCCGAACACTCTCGAACCGCCGGATCAGCACCTCGTCGTCGGCGTCGACGAAGACCACCCGGGGCGAGAACCCGCGCTCCTTGAGCTCCCGGATCGCCCCGGCCAGGTCGGTGGAGAAGGCCCGCGACCGCACGTCCAGCACCATTGCGGTACGCCGGGCCGCGCCGCCCGCCTTGAACGCCAGCTCGGCCATGTCCAGCATCAGTGCCTGCGGCAGGTTGTCCACGACGTAGTAGCCGACGTTCTCCAACGCCCGGGCCACAGTGCTGCGGCCACCCCCGGAGACGCCGGTGACCACCACGAGGGTGGTCTCCGACTCGGCCGCTACCTGCTCGTCATCGGCATCCGGGCCGTCGATCCGGTCACCGGTTGTGCGCGCCTCGCTCACCCGTACCCCCAAGCCGTGGCGCCGCGGCCGCCCTCGGCCGCGATTGGTCAATCAGCGACTCTATCCCGCCACCGGGTCGCGGCCCGGCACCCGTGGCCGGACGGCGCCCGCGGACCGTTTCGACGGTCGCCCTCCCGACACCGAGCGCACTTGATGACGATCAGTAGTTGTCAATACGCTCAACGTGATCGTCGCAGGTCAGACCGACATCTGGAGGGTGCGATGCACGACCTGGCGGACAAGAACAAGTACGTCGGCTTCCTGTTCATGCGAATCAGCCCCGAGTACTTCGCCCTCGGCCGCGAGGGCATTCACGAGATCTCCGCCGAGCACGCCCGCGACCTGGGCCGCTTCGCCAAGCAGCTCACCCACGTCGTCTGCACCGGGGTGAACGGCACGTACGACCAGGTCACCATGGTCGAGGCCGACACCCTGGAGGAGATCAACGCGGCGGCCACCGCCTTCCGCACGGGTAACAAGGCCCGCTACATCGAGATCGTCGACATCGTGGTCGGGATGAAGGCCCCGCCGCGCGGCCTGGCCAACCAGTCCAGCCAGCCCGGCTGACCGCGTCGCCCGTCCGGCCCACCCGCCCCGGGTGCGCCGGACGGGCGGTGTCGGGGTCGACTCGTAGACTCCCTGGATGGCTTCTCCCACCGACCTGCGTACCGCCTCCGACGCCCTGGCCGTGCTGGGCCGGGTCTTCGGCTACGACGCGTTCCGTGGTTTCCAGCAGGACGTGATCGACCATGTGGTCGCCGGCGGCGACGCGCTGGTGTTGATGCCGACCGGTGGGGGCAAGTCCCTGTGCTACCAGATCCCGGCCCTGGTCCGCGACGGGGTCGCCGTCGTCGTGTCCCCGCTGATCGCGCTCATGCAGGACCAGGTGGACGCCCTCACCGCGGTCGGCGTACGCGCCGGGTTCCTCAACTCGACCCAGACCCTGGACGCCCGGCGGCGGGTGGCGGCCGCCTTCGTCGCCGGCGAGCTGGACCTGCTCTACCTGGCCCCGGAGGCACTCGGCGTCCGGTCCACCCTCGCCCTGCTCGACCGGGGGCGCATCTCCCTGTTCGCCATCGACGAGGCGCACTGCGTGTCCCAGTGGGGGCACGACTTCCGCCCCGACTATCTCGCGCTGTCGATGCTGCACGAACGCTGGCCGCAGGTGCCCCGCATCGCCCTGACCGCCACCGCGACCAGCGCCACCCGCACCGAGATCGCGACCCGGCTCAACCTCGACGACGCCCGGCACTTCGTGGCCAGCTTCGACCGGCCCAACATCCAGTACCGGATCGTGCCCAAGCGGGAGCCCCGCAAACAGTTGCTGACCCTGCTGCGCGACGAGCACCCCGGCGACGCCGGCATCGTCTACTGCCTGTCCCGGGCCTCGGTCGACAAGACGGCGGAGTTCCTCACCGCCAACGGGGTCGCCGCGCTGCCCTACCACGCGGGGTTGGACGCGGGCACCCGCGCTCGTAACCAGCAACGCTTCCTGCGGGAAGACGGCCTGATCATGGTGGCCACCATCGCCTTCGGCATGGGCATCGACAAGCCCGACGTCCGGTTCGTCGCCCACCTCGACCTGCCCAAGTCCGTCGAAGGCTACTACCAGGAGACCGGCCGCGCCGGCCGGGACGGCCTGCCGTCCACCGCCTGGCTGGCGTACGGGCTCCAGGACGTGGTCCAGCAACGCAAAATGATCGAGACGTCCGACGGTGACCTCGCCCACCGCCGCAACCTGGCCTCGCACCTGGACGCGATGCTCGCCCTCTGCGAGACGGTGCGCTGCCGGCGGGTGCAGCTGCTCGAATACTTCGGCGAGACGTCGACGGCCGCCTGCGGCAACTGCGACACCTGCCTCACCCCACCGGAGTCCTGGGACGGCACCGTCGCCGCCCAGAAGTTGCTCTCCGCGGTCTTCCGCCTCGACCGCGAACGCAACCAGCGCTTCGGCGCCGGGCACTGCATCGACATCCTGCTCGGCAAGCAGACCGACAAGATCAGCCAGTACGGTCACGACTCGCTGACCGTCTTCGGCATCGGCGCCGAGCACAGCGAGGCCGAGTGGCGGGGCGTGGTCCGGCAACTGCTCGCCGAAGGGCTCCTCGCCGTGGAGGGCGACTACGGCACGCTGGCGCTGACCGAGGCGAGCGCCGACGTGCTCGGTCGCCGCCGCACCGTCACCATGCGCCGCGAGCCGGAGAAGCCGGCATCGAGCCGCTCATCGAAGCCGCGCGGCTCGGCCACCGTCGTGGCCGAGCTGACCCCGGCCGCCGCGTCGCTCTTCGAACGGCTGCGAGCCTGGCGCGCGACCACCGCCAAGGAGCAGGGCGTCCCGGCGTACGTCATCTTCCACGACGCCACGCTGCGACAGATCGCCAGCGACGCGCCGGGCTCGCTTGCCGAACTGTCTGGCGCCAGCGGCGTCGGCGAGAACAAACTCGCCAAGTACGGCGAGCAGATCCTGGCCGTCCTCGCCGACACCTGACCTGGACGTGACGAAGGGCCGGGCCCCGTGGTGGGGTCCGGCCCTTCGGTCGTGTGTGGGTGCGGGTCAGCTGGTGGCGTAGCCGCGGGTGGCGATCCAGTCGG
>NZ_JBEXGE010000044.1:0-64981 GCF_040607155.1 Micromonospora sp. NPDC005324 | reverse complement strand
GCTTGGGCCGCAACCGGCCCCAGGGCGTGGCGGGGCTCGGTTGCGGCGCGGTGGGTGACAGAGGCGGGAGCGCATCGATCCGCACGTGGTGACCACGAGTTCCGACCGGCGCGAGGGCCGTCCTCCTCACACAGGTCTGGTGGGCCGGGCGAACGGGGTGTCAGCGCCGTCAGCGGGGCCGGTCGGGGAGGTCACCTGTGCGGGAAAGTCCCGCACTAGGGGAATACAAATCCGAAGGCCGATTTGGAGAAGCGCAGCTCAGCAGGGGTAAGTCACCGGCGGCCGGGTGCCGCCTCCGGCGCGGTGGTGCCGGTGGCCTCGGCGATGACGTCGGCGGTCGGGTCGCTGAGCGCACCGGAGCGGATCGCCGTGACGAGCCGTTCAACGGCGGCGGTGCGTCGCTTGTAGACACCCCACCGGGGCAAGCCGGTGCGCTCGGCGTATGCGGTGAGGCTGGTGTCCTCCAAGAACGTCCCGCCGATCAGGTCCGCCTCGGCGACGGTGATCACCCCGAGGCGCACCGCGCGGGCCAGGACCAGATCCGGGTGACCGTACGGGGTAGGTGGCAGCGCCGAGCCGGGCGCGAAGTTCGCCTCCCCCGACGCGGCCGGCTCCTGACTGCGCAGGGCGGCGCGAGCGCCGGAGAACGCGGTGTTGAGCAGGGCGTTCACGATGCCCGGCTGGTCAATGTCGATGGTGTGCAGCGCCTTGAGGAACGCCTCGACCAGCGCGGCGTGCAGGTCCCCGGACGACAGTTTCGACAGCAGGTGCGCCCGGTGCCGCAGACCAGGCAGGGCCACCCCGACCGCGCCGACGACCCACGGCTCGCCGCCGGTGCGGGCTCGGGTGACGAGGAACCTCCACGCGGCGTCCTGGGCCGCAGTGCCGCAGGAGGGGTGCATGAGGATCGCCGACAGCTCGGTCAGTGCGATCCGGCGATGGGGCAGGCCGTGGCCGAGCTGCCGGCCGTCAACGGCTTGCGACTGGGGGCCTTCGCCGCGTAGCCGGAACCGGTAGTCGATCGCGTCGAGCAGCGCCGCGTCAGGCCGGGCTCCCGGGTGTCCGGCCAGCGGGCCGGCGATCGGGCGAGTGTTCGCAGACATGGATGTACTCCCTGATGGTGAGCGGGGTTGCCGAACGGGCGATCGGAGGCCGGTCGGCGGTGCAGCACCCACGCCACCAGGGCGATTGAACACATCATGAACACCGATGATCTTGTTTAAGGTTGAACACAGCGTGATCGACCGAGGCGAGGATGACGTCCCTCGATGCGCCGGTCGACCAGCGTGCGGCCGGTGTTCGCCGGTGTGTGCAACCTCGTGGCTGCCCGTTCAACCCGCCGCCTGCCGTACCTACCGCGCGCCTCGGCGAGGGCTCGGCTGGCCATTGACGCACCCGGAGGCATCGACGCGAAAATGGCCCGCGCCGGACGGCACGGGCCAGAGGTGTTCATGGTCGGCGGACGGTTGACGGCCCGTGGGTAAAGCGTGTTCAGGGCATTCCGCCGCCGAGTCGACCTTGTTCAAGCCGGGAGGTCGATCTTGTTCATGCACCGCGAGGGGCGGTCTGTGGGGTCTGGCTCGCCACCGGAGTGACATCGCCTCAATAGTCACGAAACTCGATAGGCGTCGCGGTCTGATGGTGGCGGTGTTCAACCTCTGACCTGCCCGTTCAACCTCCGGCCGATCTTGTTCATCGGGGTTGAACACGCCGACAGGGACGGAGTCGGCGGCAGGTGTTCACGGCGGTGTCCTCCAAATCGAGGCCCGAATCTGTATTCCCTTAGTGTCAGCGCTTGTCGGCGGACGTGGCCCACCAGCCATGCCGCAGACCCATCCGCACCTTCCCGAGCCCCACGCCGAACGCCCACCCGTCGGGCTGTTCCTCGTCCCCGCCCACCGCCGCGATACGCCTCTGATCGACCCGGCGGCCTGGCACGGACTCGACCCGCAACGCCTCGCCTGGCTCATCCGGCACTACACCCACGACGGCGATCTCGTAGCCGACCTCGACAACCACCCCACCGTCGCGAGGGCCGCCCAGTACCTGCACCGCCACCCCGCCACCATCACCACCCACGGTGAGCGCATCCGAGTCACCGACGACCGGCCCGCCCGCACCCGGTGCCTCGCCGAGGACGGCCTCACGCTGCTGCTGGCCGGACTACCCCGCCCCGGCGGCGACCCCCTCGGCTTGCACGACACCGCCGAGGCGATGCACCGCTGGCACCGCCTACTACGCCCCGGCGGATTCGTCCTCGTCGCACTGCCCGCCCGTGCGCCTGAGCCAGGTCGGGTCTCGCGGCGCAGCACCGTCATCAGCGCCGCCCGCATCGCCGGGCTGCGCTACCACCAGCACATCCCCGTGCTCGTGGTCCCGCTCCCGGCACACGACCCGCGCGCCGACGCGGCCACCGCCGCGAGCACCCCGCCCGCGCTACTGGACGGGCGGCACCTCCACACCCACATGGACGTCCTGGCGTTCACGGCGACCACCCTCGACCAGGAGGACACCGATGCGTGAGACCACCCCTACCGACGCTTCCGCCCCTGGCCTCGACCTGGACGCCACCGACGTCGGGCGGCTGTTCGCCCTCATCGCCGACGGAGTGCAGGGCTCGGTACTGCTGACCGGGCAGACCGCCTCCCGCGACCTGCGACGCGGCCGGTACACCACGGCCTCCATGGAGCACCCGGGCAAAATGCTGCCCACCATCCCCCGCTACCTCACCGCCACCTACACCCAGCCCGGCGACCTGCTGGTCGACCCGATGGCCGGCATCGGCACCACCCTCGTCGAAGCCATGCACATCGGCCGACACGGCATCGGCGTCGAGTACGAGAACCGGTGGGCGCAGCACGCCGCCGACAACATCCGCCTCGCCACCAGCCAAGGCGCCACCGGCACCGGGGAGATCTACACCGGCGACGCCCGCCGGCTACCCGCACTGCTTCCGACCGAGGTCCACGGCCGGGTCTCGCTGGTCATCACCTCACCGCCGTACGGGTCATCCACCCACGGCCACGTACGAACCCCCGGCCCCCGACGAGGCAAGGTCCGCAAGATCCACCACCGGTACGGTGCCGACGCCGGGAACCTCGCCTACACCGAACACGCAGAACTGGCCGAAGGGTTCACCCAGATCCTCACCGGCTGCGCCGCCGTACTCAAACCCGGCGGATACGTCGCGGTCACCGCCCGCCCCTACCGGCGACGCGGGGAACTCATCGACATCCCCGGCATGGTCGCCGCCGCCGGACTCGCCGCCGGACTGACCCTCGTCGAGGAACTCATCGCGCTCATCGCCGGAGTCCGAAACGGCGTACTGGTGCCGCGAACCTCATTCTTCCAAATCAAGAACGTCCGCGACGCCATCAACACCGGCGACCCGCAATGGCTCATCCAGCACGAAGACCTCCTGCTGTTCCAACTCGGCGGGTCGCACCACAACCCGCACGACTCCGCACAGAGCGGGTCCACCCTCGCCGCACCGCACGCCGGCCACGGGCTTGATACCTCAACCCCCGCCAGCGTGGATCGACGGGCACACCTGGCGCACCCCGCCAACCCCGGCGGCAGCGCCACCGACCACCGGCCCCACCCGGGCCGGGACGCTGAAAGGACACCCGATCCGTGCCCGCCCGACCCACACACCATTCCCAGGTCCGAATGGCCCGACGCCACAGCCCACCAGCGACCCGCCGACCCCGACACACCACACCCGCAGACCGACTCGTCCGCCAGGGCAGACCAGCCATGAGCGCCCCGACCGCCGCCGAGTGGCGGCCCGACCCCCTCCTAACTATCGATGACGTGGCGGCCTGGCTGGGCAAGCCAAAGAACACCCTCTACGCCTGGCACAGCCGAGGCAAGGGGCCTCGCGCCATCCGGGTCGGCAACACTTTGCGCTACCGGCGCAGCGAGATCGAACGCTGGCTCGACGACCACACCGACCCGGAGCGCTGAGCCGTGGCCCGACCTCCTCTACCCATCGGCACCCTGGGCACGATCCGTACCGAGAAGCTCGGCCCCAACCGGTACTGCGCCCGAGCCCGATACCGCGACCACGACGGCAAAACCCGCGACGTCGAGGCCACCGACACCACCGCCCCCGCCGCCATCCGAGCGCTCAAAATCAAAGTTCGCGACCGTGTCGCCCCTAACGACGACGAAATCACCAGGGAGACGCACGTCAGCACGCTCGCCGCTCTGTGGCTGGGGGAGATAGCCGCAGAGGAACGGGTATCGCTGCAAAGCATCAGCAGGTACGAGATCAGCGTGCGCGTCTCGATCGTGCCGGCTTTGGGTGAACTACGGATCCGAGAGGCCAGCGCAGGCCGCCTCGACAAGTTCCTGCGGAGGATCGCCGAGGACCGTCCCTCAGCCGCCAAGAGCGCCAAGGTCGTCCTCGGCCAGATGTTCGCCCTCGCCGTCCGTCGGGGTGCGCTCACGACAAACCCCATCCGCGACACCGGCCAATTACGAAAGCCCCGCAAGAGGGTCGTCGCGCTTGATCGGGAGCAACTGGACGACGTTCGTTCGGCGATCCGGAGGTGGCAGGAGCCCACCCCGGGCAAGTCGGGGCCTCGGCCTACGAGCGACCTGGCCGACATCGTTGACCTCATGCTCGCCACCGGCGCCCGCATCGGCGAGATCCTGGCAGTGCGGTGGGAAGACGCCGACCTCGCCGCCGACCATCCCATCCTCACTATCTGCGGCACCATCATCTACATCAAGGGCAAAGGCTTCTTCCGGCAGGAATGGACAAAGAGCGATGCCGGTTACCGGTCAGTCGTCCTGCCACGATTCGCCGTCGCGATGCTCTTGGAGCGCAAGCTCACCGCCGCCGCCGACCCCAACGACGCGATCTTTCCCTCCCGACGTGGCACCTGGCTGTCTCCGCCCAACGTTCGCCGTCAGTGGCGCGCAGCCCGCGCTGAGACCGGCCTTGAATGGGTCACTCCCCACACGTTCCGTAAGACCGTTGCCACCTTGATCGACAAGGAGGCCAACACCGACAGCGCCGCCGCACAGCTCGGCCACGGAAGTAAGGAGACCACCAAGAAGCACTACATCGTCAAGCCAGCCCTTGCCCCCGACAGCTCTGCCATCCTCGAACAGCTCGGGGGCAGGCCGGAGCCAGGCGATTCCGAACCCCGCAACCCTGGCCCGGCCCCGACCGGATAGCCGGGGGCGGGTGGCGGCCGGTATGCCTACCATCCGGCCTGCCGAACCTGATCGCCCCGGCCGTTAGTGAGGGGTTTTCGGGGGAGGGTTCGAAACTACATAGACAACCATAAAGGCCCTGGCCAGCTTTTTGCTGGTCAGGGCCTTTAATTGGTGCGCCGCCAGGGACTCGAACCCCGAACCCGCGGATTAAGAGTCCGCTGCTCTGCCAGTTGAGCTAGCGGCGCTCGTCGGCAACGGAGAGAACATTAGCACCCCTCCAACACGGGCTCCAATTCGGTTCCCCGGGTCCCCCCTTCGGTCGAGCTTTGCCGGCAAAAAGCACCAAACCCGGCACCACCGTCAAGATCGGGGCGTGGGTTGCGGCGTCGATGCGGCACGATATCCGCCAGGTACGCGAGAACAGAGGTGGGCATGGCACGGTTCACGCGAGCCGGGGCGGTGGTGGGCGCCCTGACTCTGGCGGCGTCGCTGGCACTGACCGGATGCGGCGGCGACGAGAAGAAGCCGGAATTCGTGGGCGGGGCGTCCTCGGACGTGAGCGCCGCACCTGGCTCAGTCGCACCGTCGACACCGAGCACACCGAGCGGGCCGCCGCTCACGCTGAGCCCGGCGAACGACACGAAGAACCGGCCGGTGAGCACGGAGATCAGCGCGAAGCTCCCGGACGGCGGGAAGGTGTCAGCGGTCACCCTGACGGCGGACGGCGGTGGCTCGGTCGAGGGCAAGCTGCGTACCGATGGTTCGGCCTGGGTGCCGTCAGCTCCGCTGAAGTGGGGCACCCGCTACACGGCCACGGTGACGGCGAGCGCGTCGGACGGCACGAGCAGCCAGGGCACCAGCAGCTTCACCACGATGGCCAAGCCGAAGTCGACGATCGGTTCGGGCCTGTACCTCTTCGACGACAAGAGTTACGGGGTGGCCATGCCGGTGGTCACCGAGTTCCACCCGGGTATTCCGAAGAAGGACCGGGCGGCGGTGCAGAAGCGGATGTTCGTCCGGACCGACCCGCCGCAGCCGGGCGCGTGGCACTGGGTCAGCAATGGCACGCAGGCCTACTACCGGGCCCCGGAGTACTGGAAGCCGGGCACCACCATCACCGTGCGGATCGCCCTGGCGGGGGTGCCGCTGAGCAACGGCAAGTACGGCGACGTCGACCGCAAGGCCACCGCCAAGATCGGCCGGTCGTTCGAGATGAAGGTCGACAACGCCAACAAGAAGATGACTGTGTACGAGAACGGCGCGCCGGTGCGCACGATCCCGGTGAGCCTGGGCAAGAAGAGCACTCCGTCGTCGAGCGGCACGATGGTCGTGATGGAGAAGAAGGAGGCCACGGTCTTCGACACCCGCGACGACCCGGATCCGGCCAACCGCTACGTGACCGACATCCAGTTCGCTCAGCGGCTCACCTGGGGTGGCGAGTACATCCACGCCGCGCCCTGGTCGGAGCACGTGCAGGGGCGGCAGAACGTCTCGCACGGCTGCGTGAACGTGTCGATGGCGAACGCCAGGTGGTTGTTCGACAAGACCCGGATCGGTGACCCGATCACGATCAAGGGCACCGAGCGCAGGATCGCCGCCGGTAACGGTTGGACGGCGTGGAGCCTGAGCTGGTCGGAGTTCGTCAAGGGCAGCGCGTTGCCGGTGCCCGGTGGTGGGGCCGGCCCGGCGGTCTGAGCCGTCGGGCTCGTTGCGCCGGCTCGGCCGTTGGCCGGGCCGGCGTACCCTTGCACTCCCGCCGCTCGATGACGGCGCGGCGCCCCCCGCACTCCCGGTACGGAAACGAACCAGGCTCACGAAACGCCGGATAGTAGCAGAATTCGGGCACCATTGTGGCGTGTTTCGGTTCACCCTCGGCAACCGGGGCCGGCTCTGGCGCGTCAGTAAGAGACGATGGGGCAGCGACCACAACTGTGAGGGAATTCATGCGAGCTAGCCAGGACCAGCTGATCAGGCCCGGTGGGCGACGCCGCGTGTTCGCGGCGGGGCTCCTCGCCGTGGCGCTGGCCTTCACCTCGGCCTGCACCGACGGCGACGGCGGCAAGCCGTCCTCGTGGCACGGCGGGGGTGAGAACCCGGCACCGAAGGCCGCCGCGACGATCAGTGAGCCGGCGGCCGACGCCAAGGACGTGCCGGCGTCCACCGGCGTCACCTTCACCACCAAGGACGCCGTGGAGAGCGCTGTCGAGCTGAAGGACGCCGCCGGCAAGGCGGTCGAGGGCGCCCTCGCCAAGGACGGCAAGTCGTGGCTGCCGGCCGGCGCGCTGGCCTACGGCACGAGCTACACGGCCACCGTGACCGCCACTGGCGACGACGGCCGTCCGGCCACCGCGACCAGCACCTTCACCACCATGGCCAAGCCCGGCAATCAGGTACGGGTGAGCAGCTTCCTCGGTGACAACCAGGTGGTCGGTGTGGGCATGCCGCTGATCGTGAAGTTCAGCCGGGCCGTCCCGGAGGACTACCGCGACGACGTGCAGCGCCGGATGACGGTCACCTCGACCCCGGCGCAGGAGGGGATCTGGCACTGGGTCAGCCCCACCGAGATCCGGTACCGGCCGAAGGAGTTCTGGAAGCCCGACAGCAAGGTCTCCTACCGGGTGCAGGCCGGCGGCCTGCCGATGGGCGCGGGTTGGTACGGCCGCGCCGACCTCTCGGTGGACGTCAAGATCGGCGCGGCGGTGGTCATGACTGTGGACAACAAGACCAAGCGGATGACGGTGACCCGCAACGGCTCTGTGATCAAGACCATCCCGGTCAGCCTGGGCAAGAAGAGCACCCCGTCGTCCAGCGGCACCATGGTCGTGATCGAGAAGCTGCGCAAGACGGTCTTCGACACGTTCGAGGAGTTGGGCCCGGAGGAGGGTTACCGCACCAAGATTGACTTCGCGCAGCGCCTCACCTGGGGCGGGGAGTTCATCCACGCGGCACCCTGGTCCGAGGGTCAGCAGGGCACCACGAACGTGTCGCACGGCTGCGTGAACGTGTCGATGGCCAACGGCGACTGGCTCTTCAAGAACACCCAGATCGGCGACCCGATCACGGTCAAGGGCACCGAGCGCAAGCTCCAGAACGGCAACGGCTGGACGGACTGGAACATGAGCTGGGACGAGTACGTCAAGGGCAGTGCCCTTCCGTACGAGCCTCCGGCCGACCCGGACGCCGCCGCCACCCCGACCCCGGACGGGACGGGCACCCCGTCCCCCACGCCGACCGCCTGAGCCACCCGACGAAAGCCCCCTCCTCGGAGGGGGCTTTCGCGTGGGCCCCTGTTTCGTCCCCACAACGACTCAGGCCCCCTCCGAAGAGGGGGCCTGAGCAGTGAAACCAGCTGGGTGACTGATGGGAATTGAACCCACGACAACCGAGACCACAACCCGGTGCTCTGCCAACTGAGCTACAGCCACCATGCCGCCATCGCCCGGTCGATCGCTCCGGGCGGGGTGCGGATCAATAATAGCCACACCACGCCGGGCACGTCCAGCGGGTTGCCGGTCAGCGCGGCAGGGGGTCAGAGCTCGGCGGCGATGGCCTTGGCGGCCTCGACATCCGGGCCGGGCAGCGGAACGAAGACGGTGCGCCGGTAGTACTCCAACTCCCGGATGCTCTCCCGGATGTCGGCCAGCGCCCGGTGCGCGAGACCCTTCTGCGGCTGACCGAAGTACACCCGGGGGTACCAGCGGCGGCAGAGTTCCTTGATCGACGACACGTCGATCATCCGGTAGTGCAGGTGCGCGTCGAGGCGGGGCATGTCCCGGGCGATGAAGCCCCGGTCGGTGGCGATCGAGTTGCCGCAGAGCGGCGCCGTTCGCGGGTCCTTGACGAAGGTGCGCACGTACTCCAGGACCAGGTCTTCGGCCTCGGCGAGGGTGACCGCCGAACGACGGACCTCCTCGGTGAGGCCGGACTTGGCGTGCATGGTCTGCACGATCTCCGGCATCCCCTCCAGTGCCGCCTCGTCGGCGTGGATGACCACGTCGACACCGTCACCCAGCACGTTGAGGTCGGGATCGGTGACCAGTGCCGCAACCTCGATCAGTTTGTCCCTGCCGAGGTCCAACCCAGTCATCTCACAGTCGATCCAGACGAGGAGATCAGCCACCGGGACAGCCTACGCGCAGCCCACGCCCCGCGGCTGCGCGCTCTCGGCGGGCCGGACCGCTAGGGTTTCGGGGTGCCAGCAGAACCCGTCGCACCGCCCGCCGTCACCGAAGACGATCCCGGCGGCCGTACGGTCCGTCGTCTGGTCGCGGTGGTGGCCCTCGGCGCTGTGCTGCCAGCGCTCTACCTGCCCGGTCTCGTGCACAACTTCTTCGATCTCAAGATCTACATGTCCGCGATGGACTGGTGGCGCGTCGGCCACCCGCTCTACGACTACGTCCAGCCCGATCGGGTGCAGGGCGAGTTGTACTTCACCTACCCACCATTCAGCGCGCTGCTGCTGTGGCCGTTCGGTCTGCTGCGGCTCGGCGCCACCGTGGCGATCTTCACGGCGCTCACAGTGCTGGCCGTGGTGCTGACCACCCGGTGGCTGGTGGCCCCGGTGATCGCCCGACACGACCTGCCCCGAACGTTCACCCTGATCGCCGCCGTCCTGCTGGTGCTGGCGGTGGAGAGCATCCGCGAGACGATCACCTTCGGCCAGATCAACATGCTGCTGGTGGTGCTGATCCTGGCCGACCTGCTGTTCGCGGTGCCGCAGGCGCGACGTTGGGCCGGGGTGGGCGTGGGGCTGGCGACGGCGCTCAAGCTCTTTCCCGGCATCTTCATCGTGTACCTGCTGGCCACCCGGCGGTGGCGGGCCGCGGCGGTGGCGAGCGCGACAGCGGCGGCGGCGACACTGCTCGCGGCGGCGATCGCCCCACGTGACTCGTGGCGGTTCTGGACGCAAGAGTTGTGGACCACCGAGCGGGTGGGACGCACCGACATCGTCGGCAACCAGTCGTTGTTCGGCCTGCTCAGCCGGTTCACCGAGCCGGAGAAGCCGGACCGGCTGCTCTGGCTGCTGGTGGTCGCCGCTGTCGCCGGCTACGGGCTGTGGCGGGCCGCCCGCGCGGCGCGGGCCGGTGACCCGTTGACGGGCCTGACGTTGACCGGGTTGGTCGGCGCCCTGGCGAGCCCGATCACCTGGACCCACCACATCTACTGGTTCGTGCCGGCGGTGGTGCTGCTCGCCGACGCGGCGTTGAGCGCCGACCGCCCCGACGAGGCAGGCCGGCGTCGGTGGCTGGCCGGGCTCGCGCTGGGCATCACCGCCGTGACCATCTACGGGGTGGTGACGTTCCAGGCCTGGGGCGCGGGACCGGTCCGCACTCATGACCCGGTGGACTTCGTCGTGCAGAACACCTACGTACTGCTCAGTCTGCTGCTGTTGGCGGCGTTGCCGGTGCGCTCGGGACTCGGTGCGGAAAATCGCACCAATTGGACAGACCTCCCGAGTAACCACGTTCGCCGCTAATCTGTCCTCATCTACCTCAAGCGTCGCTCGGGTAGCACCGATCCCCCGGTGAGGGCGGCCCTCCGCGTCGGCAGCGCGGAGGGCCGCTCGCCGTCTCACCCACCGCCACCGGCCGAGCCGTCACCCGGCCGGGCCGCCACGGGCCGGGTCGTCGCCCGGCGCGGCCGCCACCGGCGCGGCGGTGGGCTCGACCGCGTCGGCCGGCGGCCAGGCGAGACTCAGTGCCACCTCCGGTGGGCGGGGCAGCCGGACCGGTTCGTCCAGGTCGGCGAGGGTGGCAGCGCGCGCCGCGCCGATCGCCGGCCGGGCGGGTTCCGGAGCTCCGGAGCCGACCGGGGCGAGTTGTCGTGCCAGCAACGGCGGGGTCGGATCGGGTCGCCGGGGGCCCAGGCCACTCAGCGAGGTGACCCCGAGCCGGCCGGCGAGCACCGGCACCTGATCCGGCTCGACCACGAAGATCACCTCGCGTGGCCGCAGCGGCCGCAGCAGGAGCAGCGCCGCGCACACCACCAGCAGCACGCCGAGGGTCAGCAGACCCCAGGTGGCTGGGCCGGTCCACCCGGCCCGCAACTCGGCGCGCAGGTCCAGGGTCAGGCCGTCCTCCCCGTCGGGGCGCATCACCACCAGGCTCACGGGTTCGCCGGCGAGGTCGTCAGCGCTCCACTCCAGCGACCCGATTCCCTCGCGTACCCAGAAGGGCCGGCCCAGTGGTGTGACCGGCCCGTCCGCCGTCGCGACGCCCGGGGTGTCGGCGGCCGGCCCGGCCGGGTCGAGCCGGACCGGGAGCGGACCCCGGGCCAGCGCCACCCGGCGGACCGTGGCGTGCGGCGCCGCCTCCAGCCAGCCACGCACCTCGGCGGTCGGCGCCAATCCGATGAAGGCCGGTCCGCCCGTGGTGCGGGCGTCCAGGCGCAGCCGGGTCTGCGCGGTACGCGCGAAGGGCGCGTCCTGTCGCAGCAACCGGTCGAGGTCGGTGACCACTACCGCGTGACCGGGCGTGCGGACCGTTTCGAAGCGGGCGGCGAAGGACCCGCCGGGGTCGGCGTGTCGGGTCACCAGCCACAGCCCGCCACCGGCGAACAGCGCCGGAATTCCCACGACCAACAGCAGCACTCCGGCGATCACCCGCACGAACCGCATCCGCACCGTCCCCCTCCGTAGCCAAATACCCGGCCGACCTTACCGACGTACACGGTCTGATCAGGGAATATCCACGGCACGGCCGGCATCGGCTCCGGAAAGCACGCTGGCCCGCCGGAAGATCCGGCGGGCCAGCGGGTGAACCAGGGGTCAGACCTTGGCGACCGGCTCCCGGCGGGTACGCGCGAACGCCAGCCCGCCCAGCACCAGGCCGGCCAGACCGGCGACGAGACCGGCCACACCGAGGCCGACGGCGAGCCCGTTGCCGTCATCGTCGTCATCGTCGTCGGGTGAGGCCACCGCTGCGGCCGGCGTGGCCGAACCCGACGGCGCCGCGGCGGCGGCCAGGGTGAGCACCGGAGCCGGGTGCTCCGGCTCCTCGGCGCCCGGCGCGGGGTCGTCGATCCACCGCGAGATGTTGCCGTCCGAGTAGGTCTGCAGGGTCTTGAAGATCATCGAGTCGACCTGCGGCAGCGGCCCCATCGAGACGGGGAACTCCTGGAACTGACCCGGCTTCACCCCCGCGTCGCCGGAGGCCGTCCAGGTGATCTTGGAGACCGCTTCGGTGAGCTGACTGCCGTGCACCTCGATCGGCGGGTCCACCTTGCGCTTCTCCGTGGTGACCGTCCAGCCGGGCACCGGCATCGTCGACACCGAGCCGACCGGGGCGTTCTCCGGCAGCACCACCTCCAGCTTGGTGGTGGACGCGGTGTCGCTCTCGTTGGGCACCCGGAACGCCACCCGGGCGTAACCGCCCTGGGTCGCCTCCTTCGGGTTGACCGTGACGTGCGCGGACGCCGGTCCGGCGAAGCCGAGCACAGCGGTGGCGGCGGCGGTGAACGCCAGGGCGGCAGCGGCGGTTGCGGTACGCCGGAATCGGGTCATGGGTTTCGCGAACCTCTCTAACGGATGGGCACGGTGGCGGTCACCGTGGCCTGGTCGATGTCGGTCGTTCGGGCGGTGATCTTCAGTTGCCACTCGCCGGCGGTCGGCAGGCTGATGTCGCCGTAGGCGTGACTGTCCGTCAACCGCAGCAACGGCACCTCGATCGGCTCGATCCCGGCCGAGGGCAGCGCTACTGTCGCCTTCCACTCCGCCACCAGCAGTGGCTGATTGGCCTTGTCGTACGCGTACAGGTGCACCGAGTTGTTGCCCCGCTCGGCGGGGCTCACCTCGACCTCGACGGACAGGAGCGGGCTGGAGAGCCTGGTGCTGAAGAGGCCGGCCTCGGCCCCGGCCGACGGGGCGGCGCCGGCGGTGCGCGCGGGCGTGGTCTGCACGAGCGTGGCGGACACGGCCAGCACCACCACTGTGACGGCCAACTCCACCAGGACCGCCCGGCGCACCGGCACCGGGCGTTGCGCCGCGACGCGGCTGCGCACCAACTTCCGGGAGTACGCGGCCACGGCGATGACCAGCGCGAACAACCCGATCTTGGCGAGCAGCAGGCGCCCGTACGTGGTGTCGAAGAGCGCCTGCAGGGTGGCCACCTCGATCAGCGCCTGAACGGTGCCGGCCAGCAGCAGCGCCGAGACGGCGAGCGCCGCCCAGCGCGACCAGATCGGCAGGATCGCGCCCAACTCCCGCTCGTCGGCCTGGCGCAGCAGGAAGACGGCGAGCATGAGCAGACCACCCAGCCAGACCGCCATGCTGCCCAGGTGGACCGCGTCGACCACCACGGAGACCGCCGGCGCCGGGGAGGCCGCCGGGTGCCCGGCCAGCGGCCAGGTCAGCAGGGCTGCCCCGCCGAGCACGGCCAGAATGATCGCGTCGGCGCGGCCGGCGGGCCGGGCCAGCAGCGGGCGGAGCAGGAAGACGGACGCCGCCAGCAGGCCGAGTCGGACCAGGTGGGCGGCGCCGAAGGCGCTGCCGAACACACTGCCGAACCCCTCGCCGGTGACGTCGAAGAGACCACCGCCGGCCGTGTAGGGCACCTGCAACCACAGGTCGGCGAGGGTGGCGACGGCCACCAGACCGAGGCCGGTCCAGGCCAGCCGGGTCGGCCCCCGCCGGGAGAGCCGTCGCGGCCAGAGCGCGGCGAGCACCAGCGCCGGCCCCACCAGGAGCACCAGACCGGCGTAGCCGAGGAAGCGGGCCACCTTCACCGCCGTCTCCACCACCGGGTTGGCGCGGCTGTCAGTGCCGGAGTCGACGGGTGGGGTCGAGGGTGCGCCGACCGAGTAGGTGAACGCCCCGGAGACCGGATGGCTGTCGGCGGAGATCACCCGGAAGCTGACCAGGTAGGTGCCGCGGGCGCCAGCGGGGTCCACCGGGATGGTCACCACGCCGCCGCTGAACGACGGTTCGCCCCGGTCGGCCCGGGAACCGTCCGGCGCGATGATCCGGATCTTGCCGGGCACCTTGCGGACCGACTCGCTGAAGGTGAGGACCACCTCGGACGGCCCGCTCGGCACGATGGAGGCGGCGGCCGGGCTGCTGCTCTCCAGCACCGCGTGGGCGCTGGCGGAGGTAGCTGGCGCGATCAACAAGGCGACGACGGTGACCAGGAGGCCGGCGGCTGCGGCCAGCCTGGCGGCCCAGCGGCGGGGGGCGACAGTCATGCCGGCCATGGTCGCCGATGGGTGTCCCCTCCGGCGACCCGAGGGGGGTGGGGGCGAAGGTGGTCGCACGTCATGAACTGGTAGTCGGCCCGGGTCGGGGAAAAGTTCCGAACGTGGCGCAGACCATCCAAGTGCCGAACGACCCTGACGCGCCGCCGACTGCCGCGTAACCTGATGTGTCGTGATCCCTGTCCCGCGTGACCCCGGTGCCGCCGGTCCGGCAGACCCGGTCGACGAGGTCGCCCGGGACCCGGCAACCGAGTGGGCGCTGACCGCCCGCGACGGTGACCCCACCGCCCAGGCGGCGTTCGTCCGGCTGACCCAGGCCGAGGTGTGGCGGTTCGCCGCCGCCCTGGTCGACCCGGACAGCGCCGACGACCTGACCCAGGAGACCTACCTGCGGGCGTTTCGGGCACTCCCCGCCTTCGAGGGTCGCTCCAGCGTCCGTACCTGGCTGCTCGGCATCGCCCGCCGGGCCTGCGCCGACCACCTGCGCACCGTCATCAGGCGTCGGCGGCTCGACGAGCGCCTGGCGGCTCACGCGTACACCGACCGGCCGCACCCGGACCCGGCCGGCCAGTTCGGCGCCGCCGACCTGGTCCGCCGCCTCGGCCCCGAGCGGCGCTCCGCGTTCGTGCTCACCCAACTGCTCGGCCTGTCGTACGCCGAGGCCGCCGCCGTCGAAGGGGTGCCGGTGGGCACCATCCGGTCCCGGGTCGCCCGTGCCCGGGACGACCTGGTCGAGGCGGTCGGCGACGCCCTGACCGGCTGAACGGGGAACTTCCGGCGCGGACGGGACGACAAATGAGCGTGACAGCACCTTCCACCCGGGACGGCCGTTGGCCAGTGGTCCGCCCGTGGCTCGGCATCGCGGCCCGACTCGGCCTCGCTGCCGTCTGGTTGGTCGCCGGCGCGTCGAAGGTCAGCGATCTCGCCGCCTCCGGGCGGGCTGTCAACGCGTACCAGGTGATGCCGTACGACGTGGCGACAGTGATCGGCGCGGCCCTGCCCTTCGTCGAGTTGGCGTTGGGCGTGCTGCTGCTGCTCGGGCTGGCCACCCGGCTCGTCGCCGGGGTGTCCGCCGCGCTGCTGGTGGTCTTCATCGTGGGGATCGCCTCGGCCTGGGCGCGTGGGCTGGCCATCGACTGCGGCTGCTTCGGCAGCGGCGGGCAGCTGGCGGCGGGGCAGGCACCCAGTTACCTCCCGGAGATCCTCCGGGACCTGGGATTCTTGGTTCTGGCTGGATTTCTGCTGATCTGGCCGCGTACGCCGGTATCGGTGGACGGGTGGTTGTCCGGCGAACCCGTTGTGGAGGACGAGGATGAGTAGTCGCAAGGGGCAGCGGGACGCCGCCCGGGTGGTCCGTGAGCAGTTGGCCCGCGAGCGGCGCCGCCGCCGCACGATCTGGGTCTCCGCCGCCGCTGTCCTCGTCCTGGTCATCGCCGGCGGCATCGGTTGGGCCGTCTGGTCCAACCAGCGCTCCGACACCTTCACCACCCCACCCGGCGCCAACGCGGCCGGCACCGGCATCGTCACCGGCGGCGGGCCGGTCACCGTCGACGTCTACGAGGACTTCCTCTGCCCGGCCTGCAAGCAGTTCGAGCAGACCAGCGGGTCGACGCTCGAACAGTTGGTGGCCGAGAACAAGGCGAAGGTCGTCTACCACCCGGTCGCGTTCCTCAACCGTTTCTCCACCACCGAGTACTCCACCCGCTCCTCGGCCGCCTCCGGCTGCGCTGCGGCGGGCGGCAAATACCACGAGTACACCAAGGCGCTCTTCGCCCAGCAGCCGCCGGAGGGCAGCGCCGGGCTCACCGACGACCAGCTCATCGACATCGGCACCAGCGTGGGCCTCGACCGGGGCTCCTTCGGCGGCTGCGTGAAGGACGAGACGTACCGGACCTGGACCGAACACGTCACCGACGACGCCGGCCGGAGCAACGTCACCGGCACGCCGACCGTCAAGGTCAACGGTCAAGCCGTCGAGAACCCCACCCCGGACGCTCTCACCGCAGCCGTGGCGGCGGCCGGCAAGTGATCCGTACCCTGCTGGGCCGCGCCGGCCTGGTCGCCGCCGCAGCCGGCCTGGCGACAGTGACCAGCGCGGCGCCCGCCGCCGCGCACGGCGCGGACGCGCCGGACGGCACCGACTACCGCACCCGGACCACAGGGGTCGCACCGGCGCGGCCAGGGCTCGAGGTACGCGTCATCGAGGCGGGCGCCCGACTGGAGCTGACCAACCGCACCGGCCGCGCCGTCGAGGTCATCGGCTACTCCGGTGAGCCGTATTTGCGCGTCGGCCCGGACGGGGTCTTCGAGAACAGCAACTCCCCCGCCACGTACCTGAACCGCACCATCTCCGGAGACACCGCGCTCCCGGCCGAGGCCGACCCGGCCGCCGCACCATCCTGGCGGCGGATCGACGACGGCACCACAGCGCGCTGGCACGACCAACGCGCGCTGTGGCAGGAGTCGGCGCCACCGACAGCGGTACGCGCCGCGCCGGACCGCGAGCACCGGGTCCGGGACTGGACCATCCCACTGCGCGTCGGCACCGACCCGGTGGCGATCGGCGGCACGCTGGACTGGGTCCCGCCGCCGGACGCGTACACCTGGTGGGCGGTGAGCATCGTGGGGCTGCTCGCCGTGGGCGCGCTCGGCCTGTTCGCCGCCACCGCCCCGGCCGGCGCCCGCGCGCTGTCCGCGCTCGGCGCGCTGCTGATCGTCGGCGGCGCGCTGGCCGTCGGGTACCCGGTGGGACGGGAGCTGGACGCGGGCGCCCAGGGCGCGGGCGGGGTGCTGGTCGGGCTGCTCTCCGGGCAGATCTGGTCCCTGCTCACCGGCGTCGGCGCGATCGCCGCCGGCTGGTACGCGCTGAGCCGCCGCCCGGCCGCCGACTTCGTGGTCGCGCTGGCCGGGGCCTGCCTGGCGCTCTTCGCCGGAGCGTCGAACGCCGCCGTGTTCACCCGCGCCATCGCCCCGGTGCCCTGGTCGCCCGCGGCCGCCCGGGTGATGGTGGCGCTCTTCCTGATCACCGGCGCCGGCGCGACAGCCGCCGGCATCCTGCGCCTACACGCCACCTCCCGCACCACCGCAACAGCAATCCCAACCCCCTAACCCGCGCCCCGCCCTGCCCTGCCCCGCGCTGCCCTGCCCTGCCCTGCCCTGCCCGCGTCGATCTTGCACTTTGGGTTGGCCATATGCGGCTTTCACCCCAAAGGCGGGACAGAAAGCGCAAGATCGGCGGGGCGCGGGCGGGCGGGGTGGGGTGGGGTGGGGGGCTAGGGCTGCGGGGTGAAGCCTCGGGGGAGTTCCAGGCGATGTTTCGCCAGCAGCTCGGCGTCGTTGAGCAGGGTGGTGGTGGGGGCGTCCGCGACGATCCGGCCGTTGTCCAGGATCACCGAGCGTTCGCACAGCTCCGCCGCGTACGGCAGGTCGTGCGTGACCATCAGCAGGGTCACCGGCAGGCCGCGCAGGATCTCGGCGAGTTCCCGACGGGCCGCCGGGTCCAGGTTCGACGACGGCTCGTCGAGCACCAGGATCTCCGGGTGCATGGCGAGCACTGTGGCCACCGCCACCCGGCGGCGCTGCCCGAACGACAGGTGCTGCGGGGCCCGGCCCCGGTGCTCACTCATCCTTACCGCGGCGAGCGCCTCGTCCACCCGGGCGGCCAACTCGGCCCCGCGCAGACCCAGGTTCGCCGGCCCGAACGCCACGTCCTCCGCCACCGTGGGCAGGAACAACTGGTCGTCCGGGTCCTGGAAGACGATGCCCACCCGGCGGCGCACCTCGGCCAGGGTGGCCCGATCCGGGGTGACCGTCAGCCCGCCGACGCTCACGCTGCCCTCGGTCGGCGTGAGAATGCCGTTGAGGTGCAGCACCAGCGTGGTCTTGCCGGCCCCGTTGGGCCCGAGCAGCGCCACCCGGTCGCCGCGCGGCACGTTCAGGTCGACCCCCTGAAGGGCGACGTGCCCGTCCGGGTACGCGTAACGAACACCCCGAACGTCCAGCGAGACAGCGGTCTGCACGACACCGATCATGACAGCACGACGGCGGTGGCGGCGATGGAGGCCGCCAACACCGGCACGGTCGCCGCGACCAGCCACTGACCCGCGCTCGCCGCACCCTCGCCCTGCCACACGGCGGGCATCCGCCCGGTGTAGCCCCGCGACAGCATCGCCAGATAGACCCGCTCGCCGCGCTCGAAGGCACGCAGGAACAACGCCCCGATCCCGGCGGCGAAGCCGCGCAACTGCCACAGGAAACGCGGGTCGTCACCCCGGGAGATCCGGGCCACCCGCATCCGCCGCGCCTCGCCGACCAGCACGTCGAGGTAGCGCAGCATGAACGTGGCGATCTGGGTGAGCACCTGCGGGCAGCGCAGCCGGTCCAGCCCCACGATCAGGTCCCGGGTGGTGGTGGTCGCGGCGAGCAGCAGCGAGGCGAGCACCCCCAGGGTGCCCTTGGCCAGGATGTTCCACGCGCCGTGCAGCCCGTCCTCGGACAGCCGCAGGCCCAGCACCTCGACCCGGTCGCCGCTGCCGAGGAACGGTAGGGCGACGGCGAACACCACGAACGGCAGCTCGATCATCGCTCGGCTGAGCAACCACCGCGGCCCCACCCGGGCCAGCGCCGCGACCACCGCCACCAGCACGGCGTACGCGCCGAAGGCCCAGAACGCCTCTCGTGGGGTGGCCACCACGGCGAGGGTGAAGACCACCATCGCCACGATCTTGACCTCGGGCGGGAGCCGGTGCACCGGCGAGTCCGACTCGCGGTACAGCACGTGCCCGTGACCGGCTCCCATCCGCGTACCCCTGCTCAGCTGGCCGCGTCGGCGCGGCGCCGGACGTCGCCGGACGTCGCGGGGTCGCCCTCGGTGGGCGTCGCCGCGTCAGCGTCGGTCGGCGTGCCGCCGCGACGGCGCAGCAGCCAGAAGCCGCCGGCACCGACCGCGAAGGTGACCAGCACCCCGAGCACCCCGGCGAGGCCGGTCGAGACGAAGCTGTTCTCCACCCCGCGCACCCCGTAGTCGGCGAGCGGGCCGTCGGCCAGCTCGTGATCCCGGGACTGCTGGGCCGGGCAACTGCCGCCGACGATGTTGTCGTCGGCGTCGACGGTGCAGCCCTTGAGCAGGGACGAGTCCAGCCCGTCCGGGTGCGACGAGGCGTAGTTGCTCACCACACCGGCGAGCAGCAGGGCGACCAGCAGACCGCCGGCCAGGAAGGCCCAGGAGCGGTTCTTCATCGGACACCTCCAGCGACCGGGACGGCGGGGGCGGCAGGCGCGCGCAGGGAACGCAGCGCGTACACCAGGTCGGGACGTACCTTCGCGACGGTGAGCACAGTGGTCGCGGTGATCAGGCCCTCGCCGATACCGATCAGCAGGTGGACGCCGGCCATCGTGCCGGCCAGGCCACCCAGGTTGCTGCCCAGGTCGGTGGTGCCGCCCAGCCAGTACTGCAGGACGAAGCCCTGCGACGCCACCACCACACTGATCGTCGCGGCGACGAACGCGGTCACGGCCAGACCGGCCCGCGTGCGGGGCAGCACCCGCAGCAGCAGCGCGATCAGCGCGTACGCCGCGGCGGTGCCGAGCAATGCCATGTTCGTGATGTTGAGGCCGAGCATCGCCACGCCGCCGTCGCCGAAGACCAGCGCCTGCACCACCAGCACCACGGACACGCAGAGCGCGCCGACCCACGGTCCGACAAGCATGGCGGCGAGCGCGCCACCGAGCAGGTGGCCACTCACGCCGGCCGTGAAGATCGGGAAGTTGAGCATCTGGACGGCAAAGATGAACGCCGCCACCAGGCCGGCCATCGGAGCCAAGCGGTCGTCCAGGTCACGCCGACCGCGCAGGACGCAGACAGTCAGCGCGGCAAGTGCGAGCGCAGCGAAGATCGCTGCCACGGGACCGTCGATGATCCCGTTCGAGATGTGCATCGCCAGTGTTTCCACGCGACCTCCCACGCGTCAGCGGACCCGAGCGGGTCGGCGTGCGTCAGCCTATTTCCCAAGCATCGTTGTTGCCATACTCTGGCAACAACGCATGGGCTTGATCACTTCAGGCCAGCCCCCGCCAGCCCATCGGTGCTCGGCCGATCGGCGGCACGGCGGTAGGGTCGGGGCCATGACCTCGCCCGACCGCCTCTCCCCCGGTGACCCCGCGCCCGAGTTCACCCTCGCCACCGACACCGGCGACCAGCTCTCCCTCGCCGACCTGCGAGGTCGCAAGGTCGTCCTGTACGCCTACCCGGCCGCGATGACCCCCGGCTGCACCAAGCAGGCCTGCGACTTCCGCGACTCACTCGCCTCACTCCAGGCCGCCGGCTACGAGGTCGTCGGCATCTCCCCGGACAAGCCGGAGAAGCTGGCGAAGTTCCGCGAGCGCGACGCCATCACCTTCCCGCTGGTGTCGGACCCGGACAAGGCGGTGCTGATCGCCTACGGCGCGTACGGCGAGAAGCAGCTCTACGGCAAGACCGTCACCGGCGTGATCCGCTCGACGTTCGTGATCGACGCCGACGGCAAGGTCGAGCGGGCGCTCTACAACGTCAAGGCCACCGGACACGTCGCCAAGCTCCGCCGCGACCTCGGCCTGGACTGATCTGTCGTACCGGTTCGTTACGGTCCGTCAGTGGTTCGATACAAGTACACGCCCGAAGCGCTGGCTGCCGCTGCCGCCGTCGCCCGCAACATCACCGAAGTGATGCGGTTGCTGGGCGTACGCGTCAGCGGTGGCTCGCACGCGCACATCAGCCGACAGCTCAAGCGGTTCGGCATCGACACGTCGCATTTCACTGGTCAGGCACACAATCGAGGCGTGCGTTGGCGGCGCATGTCCCCCACGGAGTTGCTGATAGTGCTGCCGGCCGGTTCTCGCCGCATCCCGGGGATGCGCCTCAGACGCGCCCTGGCGACGATCGGCCTGCCCGAGACCTGCGAGGTGTGCGGCACCGGGTCAACGTGGCAAGGTGCCAGACTGACGCTGCACGTGGACCACATCAATGGCGACTTTCTCGACAACCGGCCGCGCAACCTTCGTCTGCTCTGCCCTAATTGTCACAGCCAGACCTCTACGTACGCTGGTCAGCGACGGCCTGCACTCGTGGAGCCCGAAGTGGTCTACGATCCTGATGCGGTTACTCCGACCGGCTTCCCCATAGGCAGGCGACTGCCGCGTCGGCTGGAGTGGCCGTGGACGTTGGTGGAGTACAGCTTCAAGGGGCCGTAGCCCAACGGCAGGAGGCATGCGGTTTAGGTCCGCACCAGTGCGGGTTCGAATCCCGTCGGCCCCACATGCCATCGAGTGGCGACGAATCCTGGCTCGGCCGGAGCCAGGATCGGTTGTCGGGCGCGTCACTGTCGCGGGCCGTGGGCCTGGTCGTTGGGTCAGGATGGCGAGCGTGAGTCTGCGCTTCGTCCTCGACCCTGACCTGACCCCGCAGCTGCGTGCCGAGATCGTCGACCTCTGGGTTGCCGTCAGCAACGCCGGCGGGGCTGTCGGTTTCGTGCCACCGGTCACCGCCACCGACGTGCACGTCACCGCCGATCCGACTTTCGCCGGCATCGCCGACGGACCGGACCGGCTGCTGGTCGGCTACTCCGGGGACCGGCTGGCGGCAATGCTGATCTTCAGTGACAACCGTTTTCCGCTCACGGCGCACTGGTGCACGGTGATGCGGGTGATGGTCCACCCGGACACCCAGGGCACCGGCTACGGCTCGGCGCTGATGGTGGAGGCAGCCCGGCTGGGCAGGGCGTTGGGCCACGAGGCGCTGCACGTCACGGTGCGCGACGGGCTGGGGTTGGACAAGTTCTACGGCCGCCTCGGGTATCGGGAGGTCGGCCGGCTACCGGGTGCGTTGCGGGTCGCCCCCGATGACGACCGGGACGAGATTCTGATGTGGCTCGATCTGACGGTTGCCGACTGAGCGGTCAGCCCTCGCACCACCTGGCGTTGGCCCGGGCCGAACTGGTGGTCGGCGCGTCGGTGGCCGGAGCGCTCGTCCTCGCCACCTCGACCGAGCGACGGGTCGGCGTCGGCGTGACGGCGGGCCGGTTGTTCGGTGGTCGGGTCGACGCGGACGGACGACGTGGGGCCGCCCCGCCGCCGGGTGCGTACATCCGGACCGTGCTGTTCTGCACCTGTCCCGGCGCCATCCGGATGCCGCCGACGGTGACCCGGTTGCCGTACACGTCGGTGACGCGGAGGTTGAACGGGCCCGGCCCGGCGCCGGAGGCGATCAGCCAGTAGTTGTAGTCCTGCCGGGCGGCCGACTGCCAGGGGTCGCTGTCACGCTGCCGGACCTCGACGGAGCGCAGCGGGTTGCCGTGGTTGCCGACGCGGACGGCGAACCACCACTGCGACGCGCCCTCCTTGATCCGGAAGGTGAGTGGTCCGGGAAGCGGCGGGTTGACCACCGCGCGGTAGGTGACCGGAACGAGGCCCTGGACCGGGTCGGCGATCCGGGCGAACGCCTCGCGGGACAGGTCGAGGTGGCCGGGCTCGCACTCCGGGCACTGGTCCATGATGAGCACCCGGACGGTGCCCTTGGGGCCGACGACGTCGAGGAATCCGCCGCAGGCGGCACCGGCGGAGTATTCCGTCGGGCCGAGCGCGACGTAGAGGCGGTTGGCCGGGGCAGCCGGGTTCGAGCAGTTGCCGCCGGCGCCCTTGGAGTCGTAGAAGGTGGCCTTGCCGGTGTGCGTGGCGGTGCCGGTGGGCGGCGCCGCGGCCAGCGTCCGGCCGCTGGCGCAGGCCGGGGTGGAGCCGGAGCGCAGGGTGAGGGTGAGCCCGAGCGTCGCCGCGAGGATGGTGACGCCGGTGGCGACCAGCCAGGGCTTCGCGCCGGACGACGGCGCGGGCCGGTCCTCTGGAGGATGGTCCAGGTCGATGTTGATGTCGACAGCACTTTCGTCCGTCACGACGGCGATGCTGCCGGACCCGGTCGGGTACCGACAAGCGGGCTAAGCCAAAGCTAAGACAGCATCGACGGACGGTGACCGTGGGGTGCCGATTGCTGGTCGGCGGTCCGGTCAGGGCGCGATGACGATCGGGGCGTCCACCGCCAGGGGTCCACTGTCGAGCGGCACCAGGTTCAGTCCGAAGAGGAGTTTCTGCTTGACGTTGCGGTGCCGCCCGAGGGTGCGCAGCGGCTCCTTGGTGCGTACCCCGGTCTCCTGGTCGGTGGTGGTCACCACGCAGCGCTCGCTCGGCCCGGCGGCCTGGAACGCCCGGTCGCCGATGCGCAGCGGCCGACCGACCCAGTCGTCCTCGGCCCAGGCCGGCGCACCGTCGACGACCAGGTTGGGTCGGAAGCGGGTCATCGGAACCGGCTCCTCCCCCGCTTCGGCCAGCCAGTCGTTGAGGGCGCCGAGGGAGGCGGCGTTCGCCAGCAGCACCGGGTAGGCGTCGGCGAAACTGACCTGGTCACCGGTGTCGTGTTCGCGGGTGCCGGCGGCCACGTGGCGGGTCGGCTGGGCCAGCCAGACCAGTCGGACCGGTCGGCCGAGCAGGGCGCCGAGCCAGTCGTCGGCCGCCTGGCCGGCCGGCAGCGCGGGGACCGGGAAGGTCCGGCTGCGGAAGGTGCGCACCGCGACCGGTTCGCCGCCGGCCGGCTCGGGCACGTCGAGGTCGGGTTGCCCGTCGGCGCGCAGCGAGAGACCCCCGGGGCGCACGGAGGCGCGCAGGCCGACGAGCCGGGTCGTCTCCCGCTGGGTGACGCCGACCCCGTCGGCGTTCACGACCATCCAGCGCCGGTCGCCGGCCAGGCCCCAGGGGTGCACGAACGCGCCGTCGTGGTCGAGCCGGTGACAACCCTTGACGGGGTACGTGGAAATCGAGGTCAGCCGCACCCGGCTACCATGCCACGCCGATCCCGTCGCCGGGGTACCAGTGGTTGGCCGGGCTCTCCCGGTAGGCGAGGAACCGCCGGCCGGTGCGTTCGGCCTGTTCGGCGAGCACGTTGGTGCTGGTGACGTTGTCGGTGAGCAGGATCGCGCCGGGGGCGAGCTTGGGCTCCACGGCGTCGAACTCGCGCTTCTCGTGGGCGCGGCTGTGGTCGCTGTCGTGCAGGAACAGGTCGACCGGGCGGTCCAGCGCGCCGATCGAGGCGATCGAGTCGCCGATCACCAGGTCGACGACCTCCGACCACGGCGCGACCCGGGCGAGGTAGCCGGCCTCGGGGTTGATGTCCAGCGAGGTGACCCGTCCCGGGTGCCCCTCCTGGGCGTTGCGCAGCAGGGCGGACGCGAGGACGCAGGTGCCCAACCCCTTGTCCACGCCGGTTTCCACGATGTGCGTGGGGCGGGTGGCACGGACGATCGCGTACCAGCCGACGCGTCGGGCATAGCGGACGTTCTTGTCGGCGAGACCACGGCGGGCTGCGGTGGCGGTGGCCTGCTCGATGTGGTGCCGCAGCACGTCGTCGGACTCGATTTCGGCGACGTAGCCACGGACCTGCTGGACCGGGATGTCGCAGACGACGCTGACGAACCAGGTCAGGTGGTGGCGACTGAGCTTCGTCAGCTCGTACGTGTAGTTGTGATGCTCACGGGAGGTGACCAACCACCGCGCCGAGGCGCGTAGCACCTTGGCGTCGTGGCGGGCGACCCGGGCGAGCCGCTTGGGGAATGCGGCGACGGGTGCGAGCGGGGTACGGGCGATGGCTCGGCGCAGCTGCGTGGCGTCCACCGCTGCTTCATACCAGGTTCGGGCAATCGTTTGCGGGGAAAAGTCTTTTGGTCAAGATGTGCAGCCAGATGGACCAGACACGGGTACGTGAGCGTAACCCGCAATCAGTAGCATCGCGGCATGCAGTATCGCCAGGAGTACGTGGAACCCCAGACCCAGTTCATTGAAGCGCAGCCGCTGCCCGAGCCGACTGAGGAGCAGCCCCGGTCGCGGCGTCGCCGCCCTCGTTGGCAGAAGGTCGCACTCATCACCTTTCTGGTGGTGGCGTTGCTCGGCGGTGGCGGTCTGATCGCAGGCGGGCTCTACTTCCGGTCGATCAATTCGGGGATCGAACGTGTCGACGCCTTCGACGGCGTACCGGAGGCCGACCGCCCGCAGGTGGTGGAGAACGCCGAAGGCGCGATCAACATCATGCTCCTCGGCAGCGACTCACGCGATCCGGAGAGTGACTCCGGCTCCCGCACCGACACGATCATCCTGGCCCACCTTCCGAAGGACCGGTCCAGCGCTCAGCTCATCTCGATCCCCCGGGACACCTGGGTCAGCGTGCCGAAGTCAGCGAGCGGCCGAGGTGGTCGGGACGCGAAGATCAACGCCTCGTTCGCGTGGGGTGGCGTTCCGCTGATGGTGCAGACGGTGGAGAAGTTCACCGGCGTACGCGTCGACCACGTGACGATGGTCGACTTCGCAGGCTTCAAGGAGGTCGTCGACGCGCTGGGCGGCATCGACGTGACAGTGGAGGACAGCTTCACCACCCTTTACGGGCTGAACGGCCGCCGGACCTTCAACGCCGGCCCACAGAAGATGGACGGGGCGGCCGCGCTCGACTACGCACGCGAACGCCATGCCTTCGCCGACGGCGACTTCGCGCGTATCCGGCACCAGCAGCAGGTGATCAAAGCGATCCTGGACAAGGCGGCGTCGGGCGGGACGCTCGCCAACCCGGCCAAGCTGAACTCCTTCCTCAAGGCGACGGCGGACGCGGTCGCCGTGGACAAGTCCCTGAATCTGCTGGGCCTCGCATCCGAGCTCCGCGATCTGCGCAGCGGCAACCTGACGTTCCTCACCTGCCCCGTAACGGGGACCGGCCGGATCGGCACCGAGAGCGTGGTCTTGGCCGACAAGCAGAA
Source organism: Micromonospora sp. NPDC005324 (assembly GCF_040607155.1). Classification (NCBI taxonomy): domain Bacteria; kingdom Bacillati; phylum Actinomycetota; class Actinomycetes; order Micromonosporales; family Micromonosporaceae; genus Micromonospora; species Micromonospora sp. NPDC005324. The sequence goes on along the minus strand of NZ_JBEXGE010000044.1, from coordinate 38,807 downwards.
GGCCGCCCGAGTCTTCGAAGCGGTCCGCAGCGACAACGTTCCGGGGATCTTGTCCGCCGCAAAGTAGGAACAGGAACTGCCTTGCCGGCCATGGTGGCGCACCTCGGTCAATCGTAAGGTTCTGTCGCCCTTCGGGTCGGAATGCGTAACCGAGGGCGTTCACGGGGGAGGTCCACAAGTGTCAGGCCATCCGGCAACGAGCCATCCGTCCACACCACCAATCAGCGGACGACAATTTGATCTGTCGGGCGACGGGGACCGCCTCTACAACGGGGCACCACCCGTTCCTCAAGCTCGCGAGCCGGAGGTTCAGGCAAAGGCTCAGTCGGAGGTGGCCGGCCTGAGCACCACCGCCGTGCTGCCGTACGCCAGGTCCCGCACCTCGTCGCGGTTGCGGTGGATGCGGGCCTGGATGATGGTCGCGCCTGTCGACGCCGTCGCGCTGCTCGCTCCGCTGCTGCTGAGCCAGAACCACTGGCGCGGGACCATCGCCAACGCCGCCCTGACGGTGGCCCTCTTCGCAGCCGGCGGCCTGTACCGGCCACGCCGGCACGTGAGCATCCTCGACGAACTGCCGAGCCTCTGTGGGCGATTGCTGGCCGCCGCCTCGGTGGTGGCCATCATCGCGGCGGAGCGTCACGCCTCGGTGACCTACGTGGGCGGATTCATGCGGAGCGTCGCGCTGTCAGCGCTCTTCGTGATCCTTGGACGCGCGGCCAGCAGGGCCTTCACAGTCCTGTCCCGCAAGCGTAGGTGGGCGGAACACAACGCGATCATCGTCGGCGGCGGACCAGTCGGTCTCGAACTCGCACGGCTGCTGCGCCGCTATCCTCAGTACGGCCTGCGATTCGTCGGCTGCGTTGACGCCCCGTCCCGACAGGACAACGAGGTCCTTCCTCTGAGCGGGACGCTGACGGACCTCGAACACCTCATACGGCTGGCAGAGTGCGAAGTCCTGATCATCGCTGACCCGGACTGCCACGAGTCCACGCTCATGGAAACGCTTCTGCAACCCCGCAGCTCACGCTGTGATCTCTGGGCCGTGCCGCGCTTGTGGGGATCACGCTCCCACAACGGCTACCCCGACCACATCGGCGCGTTCCCGATCGTCAAAATCGGTGACATCTCGCTGACGGGCCCACGGTGGGCCATCAAGCGGGCGTCCGACATGCTGTTCGCCGCGATCGCCATCATCCTGTTGAGCCCGGTGCTGCTTCTCTGCGCCATTGCCACGTTCATCGATGGTGGCCGGGGAATCTTCTTCCACCAGGAGCGAATCGGCCGGTACGGCAAGCCGTTCAAGGTCATCAAGTTTCGGTCGATGCGTCCCGTGAACGAGCAGGAGTCCCAAACCAACTGGTCGATCGCGCATGACCGGCGGGTCGGTCCGATCGGCCGATTCATGCGCCGAACGTCACTGGACGAGCTGCCCCAGCTGTGGAACATCCTGCGCGGCGACATGAGCGTGGTCGGGCCGCGGCCGGAGCGGCCGTACTTTGTGGAGAAGTTCTCCGCCGAGTACCCAGACTACGCGGCACGCCACCGCGTTCCCGTCGGGCTGACCGGGCTCGCGCAGGTCAGCGGATTGCGGGGCGATACTCCGATCTCTGACCGGGCGCGGTTCGACAACTACTACATCGAGAACTGGTCGCTGTGGCTGGACGTCAAAGTGGTGCTCCGCACGGTCTCGGAGGTCTTCCGGGCTGGGGGTCGGTGACCGCTTCTGCGTCAACCGGCAGCTTGTCGGGCTGGACACCGGCACCTGCTCGCCGAGCAGCACAGCGGACCGGCGCCGACGAAGATCTGACCGCTGAGTCAGGAAAGTGAATTGTCTCGCCGGCTCTGGCGGCGTCGCTTACCAACCCATATTCTGCGATCGCATATTGTGCGACAGCAGGCCGGTGGGCTGTCACGGGGAGGATGAACCATGTAACGCCAACCGGCGGCAGTCGCTCGACTGCGCCGCGCCCCGACTCGACGAAGCACGGCGGCACGCGGCGGGGCGACAACATGACACATCCGGGACGAGGGGATGCTTGCTGCCGCAGCAGGCGCGGGCTCCCCGTATGGATGATGACTGCGCCCACCGACCTCGTCGCGCCGCTTCGAGAATCACCAGATCGAGAACTGGTCGCTGTGGCTGGACACCAAGGTGCTACGGCCGACGGTGGCGGAATTGTTTTGTGGTAGCTGTCGCTGAGGTCCCACCGATCGGGCTGGGTCCGGCCGCTGCATCACGAGGTACCGAACGATAGGGAGTTAAAGGTGATGTTCGAGGGCGTCTCCCCCATGATCCGGAAGGTGCCTGCACAGCACCTGCAAGGTGGCGAGGCCTTGTGAGTACTACCGCCGGGCACACACCTGACGCCGGGCAGCACGAAGGACTCCCCGTTCTTGCCGGCTCGTCCGTGGCACTCGTTCACGAATGGTTCGGAGTTACCGGTGGCTCAGAGAAGGTCTTCAGGCAGATTGTCGACCTCGTCCCTCACGGGGAACGGTTCGTGCTGTGGAAGGACCGCGGCGTCGAGGAGCCGAACCTCCGGGAATCATGGCTGGCTCGGAGTCCGATACGGCACAGCAAGGCCATGGCGCTTCCCCTCATGCCGTTGACCTGGCGGACGCTCACTCGTGAGCGGTTCGACGTGGTCATCTCGTCCAGCCATGCCTTCGCGCACACAGTGAAGCTGGGGCCGCCTGAGACGACGCGGCATCTCAGCTACATCCATGCCCCGGCTCGTTACATCTGGAGCCCCTCCTTCGACGGCCGGGGCTCAAGCCCCCTGCTCGCCCTACCACGGCGCGCGCTCCAGGCCATCGATGTGCGGTTCAGTCGACACGTACACAGCTACGCGGCGAACTCCCGTGAGGTGCAGGCCCGGATCCGCCACTACTGGCGACGGGACGCGGTTGTGGTCAACCCGCCGGTGGATGTCGACTTCTTCTCATCCGCTCCCGCTGCGGACCAGGCCCAGTCACGGGACTACCTGCTCGGCGTCGGCCGGTGGATTCCGTACAAGAAGTTCGATCTCATCATCGAGATCGCCGAGGCCGCCGGGCTGCCGGTCGTGATCGCGGGCTCAGGGCCCGAGGAGGCCAACCTTCGACGCCTCGCGGAGCGCGTCCGCATTCCCGTCACCATTGAGGTCATGCCGAGCAAGGAACGACTGCGGCAGCTCTACTGGGGCGCGAAGGCCTTACTGTTCCCCGTTCACGAGGATTTCGGCATCATTCCAGTCGAAGCGCAGGCATGCGGCACGCCGGTCATCGGTATCAACCGCGGCGGGTTGCTGGAGACGGTCGTCGACGGCGAGACCGGCTTTCTCATCGAATCCACCGCCCCGGACAGGTTCGCCGCGTTGACAGCCCGCCTGGGAGAGCTACACGAGGATCGGATCAGGGCCAACGCCTCGACATTCTCCGAGGCGGCGTTCGCCACGAAGTTCTCCGCATGGGTATCAGATGCCGTCGCCTGAGCCAACCGTGGTGACGTCCCGATGAGCACTCTCGGTATCGCCATCGTCAACTACATGAGCGCCGATGACACCGCAGGACTGGTGCGGTCGCTCGTGGCCCACAACACCGATCCCACCGCGCACGTCGCGATCGCGATCGTCGACAACAGTGACCAACAGCAGGAGCTTGAGCCGATTCTCGAGTTCGCGCGACAACACGGCTTGCTGGCCACGTTGATCCACGGGCACGGCAACGTCGGGTACGCCGCAGGGAACAACCTCGGCGCGCGTTGGCTCCTGGAGATCGGCGCTGACGTCATCTGGGTCCTCAACCCGGACACGAGGATCACCGGCGGCGTTCTTTCGTCAGCGCTGAGCGTCTGCAGGGCAGGTGACTGCGCGATCGGTGCGACGACAAGCATCGACGCCGATGGTGGCAGTCGCCCGGATCTGGGCGCGCTGGACCTGTGGACCGGCCAGAGCGGACAGCCACCAGACCGGAATGCGGAGGGGCGCAAGCTCACCTATGTTGCGGGACATTCCATACTCATCACCCGCGGGGCGTTCGAGAAGCTGAACGGCTTCGCCGAGGACTTCTTCCTCTTCTACGAGGAGGCGGACATCGCGATCCGTTCCGAGCGCCTCGGAATACCGATCACGGTCGTCTCCGACCTCGAAGTCGAACATGCTGGCGGCGGCGCGACGGGCGCAAGCCGGGACATGAAGGCCAAGTCGATCACCACCTACTTCCATGCCAGCCGGAGCTGCATGATCTTCTTCCGCAAGCACTACGGCTACCGGCTTCCACTAGCAGCCTTCGCCCGGCTCCTCTATGCGGGGAAGGCACTGCTGGTGGCTGGCCCGAAGGCAGCGACCGCGGTCGTCCGGGGAGCTATTGCGGGGTTGCTGGCGTGACACGACCGCTGATTGATCCATTCCGCCGCGTGGTCGGAAGCGCCACGATGATGTATCTCTCCGCATTGGCAATGTCGGGCGTCGCCATCCTCCTCAGCGTCGCTCTTCCGCCAGCCGAACGGGGCCTCCTGGTCGCGACGACGACAAGCGCCACCATCGGCGTCGCGGTTGGCGGGCTGTCGTTGGAGACCTTCCTTCTGGCTCAGGGCCGTCGGTGGCTGGACGAAGAGGCCGGGCGGCGCAGCCTCGTCATCTACGTGGCCACCGTGCCACTGACGGCCGTTCTAGCCTGGATCTTCGCGCACTACTCCGAAGAGGCCATGCCGAGCATCGCCGCCGTGGGTGCCGCGTGTATCGCGGCGAGTAACATCCCTGCCGCGGCGGGGCTCACTCTGGGCCGGTTCCTGAGTGTCTACCGGTACCGTGCGGCGTTCGCCGCCGTCGCGCCGGCGCTCTACCTCCTGCTGATCCTCGCCTCCGTCAAGGATGCGGAACTGTGGTTGCTCGCCTGGCTCGGTTGCCAGGCGCTGATGGCGGTCGCCCTGTGGGTGAAGCACGGAGTGCCGCTGAGCCGCATGGCGCGCCGGGCATCGCCTCAGGCGGAACGCCTCAACCGGCTGGGTCTCACCCACTCGGGAGCGGTGGCCCAGGTCTTCACCTATCGCTTCGACCAGCTCGCGTTGGCCCGTTACCAAGGACCCGACGTGCTTGCCGTGTACTCCCTAGCCGTGGCAGCGATCGAGTTCACCCAGGCCGGCGCGGTCGTTGCGGCACAACGCACCCTCGGCGACCATGAGGACGGCTCGGCCCAGAGGCTGTACGGCATGCTGCGCCGGGCGCTGTATCTCGCGGTTGGCATGGGAATGGTCGTTCTCGTCGGGCTGGCGGGAATCGGCGTGATGACGAACGGATACGAGGCCGCGCTCCTGGTCGGCCTCGTACTGCTGGCGCGCAGTATCGCGGTGACCGTCGGCAAGGTTCTGAGCGCCAGGCTGGTCAATCTCGGTGGCGAACGCGCGACAGCGGCGATCGCAGCGGGCACGGCACTGGCCGCAGTCGTCGGCTACTCTCTCACCGCCCCCGAGTATGGCGCCATGGGTGTCGCCTCCGTCTCCGTCGTGCTGTTCGCCCTGCACAGCACGGTCACGGCCGTTGTCCTCAGAAGGCGGCCCGATCCGCAGGTCGAGGCAGATCCCCAGGCGGATCTCACGAACAATAAGGTTGGCAACGTTGCCTGACAAAGTCGTAGCAGTGATTCTCAACTGGAACTGCGCTGACGACACCATTCGATGCCTGGAGGCCGTTGCCGGGGGCACGCATGTGCCAGAAACCATTGTCGTGGACAACGGGTCGAGCGACGACTCGATCGAGAAACTCGACAAACTGGACGAGCCCTTTACCCTGCTCCGGCTCGACGACAATCTGGGCTACGCGGGCGGGATGAACGCCGGCATCCGGGAGGCTCACGCCCGTGGCGCCGACTGGGTCTGGCTTCTGAACGCGGACGCGGTACCCCGGCCGCAGGCACTGTCGGCCCTGCTACGGCATACAGATCGATTTGCGGTGTCGACGTCGTTGCAGACGACCTCCGCCCAACCGGGAGATGCGAATCCCGAACCCTACGTTGTTGCCGCGATGCTGCCGAAGGGCAAGGTCCGCCCATTTCGATGCGGGGGCTGCGACGAAGGGGCGCACGAGGTGGACATGGTTACTGGCGCCTCGCTCTTCCTGCGGCTCTCCTCGGTCATGCAGGTCGGGCTCTTCGATGAACGGTTCTTCCACTACAAGGAGGAGTTCGATCTGGTTCGCCGGATCGCCGGTTCGGGTGACCGCATCGGATTCGTGTGCGGATCCGAGGTGTGGCACAAGCGGGGCGGAAGCCTCAGCGGATCCAGTCCCAGGGCCCGCTACTACCACCACCGCAACGAGGTCCTCTACGTGCGGAAGCACTACCCTCATCCGCTGCGGAGGCTGGTCAGCGAGCCGATCCACTACAAGAATGTGGCGGGGTCGCTGTTCCGGGTCGCGGTCGGCAAGCGGGAGCGCAGACGCGCCTCACTCGCCGTGCTGGCAGGGTACTGGGATGGCGTACGGGGCGTTCACGGTCCCACCGAGAGGTTCTAGGTGCACATCTTTTTCGTAAGCCACTCTTCGGACCTCATGGGCGCGGAACGTTCGCTGGTCGCGTTGGTGCGGGAGGCGGTCGAGGTCCGTGGCCACCGTGCCACAGTGTCGTTGCCGGACGACGGCCCGCTGCGGGCCGAACTCACCCGGGTGGGCGCAGAGGTCGTGGTCCTGCCGACGAAACTGTGGATGGGGAAGCGGCACACGCCGTTGGTCGGGCTGGTTCGATCAAGCCAGTCGGCAGTCTCCGTTCCCGGGTACTGGCGACACATCCGTCGGGCCAGGCCCGATCTGGTGGTGACCAACTCGGCCGTTGTCCCGGCCGGCGCGATCGCCGCCAGGATGGCTCACGTTCCGCATGTCTGGACGATCAGGGAGAGCCTGCTCAGCAACCCGAGCCTGCGGTCGGCGCTGCCGAGGCGGATGATCGCCAGGATCATCGCCGGCCTGGCGGACGGTCTGGTCGTGATCTCGAAGTACGTTGCCGATCAGATGCTGTCCGCGGCCCCCGACGCCGGGCAGAAACTGCGGGTCATTCCGCCGTCGGTCGCGCCCCGCCCCCTGGAGTCGGTACCGGACGGGCGCCGTGACACGGGAACGCTGGAAAGACTCCTGCTGCTGGGGCGCTACTCGCCAGAGAAAGGGCAGGCCGAGGCCATCGAGGCGCTCGGGCGATGCCTTCGCGCGGGACGCCCTTTTGAGCTGAAGCTGGCCGGCGTCGGCGACCTGGCTGCGCAGCGAGCACTCCACGCACTCGCCACGGAGCACGGGGTCAGTGACCTCGTCACCGTGTCGGAGTGGACGGACGATCCCCACGCCCTGTACTCGGAGGCGGATGCCACCCTGATGCTGTCCCGTAACGAAGCGTACGGCCGGGTGACTCTTGAGTCGCTCATGTCGGGAACGCCGGTCATCGGGTTCCGTGCAGGCGCCACGACCGAGATCCTCGCCGAAGGCGGCGGAGTCCTGGTGGAGCCCGACGCTGAGGCATTGGCGCGGGCCCTGCTGGCCTTGGCCGAGGACCACGTCGCGGTCGACAGGCTCACGTCCGAAGCGATGCGGCGGGCGCGTGACCTGAATTCCGCACCCTCGTCGGCGCCGAGCTTCATCTCCTATCTTGAAGAACTTCAAGCGACACGCCCGTGACAAGCTCGGCGAAGGTCTTCGGCCTGCCTGCCGTGCTAGCCGTGACGGTCGGCGTCCTGGTGAGCTGGAAGCCCTTCCTGCTGGGCGTCCTGGGGTTGGCCGCTCTGCTCATCTGGGGGCTCTGGACCCCGGCCCGGTTGACGTACGCGCTGTTCGCTGTGTTGCTCCTGGTGCCGGTCACCGCAGACCCCGGTTATCCCGCCAAGCCGGTATGGATTGTCCTGCTGGCCGCAACAGCCATCGCCCTGTTCGGACGTATTCAGCGCTTCCACCCGGACACACCACTCGCATCCGTCGGCATGTCCGCGTTCGCGCTGCCTGCTGCGGCCGTCGTCGCTGCCCTGCCGAACTGGAGCGGGCCGAAAGACCTGATCGTTTCGCTCGTGCCATTCGTCTGCTATGCCGTCATCGCATGGCACGTCATAGAGGAGGCACGGCAAGACCCTGACGCGTTCAAGCGCCTTGCACGGGCGTTCGCGTGGGTCGGTGTTCCCATGACGCTCCTCGCGCTCTACCAGCGCGTGACCGGGACGTGGCCGATCCTCGACGAACTGGCGATCAGCAACGCATTCACCTCATCAGCAGGCGCTGGCAGATCGGTAGGTACGCTCGGACACCCCATCGTCTACGGCACCTACTGCATGATGGCCATGTGCGTTGCGGTCGCCCTGCGAGGCCGCCTGTGGCAGTTGCCATTCTTCGCCGGCGCAGTCGGACTGCTGCTTTCCGGCACGCGCAGCGCGTGGATCGGCATGGCATGCGCGCTGGTCGTCTGGTATCTCGGGCAGAAGCGAAAGGTGACGCGCAGAGGCGTCACCCTCCTCGGGGTTTCCGTCGCGGTCGGAGCGGGATTGATGGTCGCCGGCCCCAAAGCCATGGATGGCGTGGTGGAGATGATCAATTCCAGACTCTCCAACCTGACGGGGCAAAGCTCTGCCACCGCGCGGTACAGCCGATACGAGACGGCATGGTCCAGCCTGTGGGAAGGCTTCGACACCGTCGTCTTCGGTCTGGGCCCAGAGGCACACGTCCGGTTCTTTCAGCAGGTAGGAATTGGTGACCAGTTAGCGCAGACCTTCGACAACAGCTATCTTACTTTGTGGTACGACTTTGGGCTGATCGCTCTCCTTCCCTTCCTCATCATTTTGGTGATACTGCTCGTCAGAGCGAAGTCGTTGGCCGCCCGGATGCTGGTGGCGGGATTCGCGGTGCAAATTTTCTTCTTTGACTACTACCTGTGGCCGTGCGCTGCCGCCGTTCTGATCCTAGCTGCCGGTTTGGCAATTTTTGAGGGTTCCGGGCGCGAAGACACCGTTCCCCGAGACACGGCCTCATTAGCTAATGTCCCGCTTGCTCGGACGGGATGAGCGAAGCCAGCGGCGGGCCGAAGTTCGCGGACTGCTAGTATAGTCGAGCGTATTTCGCACGAGTTGACCTTTGGCTTCTGGTTGGCGGGAGCCCGAAGCGGGTGAGGATCAAGAGTGAGGCTTTCAGGCGGATTCCTGCCAGCTGGGGTGCCCAGTCCGCCATCGGACACTTCGCGACACACCACAGGCTTTCGTGGCGTCGTCAACAGAACCCGTTCTTCGGTCATCCAATGGACCCAGCTGACGCCTCGGCATCACCTGCGGGCCTTGCGCACGTATCGGTGGGCCATACTCGCACTCGTCCTCCTTGGCGGAGCAGGCGGTGGCCTGGCATCTTTGCTGCAGACCCCTACGTACAAGGCGAGCGCGCAACTGTTCTTTTCGCCGAATTTTCCGACGACGGACATCGGTCAGCTCGACGCTGGCGGAAACTACATCCTGCAACGCGTCCGGTCGTACACCGAGATCGCCAACAGTCCCGGAGTCGCCGCAACGGTAATAGATCGGCTGGATCTTCCTTATACACCCGAGCAGCTCATGTTGAGGGTCAGCGTCACGGGCAAGGCCAGCACAGCTGTCCTGAATGTCGAGGTCAGCGATCCGTCTCCTGAGCGCGCACGTGACATCGCCAACGCGATCGCGGAAGAGTTTCCGGCATTTATCGGTCAGCTCGAAAAGCCTGCGGGGATTGCTACATCACCGGTGAAGGTTTCCATTGTTCGCCCGGCAACCGCGCCGTCGTCACCGGAATCGCCGCAGCCTCTCAACAATGTGGGCCTCGGCCTTGCAGGCGGCTTGTTTGTGGGCGCAATAACGGCGATCACGCTCTACGCCAGGGAACGCGCCATACGGGACGAGCACCACGCAGTTGAGGTTGCCGGCCTGAGCTTGGTCGGTGTTGTCGAAGTCAACACGAAAACACCGGTTCTCATCGCGGACAACGAGCAGTCCGTCCGTGCGGAGAATTTTCGGCAGATGCGGGCAAACGTTCGACTACAGGCGGTCGGCGAACGCCTGACCAGCATCACGGTCACTGGATGTTCCGCCGGTGACGGCAGAGCTGCTACTGCGGCGAATCTCGCGATCGCGTTCGCGCGGGCCGGCGAGACGGTGGTGCTGGTTGACGGAAACCTGAGGAACCCCGAGGTCCACGAACTGCTTGGCATTCCCAACGAAGCCGGATTGGCGACCATCCTCCGGGGTGAGGCATCGGTCAACGACGCCGTGGTTCGATGGCGCCAAGATCTCCCGCTGTATGTTCTTCCCACTGGCCGAGTCGAACCAGGGCCCAGCGAGAGGTTGTTTCGGCCGGACGGGCTCGCCAAGGTGACCGAGGCCTTCCGCCGAGGCCAGGCCTTCGTCATCGTCAATGGCCCGCCGCTGTTGTCGGACGCCGAGGCAACCTTCCTGATCACCGCCACGGACGCCACCGTGGTCGTGGCCCGAGTCGGCGTGACGCACGCCAAGCAGCTCGCGGCAACCGTCGGCGTGCTGCGGGAGATGCGCGCGAATCTGCTGGGCCTGATCGCGGTCCGGTCCACAAAGTAGTACGTGGACAGGGGTCATGACCCGCGGCGACCACCAACGGCCCGATCCCACAACATGCCCTACACAGTGGACTGGGTATCATCGAACTTGAGCGCCAGGGCCAGGATCCGAACCCTCGCCCTCGGCCCGTCGAGCTGAGGAGCTGTTTCCACTAGACTGGATCGCGCCTGGTCCCGGCCGGGGCTGCGGACGGCGGAGCCGGGTCTTGAGGTCCGGCCACCTCTACATAGGTTTACGGGGATGAGCGATAACGTCGCGATGCTGTTGAGGCGAGCGGGCTTCGGTCCGACCATGTCCGAGCTGGCCGCAGCAAAGAAGGCGGGTTACGCGGCAACGGTTTCAAGGTTGACGGCGCCCACCGACCCGGATCGAGGTGCCGCCTCTTCACCGATGCCGGACCCCGGGCCCGATCCCTTCAACGATCTACCGAATCCGACTACCCAGCAAAGGGCTGCGGCAGAGTCGGCACGGAAAGAACATACCGATGCGATCATACGTTGGTGGCTGGACCGCCTGACAGCCGCGGACCACCAGACCAACGAGAAGCTGATTTTCTTCTGGCACGGACACTGGGCTACCTCGATACGAAAGGTCGGTAGTCCGCAGTTCATGATCGCGCAGCACAAAAAGTTCCGTAGTTCGCCGAACTTCGGGGTCATGGCAAGGAAGTTGGTTTCCGACGCGGCCCTGACCTACTGGCTCGACGGGCAACTCAACACCAAGGCCGCACCCAACGAGAACCTCGCTCGGGAGCTGATGGAGCTGTTCATGCTGGGTATCGGGAACTATACCGAGCAGGACGTGAAGGCGGCAGGGCGTGCGCTGACCGGATGGAAGACGGACCTGGGCGTCCCGGAGACGGCAATCTTCTTTCCTGATGCTCACGACGCCACACCCAAGACCATCCGTGGCACCACTGCCAAATTCGATGCTTACACGCTGGTTGATTTCCTGGCGAAGCAGCCAGCCTGCCGGCGTTTCATCGCCTCCCGCCTTTGGTTCCGATATGTCTCATCCACCGAGCCGATCACCAGATCCACTCAGGAGAAGATGGCAGCCGCATTCCCAGTAGGAATGCAGATGCTACGAGTCCTGTTCGAGGACGAAGAGTTCCGGTCGGCTCACCACCGGCTCGTGAAGCAGCCGGTTGAATGGCTCGTCGGGGCGATGCGGCAGTTGAACATCCGGCCCGCCCACTTTTCGAAGCAGACACTGCATCAGGTCGTGGGCGGACTGCAGGGCCTCGGCCAGGTTCCCTTCGCACCACCGAGCGTGGGGGGTTGGCCAGGCGGAACTGCCTGGCTCAATTCGGCAGCTGCTCAGGTTCGCCTGGGGTTCGCCGATCTGCTCGCCGGGCTGGTCCACGTCGATCGAATGAGCCCGGAGGAGCTGGCGAATGTTCTCGCGATCGAGACGTGGACCAACCGGACGCATCTCACGCTGAAGCAGGCGAAAAATCCGCGACAGCTCCTAACCCTCGGCCTTGCGAGCCCAGAGTATCTGGTGAACTGATATGGATCCGCTGACCCGACGCAAGTTCCTCCTCGCCTCAGCCGGGGTCACCGGCGCCGCCGCACTTGCCGCCGGAGGAATCGGTCTTGCCGAGCTGTTCGCGACCGCCAGAGATGACCAAGACTCCAATGCAGGCGACGAAACGGACAAGATAGTTGTCGTTACTCTCTACGGCGGCAATGACGGGCTCAACACAGTAGTCCCCTACGCGGATTCGGCGTACTATTCCGCGCGCCCCGAATTGGCCTACGCCCCTGAGCAGGTACTGCATCTCAACGACGCGTTGGGGCTCAACCCGGGAATGACCGGGCTGAAACGACTCTGGGACGACAAGCAGGTGGCCATCGTTCTCGGTGTCGGCTATCCAAAGCCTGATCGGAGCCACTTCCGGTCGATGGACATATGGCAGACAGCCTCGCCGGAGCTGCCCGTAGCCAGCGGATGGGTGGGCCGCTGGCTCGACGGTACCAACGCTCCTGCCTCGGCCGCCGTGAGCTTTGACCCGGTACTCCCGCCGCTTCTCGTCGGCGAGACGCGCGTGGGAGCGTGTGTGGCGGTCGACGGACTGCAACTACCGCCCGGGATCAACGTCGAAATGATCACCGCACTCGCGCAGAAGCAGGATGGCGAGTCGGACCTGCAGGTACGCGCAGCGGAGGCGTACCAGGACCTCCTCCGGGTGAATGAGCTCGTTCAACAGGCAAAGAACGCCGACATTCCCCGGGAGGTGGCCGAGCTTGGACCCCTACCAGCGACTGCGACCGGCGGTGGGAGTTCACTGACCGCCCAGCTCGACCTGGTCACTCGATGCGTCGAGGCGGGCGTGCCCACGCGGGTCTACTCGGTGAGCCTCGGTGGTTTCGACACGCACGCGAACGAACGGGTCGGACAGGAGTGGCTGCTGAAGCAACTCGACAACGCATTGTCCGCGTTCATGGACCGGCTGGCGAAAACGAAGGCCGGACGGCGGGTATCCGTAGCCGTCTACAGCGAATTCGGCCGCCGAGTCAGGGCCAACGCATCAGATGGCACTGACCACGGAACAGCTGGACCGGTTTTCCTGATGGGCCCGGGGATAGCAGGCGGGCTTTACGGCGATCAGCCGAGCCTGACCGATCTGGACGATGGCGACCTCAAGGCGACGATGGACTTCCGCGACGTCTTCGGCACGCTTCTTGACTCCGTACTGCAAGCCGATCCGGCCAGATACCTCAACGGCTACCAACCAAAGTTGCTGCCGCTCGTCCGTAGCGGGCTGTAGAGCGAAAGGGTCTGGCCTACGGGGTCTGGACCAGCCACCGCCCGCTGCCAGGTCACCGCCTGCTGCGGCTTCTAGCCGCCACCAGCAGGACGACGAGCGCGACGATCAAGGCCCCGCCGAGGGCGGCAATGAGGACGACGGCCCAGGACGGGAAGCCTTCCGTCTCCCCCTCGATGTTCTGGCGGTCGATCGCGTTCTGGCGATATGTCTGCGCGACGAGGTTGGTGGGTGAGTTGTTGGCGGCAGCCTGAAGCTGGGTGATGGCGTCGGAGTACCTGCCGGCGAAGTAGGCATCCAGTCCACTGCGATACACCTTGTCGGCCTCGCCGATTTCATTGGTGATTCCGGCTTCCTTCAGCAGCGCGGCGAGAGTGGGCACCGGCACGATCGCCCGGTTCGCTTTGCTGGACAGTTCCTCGTCGTTGTCCAGAATCCCGACGACACGGCCGCTTGAATCGACAGCTAGTCCGCCGCGGGAGTGGCCCCCGATATCGTCGTTGACCCGATACACGGACACCTGCCCCAAGCTGCCCGAGCCGGTCACGGTCACAGGTTTCGATTCAACGGTGTAAGCGGCGGCAAGGGGATCCTTGTCGCTCGTGGCATAGCCGATCGAAAGCAGCGACGTACCTTGCTGGACGTCGGCCGACGTGTTGAATTCGGCGACGGGGAGGTGATCATTGGCGAGCTTGACGAGGGCAACATTGCCCACTTGTTGATCCCACGTCTTGACAATCTCGCCCGGAATCGCCTGGCTGTCAGTGAGATTCCCCTTAGCCAGATTCGACTGGCCGAAGAGTCGCACTTCCGGTGCTTGTTGAGAATCGATGCCGGTGAGGACCGTAGTCTTGATCTTCGTCGCGACAAACGCGTCGAGTCCCCCGGAATCGAGCTTTTTCTCCTCGATCAGGGTGCGGCCCAGCACGTAGAGGGCGTTCTGACGGGCGGTGTCGTCTGCGGGCCTCACGCAAGGGCCACTGGTGAGCACGTGGCCGGCCCGACTCACCACAAATCCGCTACAGCGGCGGTTGAAGGTGATCGGCGTCGCACGCAGGGGCGTTCCGGTTGCCTTGTCCCGGAGGTAGCCAGTAATCAGAACCTCTACGTAGACCAGAGATGGCGAGGCTATCGCCACCGCTCTTTCCTCAAGGCTGTACGGCGGCGGGGGCTTCTTGGAGCCACCCGACCCGACCCAGAGAAAAGCCCCACCGGCTCCGGCCAGCACCACCAGGACCAGTGCGCCGATCCCGATCCAGAGCCCGGTGCGCCGGGGTGGCGGCGTGGACGGGGTGATCCGGCGTACCGGTGTGGCGAACGCATCGGCACTCGGCCCGCTCACCGGGGAGACGTGTGCGGCCGGCGGTGACGAGGTCACTGCGGTCGGCGAGGTGGGCACGCCGGAGATCGGGTGCGGGACCGCAGAGACCAGCTGGCCGGGGATCGGGCCGGTTTGCACCGCCCACGGCGCTTGCGGCCCACCGGAAACGGGCTGCGGCGGGGCCGACACCGGCGGCGCGGAGACCGCAGGCGGGGCGGAGACCGCAGGCGGGGCGGAGACCGCAGGCGGGGCGGACGTCGGTGGGACCGCCGGCGGGGCGGGGGTGTACTCGACGCCGAGGGCCCGGAACAGCTTCTCGGCGCCGGGGCCCGCCTCGGCGGGGTATGCCACCCACGGCGCCGCGGCCGAGAAGTCGGCGTACGTGTAGGGCATCGGGTCGGCCGACCGGGCCAGCAGGTCGACAGCCCCGGCGAACGCCTCACGCCAGCCGGGTGTGGCGGCCACTGTGGCGTCGAGCACCGCAACGGTGACGAAGCGGCCTTGCTCGTCGATCGCGGCCCATGCTTTCCCCACTGGAGACCCGCCGAGCGCGTGGGTGTACCTGTAGGGGCCTTCCGGCTGCATGCGCACTCCTCCGTTGAACCGCCGTGCGGATAGTACCGACCGTCGGCCAACCCGGCCCGCCCCGCCCGGGGCGACCGGTGGGGGCCGGCGCCGCTTGCCAGTGAAAATTCTCATGCATAGAGTCGACTCATGAATGAAGGAGCTGTCGAGGCACCCGCTGACCGGGTGCTCGACCTGTTCCAAGGGGTGCGGCTCACCCCCACCCAGCGCCGGATCGCGCACTGCCTGGTGCAGCACGCCCCCGCCGTGGCCTACCTGTCCGCCGCCGAGGTCGCCGAGCTGGCGGGGGTCAGTCAGCCGTCGGTCACCCGGTTCGCCGTAGCGCTCGGCCACGACGGCTACCCGGCGCTGCGCCGCCGGCTACGCGACCTGACCGCCACCACGCCGGGCGGGTCGACGGACGCCGGCAACGAACTCCAGCAGGCGGTACGCGCCGAGATGGGCAACCTGGACCGCCTGGCCGGTCAGCTCGCCGACCAGGACCGGATCGCCGAGACCGGGCGGCTCCTCGCCGAGAGCCGCCCACTGCCGGTGCTCGGCCTGCGCGCCGCCGCGCCGCTGGCCGCGTACTTCGCCTACTTCGCGGCGAAGGTGCATCCGGACGTACGGGTCCTCGACGACGGCGGCAGCCTGCTCACCGACCGCCTGGAGCAGGCCGCCGAGGCCGGCGCGTCCGCCGTACTGGCCTTCGTGCTGCCCCGCTACCCCCGGGAGACCCTGGACGCGCTGCGCGACGCCCGCCACGCCGGGTTGACAGTGGTGGCGATCACCGATTCGCCGGTCAGCCCTGCCACCGAGCACGCCGACGTGGTGCTCGCCGCAGCGGTCGGCACGCAGCTCGTCTTCGACCTGCACACCGCACCGATGACCCTGGCCATGGTGCTGTTGCAGGCCATCTGCGACGCCACCCCGGCCGACACCCAGCGCCGACTGGAGGCGTTCGAAGCCTCCGCGGCCCGCCGACAGTTGTTCCTCGGTTGACCGGAGGAGAACCAGAGATGACCCAGTCCATTCGTGCCGCACGGGGCAGCCAGCTCACCACCCGCGGGTGGCAGCAGGAGGGCGCCCTGCGGATGTTGATGAACAACCTCGACCCCGAGGTGGCCGAACGCCCCGACGACCTGGTGGTCTACGGCGGCACCGGCAAGGCGGCGCGGGACTGGCCGTCGTACCACGCGTTGGTCCGCACGCTGACCGACCTGCGCGAGGACGAGACGATGCTGGTGCAGTCGGGTCGCCCGGTCGGGGTGATGCGCACCCACGAGTGGGCGCCCCGGGTGCTGCTGGCCAACTCGAACCTGGTCGGCGACTGGGCGACCTGGCCGGAGTTCCGCCGCCTGGAGCAGCTCGGCCTGACCATGTACGGGCAGATGACGGCCGGCTCCTGGATCTACATCGGCACCCAGGGCATCCTCCAGGGCACCTACGAGACGTTCGCGGCGGTGGCCGCGAAACGGTTCGACAGCACCCTCGCCGGCACGCTGACGCTGACCGCGGGCTGCGGCGGAATGGGCGGCGCGCAGCCACTCGCTGTCACCATGAACGGCGGCGTCTGCCTGATCGTCGACGTGGACCGCACCCGGCTCGACCGGCGGGTGCACGACCGCTACCTGGACGAGGTCGCCGACTCCCTGGACGACGCGATCGCGCGGGTCCGCGCGGCGAAGCGGGAGCGGCGGGCGCTGAGCGTGGGCGTGGTCGGCAACGCCGCCGAGGTCTTCCCGGAGTTGCTGACCCGGGGCGTCGAGATCGACATCGTGACCGACCAGACCAGCGCGCACGACCCACTGGCGTACCTGCCGGTGGGGGTGGAACTGGCCGAGGCCCGGGACTACGCCGCCGCGAAGCCGGCCGAGTTCACCGACCGGGCCCGCGCGTCGATGGCGAAGCACGTCGAGGCGATGGTCGGCTTCCTCGACGCCGGCGCCGAGGTGTTCGACTACGGCAACTCGATCCGGGGTGAGGCGCAGCTCGGCGGCTACCAGCGCGCCTTCGACTTCCCGGGCTTCGTACCCGCGTACATCCGGCCGTTGTTCTGTGAGGGTAGGGGTCCGTTCCGGTGGGCGGCGCTCTCCGGCGACCCGGCCGACATCGCGGCCACCGACCGGGCCATCCTCGACCTGTTCCCGGAGAACGAGTCGCTGGCCCGTTGGATCAAGCTGGCCGGTGAGCGGGTCGCCTTCCAGGGCCTGCCGGCCCGGATCTGCTGGCTCGGTCAGGGCGAGCGGGACAGGGCGGGCGTGCGGTTCAACGACATGGTCGCCTCCGGCGAACTCTCCGCCCCGGTGGTGATCGGCCGGGACCACCTGGACACCGGCAGCGTCGCGAGCCCGTACCGGGGAGACCGAGGGGATGGCCGACGGCTCCGACGCCATCGCCGACTGGCCGCTGCTCAACGCCCTGGTCAACACGGCCAGTGGGGCTTCCTGGGTGTCCATCCACCACGGCGGCGGGGTGGGCATCGGCCGGTCGATCCACGCCGGGCAGGTGTGCGTGGCCGACGGCACCGCCCTCGCCGGTCAGAAGATCGAGCGGGTGCTCACCAACGACCCGGCGATGGGCGTCATCCGGCACGTCGACGCCGGCTACGAGAGCGCCCGTGAGGTCGCCGACCGAACCGGCGTCCGGGTGCCCATGACGGAGGGCGGTGCCGCGTGAGCGCGAGGAGTGCAGCGCAGCGGAGCCCCGCAGTCGCGAACAACAGAGGCCCTGTGAGCGACGAGCTTCCCGCCCGGTTCCGGGCGCTGTGGGACGAGATCGCGCCGGTCGGGCGGGACGCCGACAGCGGCGGCTATCTGCGGTACGCGTTGACCGAGCCGGAGCGGGAGCTGCGCACCTGGTTCCGGGCGCAGGCCGAGCGCCGTGCCATGCCGGTCACCGAGGACGGCAACGGCAACCTCTTCGCCCACTGGGGTGACCCGGAGGCGTCCGACGCGGTGCTCACCGGCAGCCACTTCGACTCGGTGCCGCACGGCGGGGCATACGACGGGCCGCTCGGCATCGTGAGCGCGTTCCTCGCCGTGGACGAGCTGCGCGCCGCGGGCGTCACCCCCGGCCGGCCGCTGGTGCTGGGTGCCTTCGTCGAGGAGGAGGGTGCGCGCTTCGGCGTACCGTGTCTGGGGTCGCGGCTGCTCACCGGGGCGCTGTCGGCCGAACGCGCGGCCGGCCTGCGCGACGCCGCCGGGGTGAGCTTCGCCGAGGCGCTGGGCGACCGGCCGGCGGGCGCCCGCCGGGAGTTGCTGGGCCGGTTCGGCGCCTTCGTGGAGTTGCACGTCGAACAGGGCCGCGCGCTCGTCGACACGGACTCGCCGGTCGCGGTGGCGAGCGCGATCTGGCCGCACGGCCGGTGGCGCTTCGACGTGGTCGGCGAGGGCAACCATGCCGGTACCACACGGATGGCCGACCGGCGCGACCCGATGCTGACCTACGCGTTCACGGTGCTGGCGGCCAACAAGGAGGCCCGGCTGCGCGGCGCGCACGCCACAGTGGGCCGGGTCGCCGTCGAACCCAACGCCACCAACGCGATCCCGTCGAAGGTGACCGGCTGGTTGGACGCCCGGGCCGCCGACCCGGAGACGCTGACCGGGCTGGTCGACGCGGTACGCGGCAAGCTCGCCGAGCGGGCCCGCCGCGACGGTACGACGGTGACCGTCACCGAGGAGTCGGCCACCCCGGTGGTCGCCTTCGACGGCGGGCTGGCCGACCGACTGGCCACACTGCTCGACGCGCCGGTGCTGCCCACCGGCGCGGGGCACGACGCCGGGGTGCTCGCCGCGTACCTGCCCACCGCGATGCTCTTCGTGCGCAACCCGACCGGCGTCTCGCACTCCCCCGCCGAGGCCGCGACCGACGACGACTGCGCGGCCGGGGTACGGGCGTTGGCCCGGGTGCTGGAGGAGCTGACATGCCGGTGACACCGACCCGCTGGCTCGCCGAGTACGCCTGGCTGCCCGAGCACGCCGAACCCACACCCGACGTGCTGATCGAGGCCGAGGACGGCCGGATCACGGCGGTGACGCCGCTGACCCCGGGCAGCAGGCCACCGGCCGGGGTCGAGGTGTACGCCGACGCGGTGCCGCTGCCCGGCCTGACAGTGCCGGGGCTGGCCAATGCGCACTCGCACGCCTTCCACCGGGCGTTGCGCGGGCGTACCCACGGCGGGCGGGGTGACTTCTGGACCTGGCGGGACCAGATGTACGCCGTCGCGGACCGGCTGGACCCGGACACCTACCTCGCCCTGGCCCGGGCCGTCTACGCCGAGATGGCGCTCGCCGGCATCACCTGCGTGGGCGAGTTCCACTACCTGCACCACCGGCCGGACGGCGGCGGGTACGACGACCCGAACGCGATGGGCGCGGCGCTGGTGGAGGCCGCCGCGCACGCCGGGATCCGACTCACGGTGCTGGACACCTGCTACCTGACCTCCAGCGTGGACGGTCGGCCCCTCGCCGGGCCGCAGCGCCGATTCGGCGACGGTGACGCGGGCCGCTGGGCCGAGCGGGCCGCGGCGTTCCAGCCGGCCGACAGGCACGCCCGGGTCGGCGCTGCCGTGCACTCGGTGCGGGCCGTCCCGGCCGATCAGTTGCGCACTGTCGCCGACTGGGCCCGGGAGCGGCAGGCGCCGCTGCACGCGCACCTCTCCGAGCAGCCCGCCGAGAACGACGAGTGCCGGGCGGTGCACGGACGCTCGCCCACCGCGCTGCTCGCCGAGCACGGCGTGCTCGGGCCGCACACCACAGCCGTCCACGCCACCCACCCCACCAGCGCGGACCTGACCCTGCTCGGTGACAGCCGGACCGGGGTGTGCCTCTGCCCGACGACCGAGCGGGACCTCGCCGACGGCATCGGCCCGGCCCGGCTCATGGCCGACGCGGGCATCCGGTTGAGCCTCGGCAGCGACAGCCACGCCGTGATCGACCTGTTCGAGGAGGCCCGGGCGGTGGAGCTGGACGAGCGGCTGCGGACCCGCCGGCGCGGTCACTTCGCGCCGCTGGACCTGCTGAACGCGGCCAGCGTCGCCGGGCACGCCGCGCTGGGCTGGGCCGACGCCGGCAGGATCGCTGTGGGCGCCCGTGCCGACCTGGTGACGGTACGCCTGGACAGCGCCCGCACCGCCGGGGTGCCGCCGGTGGGCGCGTTCTTCGCCGCCGGCGCGGCGGACGTCGAGCAGGTGGTGGTGGACGGCCGGGTGGTGGTGGCCGAGGGCCGACACCTGACCGTCGACGTGCCGACCGAACTGTCGTCCGCGATCGAGGCGGTGACACCCGCATGAGCGGCAGCCTGCTGGTCGACAACATCGGTGAGCTGGTCACCAACGGTGCCGGCGAGGGACCGCTCGGCATCCGTCGCAACGCCGCAGTGCTGGTCGAGGAGGGCCGGGTGGTCTGGGTCGGGCCGTCCGCGTACGCGCCGGCCGCCGACCATCACATCGACGCCGGTGGGGCCGCCGTGCTCCCCGGTTTCGTGGACAGCCACGCCCATCTCGTCTTCGCCGGGGATCGGGCCGCCGAGTTCGCCGCCCGGATGGCCGGTGAGCCCTACACCGGCGGCGGCATCCGGACCACTGTCGGTGCCACCCGGGCCGCCACCGACGAGGAGCTGCGGGCCACGGTGCGCCGGCTGCACGGGGAGGCGCTGCGCCAGGGCACCACGACCATGGAGATCAAGAGTGGGTACGGCCTCACCGTCACCGACGAGGCCCGCTCGCTGCGGATCGCCGCCGAGACCAGCACCGAGACCACCTTCCTGGGCGCGCACGTGGTGCCCGCCGAGTACGCCGACCGCCCCGACGACTACGTGGGGCTGGTCTGCGGGCCGATGCTCGCCGCCGCCGCCCCGTACGCGAAGTGGATCGACGTGTTCTGCGAGCGGGGCGCCTTCGACGTGGACCACGCCCGCGCCATCCTGGCCTGCGGTCAGGCCGCCGGGCTGGGCGTACGGCTGCACGCCAACCAGCTCGGCCCCGGCCCCGGGGTGCAGCTGGGAGTGGAGCTGGACGCGGCCAGCGTCGACCACTGCACCCACCTGAGCGACGCCGACGTGGCCGCGCTGGCCGACACGGCCCACAGCGACGGATCGGGTACCCGCACTGTGGCGACCCTGCTGCCCGGCGCGGAGTTCTCCACCCGCTCGCCCTACCCGGACGCGCGCCGGCTGCTCGACGCCGGTGTCACTGTGGCGCTGGCGACGGACTGCAACCCCGGCTCGTCGTACACCTCGTCGATGCCGTTCTGCGTGGCCCTCGCGGTCCGCGAGATGCGGATGACCCCGGCGGAGGCGGTCTGGGCCGCCACCGCCGGTGGCGCGCGGGCGCTGCGCCGCGACGACATCGGTGTCCTCACCCCCGGCGCGCGGGCCGACCTCGTCGTCCTCGACGCGCCGTCGTACCTGCACCTGGCCTACCGGCCCGGTGTCCCCCTGATCCGCCAGGTAATACGCAACGGAGCACCGCAATGACGCACGTGACCATCCAGCCCACCGGGATCACCGCCGACGACGTGCGCGCGGTGGCCCGCGGCACCGCCACTGTCGTCCTCGCGCCGGCCACCATCGACGCGATGGCGACCAGCCGGGCCATCGTGGACGGCATCGAGTCGTCGGGTCGTCCCGTCTACGGGGTCTCCACCGGGTTCGGCGCGTTGGCCAACACCTTCATCGCCCCGGAGCGACGGGCCGAGCTGCAACACGCGCTGATCCGCTCGCACGCCGCCGGGGTGGGCGCCCCGATGCCGCGCGAGGTGGTCCGGGCCATGATGCTGCTGCGGGTCCGATCCCTCGCCCTGGGCCGATCCGGGGTGCGGCCGCTGGTCGCGGAGGCCCTGATCGACCTGCTCAACCACGACATCACCCCCTGGGTGCCGGAGCACGGCTCGCTGGGCGCCTCCGGTGACCTGGCGCCGCTGGCGCACTGCGCGCTGGTGCTGCTCGGCGAGGGCTGGGTGCTCGGCCCGGCCGGTGAGCGGCAGGACGCGGCCGACGCGTTGACCGCCGCCGGGCTCAAGCCGATCGAGCTGGCCGCCAAGGAGGGGCTGGCGCTCATCAACGGCACCGACGGCATGCTCGGCATGCTGCTGCTGGCCATCCACGACGCGGCGCACCTGTTCGCCATGGCCGACGTGACGGCCGCGCTGGCCATCGAGGCGATGCTCGGCTCGGAGCGACCGTTCCTGCCCGAGCTGCACGCGATCCGGCCACACCCCGGTCAGGCGGCGTCGGCGGCGAACATCCACCGGTTGTTGCAGGACTCCCGGGTGATGGACTCGCACCGCGACGACCTGGCGCACGCCGTGCAGGACGCGTACTCGATGCGCTGCGCCCCGCAGGTGGCCGGCGCGGCCCGCGACACCCTGGACTTCGTCCGCACTGTCGCTGGCCGGGAGCTGGTGTCCGTGGTGGACAACCCGGTGGTGCTGCCGGACGGCCGGGTCGAGTCGACAGGTAACTTCCACGGCGCGCCGCTCGGCTTCGCCGCGGACTTTCTCGCCATCGCCGCCGCCGAGGTGGGCGCGATCGCCGAGCGGCGGGTGGACCGGCTGCTCGACGTCACCCGCTCCCGGGAGCTGCCGGCCTTCCTCTCCCCCGACGCCGGGGTCAACTCCGGGCTGATGATCGCCCAGTACACGGCGGCCGGGATCGTCGCCGAGAACCGTCGGCTGGCCGCTCCCGCCTCGGTGGACTCGCTGCCCACCAGCGGAATGCAGGAGGACCACGTCTCGATGGGCTGGGCGGCGGCCAAGAAGCTGCGGACCGTGCTGGACAACCTGACCAGCCTGCTCGCTGTGGAGCTGCTGGCCGGCGTACGCGGCCTCCAGCTCCGCGCCCCGCTGGAGCCGTCCCCGGCCGGCCGGGCGGCCGTCGCCGCGCTCGGTCCGGCGGCCGGCGAGCCCGGCCCGGACGTGTTCCTCGCCCCGGTGATGGAGGCGGCCCGTGCCGTCGTCGCCGGGCCGGAGTTGCGCGCCGCCATCGAACGGGAGGTCGGCCCGC
Source organism: Micromonospora sp. NPDC005324 (assembly GCF_040607155.1). NCBI lineage: Bacteria > Bacillati > Actinomycetota > Actinomycetes > Micromonosporales > Micromonosporaceae > Micromonospora > Micromonospora sp. NPDC005324. Next base: position 15,596 of record NZ_JBEXGE010000044.1, on the reverse strand, counting down.
TGGGCTGATCTCCATCGGGTCGCTGTCGTCCGCCGCGGGTCAGGCGGCGGGCGGCAGCACCTCGCGTCCGCCGCGGGTCAGGCGGCCGGCGGCAGCACCTCGCGTCCGCCGCGGGTCAGGCGGCGGACGGCAGCACCTTGGCGATCAGTTTGGCCAGCTCGCGCAGCGCCTTGCCCCGGTGACTGATGGCGTCCTTCTCCGCCGGGGTCAGCTCGGCGTTGGTCCGGTCCTGTCCGTCGCCCAGGAAGATCGGGTCGTAGCCGAACCCGCCGTCACCGCGCGGCGCGCGCAGCACCCGCCCGGACTGCCGGCCGTCGACGAGGTGCTCCTTGCCGCCGGGCAGCACCAACGCCACGGTGCAGACGAACGAGGCGGCCCGCTGCTCGTCGGGCACGTCGCCGATCTGGTCCAGCACCAGCTGAAGGTTGGCCCGGTCGTCGCCGTGCTGACCGGACCAGCGGGCGCTGAACACCCCCGGCATGCCGTTGAGCGCGTCGACAGCGAGCCCGGAGTCGTCGGCGATCGTCGGCAGCCCGCTCTGCCGGCAGCCCTCCCGCGCCTTGATCAGCGCGTTCTCGCCGAAGGTCAGGCCGGTCTCCGGCAGTTCCGCGTACTGCTCGACGTCGTCCAGCCCGAGCAGGGCGATCCGGTGCGCGCCGAGCGCGCCGTCGAGGATCCGCTGTAGCTCGACGAGCTTCTTGCGGTTACGGGTGGCGAGCAGGACCTTGTTCACGCGAGTGCCTTTCGCTGGGCTTCGGCCAACTCGGCGCAGCCCGCGACGGCCAGGTCGAGCAGGGCGTCGAGCTGGTCGCGGGCGAACACGCCCGCCTCGCCGGTGCCCTGCACCTCGACGAAGTCGCCAGCGCCGGTGCACACCACGTTCATGTCCACCTCGGCGGCGACGTCCTCCTCGTAGCAGAGGTCGAGCCGGGCCTCCCCGGCGATGATCCCCACGCTGACCGCTGCCACCGAACGGTGCATCACCTTCTCCGGCTTACCGGTCAACGACTTCCGGGCGGCGAGCCAGCCCACCGCGTCGTGCAACGCGACGTACGCGCCGGTGATCGCGGCGGTGCGGGTGCCACCGTCGGCCTGGAGCACGTCGCAGTCGAGCACTATCGAGTTCTCACCGAGCGCCTTGAGGTCGATGCTGGCCCGCAGGCTGCGGCCGATCAGCCGGGAGATCTCGTGGGTGCGGCCACCGACCCGACCCTTGACGCTCTCCCGGTCGGAGCGGGTGTTGGTGGCCCGGGGCAGCATCGCGTACTCGGCGGTCACCCAGCCGAGCCCGGAGCCCTTGCGCCAGCGGGGCACCCCCTCGGTGACGCTCGCCGTGCAGAGCACCCGGGTGCCGCCGAACTCGACGAGCACCGAGCCCTCCGGATGGGTGCTCCAGCCTCGGGTCACTGTCACCGGTCGAAGTTGAGAGGGCCCTCGCCCGTCAGGTCGCGCCATCCCTGCACCTTATGCGGTGCGGCGATCCACCTCGCGCGGGGTGCCCTGGGGAACGTCCGCGCCGTGCACACCGAGGAAGCCGGCGACCGCGGCCGGCCAGCCGAACTCCTCGGCCCGCGCCCGGGCGGCCTGCCGCCGCTGCGCCTCCGGCCGGGCCGCCAGGCGGGTCACCGCCGCCGCCATCGACACCCCCGAGCCGTACGCCGCCAGCCCGGCCTCGCCGACCACCTCGGGTAGCGCACTGGCCGCGTTGACCACCACCGGAGTGCCGCAGGCCAGCGCCTCCAGGCCGGCGAGACCGAAGGTCTCCACCGGGCCCGGCGCCAGCACCACGTCCGCGCTGGCCAGCAACGCGGCCACCGCGGCGCGGTCCGGCAGGAAGCCGGTGAAGGTGACCGGCAGGCCCGCCGCCCGCCGGGCCAGCGCGCCGCGCAGTGGGCCGGCGCCGGCCATCACCAGCACCGCCGGCACGCCATTGCGGCGTAGCTCGGCGAGGGTCTGTAGGGCCAACTCCGGCCGCTTCTCCGGGGAGAGCCGCGCGCAGTGCACCAGCAGCAACTCGCCGGCGTCGGCGTACCGCTCGCGCACCAGGGGATCGGCCCGATGCGGGGCGAAGGTGTCCAGGTCCACCCCGAGCGGCACCAGATCCACGTTGTCGGCGCCGATCCGGTCGAACTCCTCAGCTGCCCACCGGGTCGTGCAGACGATCCGGTCGTACGCCCGGCTGGTCGCCCGGTTGAGCCGGTCGGCGGTCGGCGGTCGCAACGCGTCCGGCACACCCCACTGGCCGAGCAGCCCGGTCAGCGACTCGTGCGACACCATCACCGACGGCACCCCGTGCGCCCGCGCCCACCGGCCCGTCCAGCGCAGCGACGACCGGTCGGAGACCTCCAAACGGTCCGGTGCCAGGTCGGTGAGGAGCCGGGCCAACCGGCGTCGGCCGGCCAGCAGCCGGTAGCCACCGCTGCCCGGCAGCCGCGGCCCGGGCACTGTGACCACCCGCCCCCACGGATACGTCTCGTCGGCGGCCCGCTGACCGGGTATCACCAGCACCGGATCGTGCCCTGCCGCCCGGTAGCCCGCGCCGAGGTGCCGCAGCGCGGTACGCAGTCCGCCGGACCGTTCCGTGACGAAGTTGGCGAGCCGCACGATCCGCAGCCCACCGGCGGGTCCGGTCACGAGGCGGCCGGCAGGCCGACGGTGGCGGCAACGGCGCGTACCGCGTGGTAGTGCCCGATCAGCTCGTCGCCGACCGCCGCCCAGCTGCGGCGACTGACCGCGACCCGGGCGGCCAGCCCGTAGGCCCGCCGCCGGTCGGCGTCGCCGGTCAGCTCGGCCACCGCCGCGGCGAGCGCGTCGCCGTCGTTCGGCGGCACGAGCAGGCCGGTCACGCCGTGGTCGACGAGGTCGACCGGGCCGCCGCTGGCCGGCGCCACGACCGGCACCCCGGAGGCCAGCGCCTCCTGGATGGTCTGGCCGAAGGTCTCGTGCGGTCCGGTGTGCACGAACAGGTCCAGGCTGGCGTAGAGCCGCGCCAGGTCCTCGCCCTGCTGCACGCCGAGGAACGTCACCCCGGGCAGCTCGCGCGCCAACTGGCGGTGGGTGGGGCCGTCGCCGGCCACCACCACCCGTACGCCGGGCAGTCGGGACGTCGCCGCCAGCAAGTCCACCCGCTTCTCCGGGGCGAGCCGACCGACGTAGCCGACCAGCAGCTCACCGCCGGGTGCCAGCCGGTCCCGCAGCGCCGCGCACCGCTTGGCCGGATCGAAGCGAACGGCGTCCACACCGCGCCGCCACAGCCAGATCCGCTGCACCCCGTTCGCGATCAGGTCGGCGGCGGCCCGGGTGGAGGGGGCGAGGGTGCGCTGCGCCGAATTGTGGATCTCGCGGATCCGCCGCCACGCCGCGGCCTCGCCCCAACTGACGCGGTACGCCCTGGCGTACGCCGCCACATCGGTCTGGTAGACCGCCACCGTGGGCAGCGCATGCCGGCTGGCCAGCGTGGCCGCCCGGGCGCCCAGGACGAACGGACTGGCCAGGTGGACCACGTCCGGCTCGGCCGACAGCAGCGCCCCGGTCAGTCGGGAGTTGGTCGGCACCCCCAGCCGGAAGCCCTGGTAGCGGGGCAGCGGCACGCTCGGGATGCGCACCACCGGGTACGGCAGCCGGTCGATGTTCTGCCGGCTGGCGCCCGGCGGGGAGGGCGCGATGACCACCGGCTCATGGCCCTGGTCGAGCAGGTGCTCCGCCGTCCGCACCACAGAGTGCGCGACGCCGTTCACATCCGGTGGGAACGACTCGGTCACGATGGCGATCCGCATGCCCACACCGTGCGGGTGCCACGGGTGCGCCAGACAACCGCCCGCTGACCGGCCGGCGAACAGTACGGCACAACACCGGGGCCCGGCCTCGCAAACCGGGACTCGGTGCGTCAGATGTCGTAGCTGGCGCCGGGCCGGACCACTTCGAGCGGCCCGGTGTACGCGGAGGCGGCCGACTCCAGCGTGTGCGCCTCGCTGCCCCAGGCGGGCACCAGGTGGGTGAGCAGCAGCCGGCCCACAGCGGCCTTGGTCGCCGCCTCGCCGGCCTCCCGACCGGTCAGGTGCAGATCCGGCGGATTGTCCATGCCGTCGAGGTAACTGGCCTCGCAGAGGAACACGTCGGCGTTCTGGGCCAGCCGCAGCAACGCCTCGCAGGGTGCGGTGTCCGACGAGTAGCACAGCGAACGACCGTCGTGCTCCAGCCGCACGCCGTAGGTCTCGACGGGGTGGTTGACCCGGTCGACGGTGACGGCGAACGGGCCGATCGGGAAGGTGCCTGGCTGGAGCGCGTAGAACTGGTACACGTCCTCCACCGAACCGTCGTCGCCGTACGCGGCGCTGAGCCGGTCCGGCGCGCCGGACGGCGCGTACACCGGCAGCGCCGGGTAGGGGCCGTCCGGGGCGTACCGGCGCACCACCACGTACAGCACGGCGTCGAACATGTGGTCACAGTGCAGGTGGGTCAGCAGGATGGCGTCCGGGGCGTGCAGCCCCGCGTACCGCTGGAGGCTGGACAGCGACCCCGAGCCGAAGTCGACAAGGAGCCGGAAGCCGTCGGCCTCGACGAGATAGGCCGAGCAGGGCGACTCGGGGCCAGGGAAGCTGCCGGCGCTTCCCAGAACGGTCAGTCGCATCGAGTGGTCTCGCTGTCACTATCAGTAGCACCCGCACCGGCGATGGTCCCGGCCATGATCTCTACCGACGCGTACGCCACGCTGCGCAGCCTACGCTGGCGCACCCGGCGGCAAGAATCATCCAACGGAAGTTGTCACGAACGTGACACCTGCTCGCGGTACGTCGGGAAGCGCACGGGCCGCCGACAAATGTCGACGGCCCGTAGTCGGCAGACCAGATCGGTCAGGCCCAGAGCTGCCCCTCCAGGGCGTCCTCGGCATCGGCGAGTGTGCCGCCGTACGCGCCGGTGGACAGGTACTTCCACCCGCCGTCACAGACCACGAAGGCCACGTCGGCCCGCCGGCCGTCGCGCACCGCCTCGTGCGCCACCGCCAACGCGGCGTGCAGGATCGCACCTGTGGAGAACCCGGCGAAGATGCCCTCCACCTCGACCAGCTGGCGGGTGCGCAACACGGCGTCCCGGGTGCCGACCGAGAACCGCCGGGAGAGCACCGAGGCGTCGTAGAGCTCCGGAACGTACCCCTCGTCGATGTTGCGCAGGCCGTAGACCACCTCGCCGTAGCGCGGCTCGGCGGCCACGATCTGTATGCTCTCGACCTTTTCCCGCAGGTAGCGCCCGGTGCCCATCAGGGTGCCGGTGGTGCCCAGCCCGGCCACGAAGTGCGTGATGCTGGGCAGGTCGTGCAGCAGCTCCGGCCCGGTCGTCTCGTAGTGCGCCCGGGCGTTGGCCTCGTTGCCGTACTGGTAGAGCATCACCCAGTCGGGGTGCTCGACGGCGATCTGCTTCGCCGTGGCGACCGCCTGGTTGGAGCCACCCGCCGCCGGCGAGAAGATGATCTCGGCCCCGTACATCCGGAGCAGCTGCACCCGCTCGATCGAGACGTTCTCCGGCATCACACAGACCAGCCGGTAGCCGCGCAGCTTCGCCACCATCGCCAACGAGATGCCGGTGTTGCCACTCGTCGGTTCGAGGATGGTGTCACCCGCGCGGAGCCGGCCAGCCTCCTCCGCCGCCCGAACCATGAACAGCGCCGCGCGGTCCTTGATGCTGCCGGTGGGGTTGCGATCCTCCAGCTTGGCCCAGAGCCGCACCGGAGGGGCCCCGTCGGGCACCGTCGGGGAGAGCCTGGGCAGGCCGACGAGCGGCGTACCCCCGCTGGCGTCGAGCAGGCTGTCGTACCGCGCCATGGCGGCCGACCTCAGCGAGCCGCGACGGCGGCGGCGTGCGAGCTGATCGCCGCGGCGGCGGCGCTGTGCGAGCTGATCGCCGCGGCGGCGGCGCTGTGCGAGCTGATCGCCGCGGCGGCGGCGAAGCCGAACGCGCCGCCGGCCACCGCCGGCAGGATGGTGACGCTGTCGCCGTCGGAGAGCTTCGCGTCCAGCGCGCCGAGGAAGCGGACGTCCTCGTCGTTCACGTAGACGTTCACGAAGCGGTGCAGCGTGCCCGCGTCGGTGATCAGCCGGCCCCGCAGACCGCCGTGCCGGGAATCCAGGTCGGTGAGCAGATCGGCGAGCGTGTCGCCGGCGCCGTCGACGACCTTGGCGCCGCCGGTGTAGCTGCGCAGGATGGTGGGGATGCGAACCTCAATGGCCATGATGTGGAAACTCCTCGATCGGGTGTGCCTACGGTGACGGGACGAGCGGGCTGCGGCGCTGACAGGTCAGCGGCCGGAACACTCGTAATCGACCGTCGCCGGGCTCTGCCCGAACATGTAGGACTGGACGGCGTGCGGGTCGACACCGGCCTCCACGACACGCACCGGCTCCTCGGTGACCACGCCGTCGACGATCCGGAACGACCGGATCTCCTCCGAGTCGGGCTCACGGGTCGAGACGAGCAGGTAGTGCGCCCCCGGCTCACCGGCGAAGGAGACATCCGTCCGCGACGGGTACGCCTCGGTGGCGGTGTGCGAGTGGTAGATGACGACGGGTTCCTCGTCCCGGTCGTCCATCTCCCGCCAGACGCGCAGGTGCTCCATCGAGTCGAACTCGTAGAAGGTCATCGACCGCGCGGCATTGTCCATCGGGATGTGCCGGGTCGGGGTGTCGCTGCCGACGGGACCGGCGACCACGCCGCACGCCTCGTCTGGGTGATCCCGGCGCGCGTGGGCGACGATCGCGTCGATGATCGACCGGTCGATGCTCAGCACGTGCACCAGCCTAACGCCTGCCGGGCACGGGCCGAAGTGGTGCCGGTCACCCCTAGTCGATCAAGGCGTTGAGCAGCGACTCCTGTAGATATCCGAGATAGGCGTAGACCGAAAGCTGGAACACCCGGCTGGAACCCGGGTCCTCAGCGACCGCGTCGTCCAGCTCCTCGCCCAGATCGGTGCCGTCCTTGATCTCCAGGCGGACGCCCATCGCGAGCCGGGCGTCGTTCAGCGCCCGCAACCACGCCTCGGCGGCCTCGGCGTCCAGCCGCACCTCGCCGCCGGCCTCGTCCGGCAACGCGGCCAGGATCGCCCCCGCCTGATCGATCTTCGCGGTCTTCAGGTCGCCCTCGGTGTAGCGGCGAAACTCTGCGGTGCCCGGAGCGTCCTTCGGGTAGACCGCCGGAAAGAGCCGACCGACGACCGGGTCGCTGTGGTCGAAGCCGTCGGTGAGCAGACCCACCACCTCGGAGGCGACCTTGCGCAGCACCCGCACCTCGTCAACGGCGAAGACGGCGACGTAGCGACCGGCCTGGCGATGGAACATGCTCATGATCTGTCCACCGTCGCCCACAGCCCGTACGCGTGCAGCTGCGACGCGTCGTGCTCCATCCGTTCGCGGGCACCTGTGGAGACCACGGCACGGCCCTTGTGGTGCACGTCCAGCATCAGCTGTTCGGCCCTCTCCCGGCTGTAGCCGAAAAGCTTCTGAAAAACCCAGGTCACGTACGTCATCAGGTTGACCGGGTCGTCCCACACGATCGTCACCCACTGCCGGTCGGACGCCGGCACCTCGTCAGTGTCCGGCGTCTCGACCGGTGCAACCTGCGGAGCCGCCATGCCCCCCATCGTGCCACCGGTTTCCCGGAACCGAGGAACCGGAACGCCGGCCCGGCGCGGATCACCCACCCCGGACCCTCCCGACCCGCCCCGGACGCCATCGGAGGCGGGGTCCGGCCCGGACCCGGACCAACCGGTGGGCGCGCCGTCAGGCGAGCAGAATGCCGTGATCGACTGCATCGGAGAGCACCACGCCCAGCGAGAGGCGGATCACCTCGAACCGTCGGGAGATCTCCCTGGACAACCCCAACTCGACCTCGCGCACCGCCCGTTGGGACCAGGCCCGCGCCGTGCTGTGGTCGTCCTTGCCGGGCGTACGCCACTGCTGCCAGCACCCGCCGGAGAGCGCCACCGCGACCGGCGGGAGCACCTCGTCCCGGGAGGCCGCCGGATAACTGGCGGCGGCGTCGATCGCCTCCAGGCCGGTCAGCTCGGCCACGCCGGCCGTGCTGGTGATCAGCAGAACCTTGTCCAGGTCGTGGCCGGGGCGGTGATCGGCCAGGCCGTACTGCACGGCGGCGGCGATCCGGCGTCGCACGCCCTCGGACGGCGGCGCCCCGAGCACCTGCGACGCGACGTCGGTCACGATGCCGCGCACCGCCTGATCGCACTGCGCGGTGGCCAACAGCGACAACGCCGCCATCTCCCGGTCGAGGAGATCCGGTAGGCCGGCACAGCCCACGCCGAACACGATCTCCTGAACGGCCCGCAGGTGGATGTTCGCCAGCTCCAGGGCGAGGTGCTGGCGGATCCGTTGAGCACACGAGCGGGTGTGGCGGTCGAGCCGCTCGGACCAGTCACCCGGATCGGCGGCCACTGCGACGCGGCCCTGCTGGCCCGGAAGGATCGGCGGGTCGACGCTGGCCCGCTGCAACCCCTCACGCGACGCCCAACCCACCAGCGCCCGCCGCAGGTCGGCGGCGGTGTCGGCGTCGTCGACCGGGAACCACCGCGCGCCGGCCAGCGCCGGCACCGCGGCCAGAAGCGCCGCCCGATGCGCCTCCACCGTCACCGCTACCGCGTCCACCTCGGTCTCCGCACCCCCGACCGGCGGGACGGACGCCCCCGCGCCCTCCGTAGTCGCCGTGCCGTCGCTCAGCGGAGCCCACCCCGCCGCGCCAGGAGTGACCGCGAAGACGACCTCCACCGAGGTTGGGGCGACTTCGGCGAGCAGGTTCAACTCGGCGGCGGTGAAGGCCTGGTCGGCGGCGATCACGAAGAGCAATGCGCCGGCTCGGCCCGCCGCTTCGAGCAGCACCCGGGTGCCGGACACGCCGAGGGTGGCGGTGTCCGGAACGTCGATCAGGGTGAAGTGCCGCAGCAGCGGCTCGGGCACGCTCAGCTCGACACGCCGGGGCGGGCGGGCCAACGCCGGACCGGCGGCGTCCCGGTCCGCGCCGTACGAGTGCGGCTGGCGGTAACCGGGCACGAACGCGGCCCGGGTGGGCACCTTGGCGTCGCGCACCACCAACCAACTGCCCGCCGGCACGGTGAGCATCACCGGATCGAGCCCGAGCAGGGTGGCCAGCACGGCACGCCGCTCGGCACCGGCCGGGCCGACGGCGATCACACCGAGCGGCTCGTCCGGAGGGGCGCCGGACACGCCGACCCGGGTGGGGAGGGGACCGCAGGTGGGTAGGTCGGTGGGGCCGGTCATGTCGCCCGGCGATTCGACCGAGGGGAGAGGGCCCTGCTTCATCAGGTGCCTCCCGTTGCAGGTGACCGAAGGTCCGGTCGCGAAAATTCCGGTGTGCAACCCGGATGTCGGAAGACTACGGGCGTGCTGGCAACCGGGCGGAACACCCCGAATACTCACCGGTAATTGTGCGATTACTCAACTTCGCACGGTGACGGTACGGGCGCGGACGGATTCCGGTCGATATGCTGCGCGAATGAGTCGATGGGAGTTCGTCGGCCGCACGGATGAGCTGAACCGCCTGCTGGAGGCGGTGACCGGTGAGGCCGGCCGCGGGCTCTTCTTCAGCGGCAGCGCTGGCATCGGCAAGAGTCGCCTGCTGCGCGAGGGCGTGGGCGCGTTGCCCACCGACCGGTTCGCGATCTGGTCCATCGCCGCCAGCGCCACCACCGCGGCGCTGCCGTTCGGTGGGCTGGTCCAGGTCCTCCCCGCCGAGCAGCCGCAGGGCCTCTCCCCCGCCGGCATCCTGCGCTGGGCGCTCAATGTGCTGCAACAGCAGGCGGCCGGCCGACGGATCGTGCTCGCCATCGACGATGCCCACCTGCTCGATCCCCCCTCGGCCGCACTGGTGCACCTGGTCGCCCGCGCCGAGAACGCCACAGTGGTCGGCACCCTGCGCGACGGCGAGCAGATCCCGCTGCCGATCCGCGCACTCTGGACCGACGACCTGGTCGAGCACGTCGAGCTGACCCCGATGCCGCAGGCGGAGACCACCGACCTGCTGGCGGCGATCCTGGGCGGCCCGGTCGACGCCGGCTCCGCCGACCGGCTCGGCCGGCTGTCGGCCGGCAACCCGCTGCTGCTGCGCGAGCTGGTGCACGCCGCCAACGGCAGCGCCGAGTTGAAGCGCACGTACGGGATCTGGAAGTGGACCGGGCGACTGGAGCTGGCACCCAACCTGACCGACCTCATCGACACCCGGGTCGGCAAGCTCACCGACGGCGTCCGCGCGGTCGTCGAGCTGGTCGCGTTCGGCGAACCACTGGGCCTGCACCTCCTGAGGCAGGCCGCCGAGCAGTCGGACGTGGAGACCGCCGAGGAACGCGGGCTGATCACCGTCATCCAGCACGACCGGCGCACCAACGTCCGGCTGGCGCACCCGCTCTACGGCGAGGTGATGCGCCGTCGCTGCCCGGTCAGCCGCACCCGCCGACTTCAGGCACACCTCGCCGAGCTGCTCGAGCAGGTCGGCAAACGCCGCCGCGACGACCTGTTGCGGGTGGCCGTCTGGCGACTCGACTCCGGCACCGCACAGGACCCGGCTCTGCTGCTGGACGCCGCGGTGCAGGCGTTCACCCGCTACGACGTGCCGCTGGCGACCCGCCTGGCGCGGGCCGCGCTGAACGCCGACGGCGGCTACGACGCGGCGGAGCTGCTGGCCACCATCCTGATGTTCGCCGACCGGCCCGACGAGGCGATCGACGTCCTCGACGCGGTCACTCCCGAGCCCGGCGACGAGCGGCGGCTCTGCCGGTGGCTGACCGTCCGCGGCATGGTCAGCTACTGGGGGCTGAGCCGGGAGTCCACGGTGGAGGAGATCGCAAGCCGGGTCGAGCAGCTCAGCGACTCCGCCGACCGGTCCCGGGTGCACGCCTTCGAGGCGATCATGCGCCTGCACCGACTGGACACGGCCACCGCGGTGCAGCTCAGCCGACGAGTACTGGACCGGCCGGCGGCCGGTGTCGCCGCCCGCGAGCTGGCCCGTTCCACCATCGCGTACGTCCAGGCCGCGCAGGGCGAGCTGACCCGCAGCGGTACGGCGATCGCCCAGGTGCACTCGGCCGCGGCGAGCTGGCGCACCGACATGCCGTACCTCCAGTTGGCCCTGGAGCTGGCCCGAGGCACCCGGCTCATGCTCACCGGCGACCTGGCCGGGATCGACGCGATCGTGGCCGACGAGTTCGCCGACCTCGCCGGAGCCGGCGACTTCCGCCTCGGCACCGGCTACCTGGCCATCCTTCAGGCGTACGCGGCCCGGCTGCGCGGGCAGAGCGACGCAGCCATGCGAACCTCGCTGGGCGCCTGCGCGGTGCTGGCCACGAGTCGTGTCTACGCCGGTCTGGCTCAGGCTGAACGCGCCCAGGCGGCGGCGCTGCGCGGTGACGCGGCACAGGCGGTTGCGGCGATGGCCGAAGCCGACCGCACCCACGCGCCGGGCATGGCGGTGCTCTACCCGTGGCTGGAGCAGGCTCGGGGCGCGTCGCTCGCCGCCTCGGGTGACCTGCCGGGCGCTGTCAAACACCTCGGTGACCTGGTGGATCGGCTGCGCTCGGACGGCTTCGCCGGGCACGAGGTGCATGTGCTGCACGACCTCGTCCGACTCGACCAGGCGGGCGTGGCGGTCGGGCCCACCTGCTCCGATGGTGGCCGGCGCACCGTCGCGCAGCGCCTCGCCGAGCTCTCCGAGCGGGTCGACGGGGTGCTGCCGCCGCTGCTGGCCCGGCACGCCCGCGCCGCGGTGACCGACTCCCCCACCGACCTGCTCGCGGTCGCCGACGACTACGCGGCCCTGGAGTTGACCGTGTACGCCGCCGAGGCCACCTCCCAGGCCGTCCAGCGGCTGCGCCAGCGACACTCGGCTGCGGCCAACGACTCCCGGGAGCGCCTCGCCGGGTTACTCGGGCGCTGTGACCTGATCCGGACGCCGGCGCTCCAGGCCGGCGCGCCCGTGCTCACCGAGCGGGAATGGCAGGTGGCGCGCCTCGCCGCGCACGGCGCCCCCAGCCGGGCCATCGCCGAACGGCTCTACCTCTCGGCGCGCACTGTGGAGAACCACCTCCAGCGGATCTACGCCAAGCTCGGCGTCACCGGCCGGGCCGAGCTGTGGGCGGCGTTACGTTCGATCCCGGGCCACAACGGCGGCGACCCGAGCTGAACCTTAGGCTGGGGCGGTGAGCATCCACCGCCCCGCGCTCCTGACCGACCACTACGAGCTGACCATGGTCAGCGCGGCACTGAAGGACGGCACCGCCGACCGCCGGTGTGTCTTCGAGGTGTTCAGCCGCCGGCTGCCCAGCGGCCGCCGGTACGGCGTGGTCGCCGGAACGGCGCGACTGATCGAGCTGATCCGCGACTTCAGGTTCGACCCCACGGAGATCGAGTTCCTGCTGCGAACCGGGGTGGTCGACGAAACGGCGGCGGCCTGGCTCACCGACTACCGCTTCACCGGCGACGTCGACGGGTACGCCGAGGGTGAGCTGTTCTTCCCTAATTCACCGATCCTCACCGTCTCCGGCGGCTTCGCCGAATGTGTGGTGCTGGAGACGCTGGCGCTGTCCGTGCTCAACCACGACAGCGCGGTGGCCGCCGCGGCGGCCCGGATGGTGACCGCGGCGCGGGGCCGGGCACTGATCGAGATGGGGTCGCGTCGGGCGCACGAGGATGCGGCGGTGGCCGCGGCGCGGGCCGCGTACCTGGCCGGGTTCCGGTTCACGTCCAACCTCGCCGCCGGCGCGCGCTACGGCATCCCGACGGCGGGCACGGCGGCGCACGCGTTCACCCTGCTGCACGACGACGAGCGGGCGGCGTTCGCCTCGCAGGTCGCCACGCTGGGCAAGGACACCACGCTGCTGGTCGACACGTACGACATCAGCCAGGGCATCCGCAACGCCATCGCGGTGGCCGGGCCGGATCTGCGGGCGGTACGGATCGACTCCGGCGACCTCGCGGTGATCGCCCAGCAGTCCCGGGAGTTGCTCGACTCGCTGGGCGCCACCGAGACCAAGATCATCGTTTCCGGTGATCTGGACGAGTACGCGATCGCCGCGCTGGCCGCCGAACCGGTGGACATGTACGGCGCCGGCACGGCCGTGGTCACCGGCTCCGGGGCTCCGACCGCCGGGCTGGTCTACAAACTGGTCGAGGTCGAGGGACGGCCGGTGGTGAAGCGCTCCGAGCACAAGGCCACCATCGGCGGCCGGAAGGTCGCGGTCCGTCGGCACAAGCCGACCGGCACCGCCACCGAGGAGGTCATCGTCCCGCAGGGTGTTCCGGACCGGCAGCCCAACGACCGCCTGCTCCAGCAGTCGTACGTGGTCGCCGGTGAGTCGGTGCCGCTGCCCACCCTCGACGAGTCACGGGAGCACCTGCGGGAGTGCCTGATCTCCATTCCGTGGGAGGGGCTGAAGCTCTCGGCCGGCGACCCGGCCGTGCCGGTCACCGTCGTACCCGCTGGCTGAGCCATTCCCCGAGCGCCACCGACCGACCGTGCGGAGAGAGGAAACCCCCCGATGGCCAACGCGCTGATCATCGTGGACGTGCAGAACGACTTCTGCGAGGGCGGCTCGCTGGCCGTCGCCGGCGGCGCAGGGGTGGCCGCCAGCATCTCCCGGCTACTCGCCGCCGAACCGGACCGGTGGACCCACGTGGTCGCCACCAAGGACTACCACGTCGACCCGGGTGCCCACTTCGGCGATCCGCCGGACTTCGTGGAGTCCTGGCCCCGGCACTGCGTGGTCGGCACCAGCGGTTCGGAGTTCCACCCTGAACTGGACACCGCCCGGGTCGAGGCGATCTTTCACAAGGGCGAGCACGCGGCGGCGTACTCCGGTTTCGAGGGGCACGCCGACGACGGCGAGTGCCTGGCCGACTGGCTGCGCCGACACGACGTGGACCGGGTCGACGTGGTCGGCATCGCCACGGACCACTGCGTCCGGGCGACCGCGCTGGACGCCGCCCGGGAGGGTTTCGCCACCACCGTGCTGCTGGAGTTGACCGCCGCCGTCGCCCCGGCGACCACCGACGTGGCCCTGCGCGCGATGGACGGCGCTGGGGTGATCATGCACGGCCAGCCTGTGATCACTGCCGCATGAGGCGCTAATTGGTTGGCCAAGGAGCCGCCGCCGGTCGAGGATGACGCCGGAGGTACGGACCCACGTGAACATGAAGCCTTACCGGCGGGCGCTCGCCCTGCCCGGCCTGCGGTCGCTGCTGGTGGTCGCCGTCCTCGCCCGCATCCCGCTCACCGCGACCGGGGTGACGCTGACCTTCCACGTGGTGCTCGACCTTGATCGGGGCTACGGGGCGGCGGGCCTGGTGGGCGCGGCCGTCACCGTGGGCGCGGCGATCGGCGGGCCGCTACTCGGCCGTCTCGTGGACCGGCGTGGACTGCGCCCGGTCCTGGTGCTCACCGGGATCGCCGAGGCGATCTTCTGGTCCACCGCGCCCACGCTGGCGTACCCGGTGCTCCTGCCGGCCGCCTTCGTGGCCGGCTCCTTGGCCCTGCCCATCTTCTCCGTGGTCCGTCAGTCGATCGCCGCGCTGGTCCCCGAGGACCAACGCCGCCCGGCCTACGCACTGGACTCGATGTCGGTGGAGCTGTCCTTCATGATCGGTCCGGCGTTGGCGGTGGCCCTGGTCACCGCGATCTCCGCGCAGACCACCATGTATCTGGTCGGTGGCGGCATCGTCGCCGCCGGGATCGCCCTGTGGGTGGTCAACCCACCGATCCGGGCGGCCACCGAGCCCACCGGCCCACAACGTCGGGTGCCGCGCCGGGAGTGGATGACCCCCCGACTGCTCGCCGTCCTGGCGCTCAGCGCCGCCGCGACCCTGGTGCTCGGCGGCACCGACGTCGCGGTGGTCGCCGTCCTGCGGGCCAGCGGCGAGGTCGGGTGGACCGGCGCGGTCCTGGCCATCTGGGCGGTCGCCTCGCTGGCCGGCGGTTTCGCCTACGGGGCCGTGCACCGCTCGTTCTCCCCGCTGGCAATGACCGCCGCACTGGCCGTGTGCACCATTCCGGTGGGGCTCGGCGGTGCGCACTGGTGGCTGCTGTGCCTGGCGCTGATACCCGCCGGCGC
Source organism: Micromonospora sp. NPDC005324 (assembly GCF_040607155.1). Lineage (NCBI taxonomy): Bacteria > Bacillati > Actinomycetota > Actinomycetes > Micromonosporales > Micromonosporaceae > Micromonospora > Micromonospora sp. NPDC005324. Next base: position 481 of record NZ_JBEXGE010000044.1, on the reverse strand, counting down.
GCTCTGCGCGCCGACCATCGCCGCCGGCTCGGACGCGGTCAGCCGCCTGGTGCCGGCCGAGGTACGCGGCGAGGCGATGGGTCTGCACGGCTCCGCGGTCACCGTCGGCATCGCCATCGGCGCGCCGCTCGCCGGCGCGGTGATCGACGCCAGCGCGCCACTCTGGGGCTTCGTGGTGACCGGGGCGCTGGGCGCGCTGGTCACCCTGGTGGTGCTCCCGATCGAGCTGCGCCGCCGCCGCAACGCCGAAGCGGCCACCCCACCGCCCGTCGAGGCCGACCTCACCCCCGCCGCCCACTGACGACCGCGACGACGCAGCGAAGCTGACGGTCGGCGTCCCCTGCCGGTCCGCGTTGCGCTGTCTGACCGCGGCAACGGCACGCGGGACCGGCCTGCCGCGGGGCCCGCCGCGCGGGGCCCGCCGCGCGGGGTCCGCCGCGCGGGGTCCGCCGCCCGGGGTCCGCCGCCCGGGGTCCGCCGC
>NZ_JBEXGE010000043.1:0-65003 GCF_040607155.1 Micromonospora sp. NPDC005324 | reverse complement strand
CCCGGAGTGTGGCGTGGATCAGCGGTGAGACTTGGCATGGCGGACGGTGGACGTTGGATTCGTCCGGGGCGTAGGCGCAACATGCGAACGACACACGCCCAGCAACTCGGGCTACCTTGTCTGGGTCCTGCTGCCGATGATGACCTCGGTGCGGACGAGTTCATCAAACAAGCCTGTGGGGCTGTACTTGATGAGGGCGTCTCGAAGGTCGGCTTCGAAAGCCGCCTTGTCTGGTCCTAGTTGCGCTGGGCTGCTGTAGGAGTAGGAGAATTGCAGCCCAATGACCTCGTCGAGGGTCCGCGTGACGGTGCGATCCCAGGTGTGGATCTCGAGGTGCCGGAACGTTGACTGGGCGAGGACATCTTGGTGGCGTTCTGCGGGGTGCTGGTAAGTACCGCTACCGGCACGCCGGCCGGGACCGAGGTAGCGGGTGCGTACCTCGGCGATGACATCGGTCCAGGGGGCCGGTTCGATGTCACCCGGTGCGCCACCGGAGGCGAGGACGACGGCACCGGCCGGCTCAATGAGCGTCTCGAGGTCGCGCAGGGTCTGGTGCCGGTCGGTCCAGTGAAACGACGCACCCATGACGGTGAGCAAGACTGGGCCGATGTTCATCGCGGGCAGGGTCGTGGAGTCGCCGAGGAGCCAACTGACGTTGTCCGTGCGCTGCGCTTCGGCGAGTGCACGGCCCTCTTCCAGCATGCCGGCTTCCGGGTCGACGGCAATGACCTCACCGACAAGCGTCGCGAGCGGCAACGCGATCGTGCCCGTGCCGGTACCCAGGTCCAAGACGCGCTGAGTGCCGTCGAGGCTGAAGCGCAGGCGAAGATGCTCGTACATGGCGGGGTCGTAGCCGGGCCGATATCTGGCGTAGTACGGGGCAGTCGAGATGAACAGTTGGTTGGGCTGCGTCGGCATGGGCACGTTCTCCTTGTCGGTCCGCATGCTGGGTGGTCGTTGAACGCGTAGCCGCGCACTTGTTCAAATCCTGGCATCAGGCGTTCGCTTATCTGGGCACCAGCAGCTGCTGGTCGACGGATCCTTTCCCCATCCGCACGGGACGCGAGGACATCGAGCAGGCCCGTGCTGATGCCGCTGCCCGAACGTGACTGGCACCGGGGGTCTCCGAGCGGGTATCCGCAGGCGATGAGTCAGCTGCCGCCGAATCGTAGGAGTGGCACGTCGTACAACGTCGTGTCCGGGACGCGGCGCATGACCGGTGCAGCGACCTCAATGATCAGCATCTCAGTGAGGAACTGGACGGTGGCACCGAGTAGGTGGCTGGTGTGCCCGGTGGCGCTATGTTCCTTGAGGCCGACGCTGGCGTGGATGTGTGGCCGGATCTGGTCCTCGGTCTCGTCGTATGCGATGGTGCCGCCGCCGAGCGCCTCGACGTTGGATAGGTGTACGCGATCCCAAACTGGTGCCTGGGGGTTGTCGAGGCGTTGACGGGTGCCGACGATCTCGACCGAGCTGAAGCCGGCGATGAAGACGGGGATATAGCCGTGACGAACTCCGTTGGTCCGGCAGGCGTCCGCAAGGGCGGAGAAGAAGTCCTCGCCGTGGTCGAAGGTGACGCCGATCATTCGTCCCGGCGTGAGGTCGTGGCTGCGCATGCGGCATCTCCGGCTGCTGACTCGGGGGTCGTTGATGTGTGAGCATCGATGGGATGACAGACGGTGCGGGTAGTCGTGTCGGGAGGTTCGGTGGGCGATCGCAAGCGCAGTAGCCGACGGCAGCGGCGAGAACCGCTCCGGCGGATTATCCCGGCCACCCGCGTGCTGGCGAGTCCGCGGCTCAGCCCGGACGATAGAGCCCTGATGCAGGTGTACGAGATCAGCCCGATGTTCGGACGGCTCGTGGAGGCGCCGGTGGAGTTGGTGCCGCTGCTCGCGGTCCTTGCCGTTCTGCACCAGGCGCAGAGCGGTAAGCCCGTTGGTACTTGTGTTCCGACGAGTCATCAGGTCAGCGGCGCGCTGCGCCATCTCGGCTTCGAGGCGGAGCCGGTCGCTGCTTGCGCCACGCTGTACCGGATGACCGACACATTTGCCGAGGTGTCCGAAGTCGGGGTGTGGAAACGACCGCCGGTCGTCCAGGCTGATGGCACCACGAACGGGCACATGGTCGTGTGGACGCCGTCGTTCGCCCAGCTTGTCGATGCGACCCTGGTGCAGGATCCGCTTCTGCTGGCGGCGGCTCAAGTTGATCCGCTCTACTCGACGCCGGTGTTCGTCGACGTTTCCTCCGATTGGGACGAGTTCCTCGCCACTCGGCCGATCGCCTGGCTCGACGATCGCCTCTACGCGTCCTGGGCCTTGACACCGGAGTGGACGACGGCCATGGACCCCGTCCTAGAGGGGGAGACTGGCGCTGTCGTAGAACGCGGCGCACTCGGCCTGGCCACCGATGCGCTCGGCCTCATCGAAGCCGTCGGAGCGGAGCGGGATCTGAGCGCCCTGCCGGTCCGGTGGCCACGGCTCGGGGCGCTGCTTCAAGGTCAGGAACATCTGGCGGAGTTGCCATCCGAACCACTGTCGCGCCCGAATGTCTGAGGCGGGGAACGGGCCGGCCGGCCTCCATCTGGATCTCGCGGTGGTTCCACAGACCGCCGGGGGCTGTGGGGGCCGAGCGGGAAAGCTCCCTCGGTAGCGCCGTAACCCTGAAGTCGCGGAACCGGCGTAGCGCAACTCCAAGCGTCTGAGTCCGCGTGCGTCCACGCGAGGTGGGTGTCGTTGCTTGCGGATCAGGTCGTAGCCGTCATGGGTTGAGAGCGCGCAGAGATGGATGTCGGCGCGGCGGGAAGTGCTCCCTCCGCGTTTGGGCGAACTCTCTGCGTATTCGAATCGGGTGGGGTCGCAGGTAGGATCGGATCACCCTGTTGATCGGAGAGTCCAGCGTCGTGAGCCTTATCGACGACCTACAGTGGCGCAGTCTGATTCGGGACGCCACCAACCTCGACAGTCTGTGTAAGCACCTCGATGAAGGCCCGGTCACCTTCTACGTCGGCTTCGACCCGACTGCACCCAGCCTGCACGTTGGCCACCTGGTACAGCTGAACACGGCTCGGCGGCTGCAGAAGGCCGGGCATCGGCCGCTCTTGCTGGTTGGTGGCGCGACAGGGCAGATCGGAGACCCGAAGGAGGCCGGCGAGCGGACGCTAAACCCACCCGAGGTGGTCGCCGAGTGGGTGGCGAAGATCCGTGCTCAGGTCGCTCCGTTCGTTACCTATGAGGGCGACAATGCCGCCGAGGTGGTCAGTAACCTGGACTGGACTGACCCAATGCCGGCGTTGGACTTCCTGCGCGAGGTCGGCAAGCACTTTCCTGTCAACAAAATGATGGCCCGCGAGGTCGTCAAGGCTCGCCTTGATTCAGGCATCAGTTTCACCGAGTTCAGCTACCAGCTCCTGCAGTCAAACGACTACTTCGAACTCAACACGCGTTACGGCTGCTCGCTCCAGTTCGGCGGCTCCGACCAGTGGGGAAACATCTCAGCGGGTGTCGACTCCATCCGCCGCCGAGGGGCGGGGCAGGTGCACGCATTCACAACCCCGCTGGTCACGAAGGCTGATGGCACGAAGTTCGGCAAGACCGAGGGTGGAGCGGTTTGGCTCGACCCGGCGATGACGAGTCCTTACGACTTCTACCAGTTCTGGGTCAACGCCGACGAACGTGACGTTGAAACGTACCTCAAGTACTACAGCTTCCGCTCCAGGGACGAGATCGAGGAGCTGGCCGCGTCGACGGTGCAGCGGCCTGCGGAGCGGCGAGCGCAACGAGCGCTTGCCGCCGAGCTAACGACGCTCGTACACGGCGAGGCCGAATACCAGAAGGTAGTCGGCGAAGGGGCCTGACGGATGATCGCAGGAGACAACGCATCCACACGCTTCAAGGCTCTACGGCAGACATGGAACATAGTTCAGCATTCATGTCGTACTCCCTGTTCATGAATTGCCGCAGGTTGAAGGATCGCGCGGTCGCAGTCCAGTCGATAATCTCCGGAATTGCAGTTCGAACATCCAGCATCCAGCATCCAGCATCCAGCATCCAGAAACGGTGTTCACCGCTATAGACTGCGGCTGAATCTCAAGGCCCCAGAGGAGCGTCGCGTCGATCTCGAACGCCGGACATGCCCTCCGGATCGGCTCGGGTACCTCGTCAATGGGGACAACAACCTTTCCGCCGCCAACGTCGATCCGCAGGGGTCTCTACGCGCTGTCAGCCCTCGGCCCCACTCGCGCCGAAGACTGGGGATCGACCTCGTCAGGCCCCTAGACCGCTGCTGGTCTCAGAGGTGAAGAATCCTGTCGTAGTCCTCGTCGTACCACCCGTCGGTGTTGTGCTTCTCGACGGTTCCCGCGACGCGTGTCAGCATCAGCACGTCGCCGTTGAGGGTCAGAGCCGCGTTCTCGGTCCTGCCGGTCAGGATCCTGGCCACGGTCGCAAGCATGTGGGGCTTTCCCTTGTCGACCAGGGTGTCCTTGCGCATGTAGAAGCTGACGTCAACGTAGGCTTCCGGCTCCCACTGCCACAGGGAACCCCCGTCATTCTCGGCGCAGTAGTAGCCGTGCCTGCCGCCTGTGATGTCCACGACGTACCCGCGCTCGTCATTCAGATCGGCGCTGAGCATCCTGCCGCCGGACGCCGTGGACGTCTCGACAGCTCCGGGAGCAGCCAACTCCGCCACCTGCTCCAGCGGGATGTCGCCCGCCAGCGTCAGCCGGTACTCGACAGCCATCTGCACCTCTTCATCAGTCTCGCCGGATGATCTCAATGATCGCACTGTCGCGCGTTATCGCCGCCAGTTCCTTGAGCCCTGCTATCGGCCAGTCGTGGAACTGCTTGTGCAGGGCGGTGAGGTCTCCTCGCCAGTCGTGGAGGTTCAACATCACGCGCTGGGTCTGCTCCGCGTCGACCTTCTTGGACACCGCGCTCCAGACGGCGCGGGCCGGCACAGGAGCAGTGGGCGCATAGCAGTCGAACACATGCCCCTCGATGAGGAAATCGGGCGCCTTCTCCGACCTCCCAGAATCCCCGGTCTCGCGTCGAGCGTCCGCGATCTCCTGCCCCGTGGGGTTCTGGTGAACCCGGTACCCCTTGCCGGTGACCCTGTCGGCACACTCGTTTTCCAACTCCAAGGCACGCCGCTCCCTTGGCTTCTCGTTCGCTGAGATCCTGGTTCGACGTCCGGTGGGCGATCCGCCGCCGACGCCGGTGGGACGCCTGGTCCACGGGGTTGCTACGTCAGTGTTCGTGGAGACGGTGCCCCCCAGGGTGGGGGTCGTCGGGGGTGGGCCGCCGGTGGTAGCAGGGACAGGGCTGGCCGGTGGATGACCGCCAGCCCTCGTCAGTTTCCCGAAGCCCCCAACTGCCGCGCCTCCGCGATCGCCGCTTCGACGGCCTGCCGCGTGCCCACGGTGCGCTCAACGACCAGCACCAGAACCTGCTTGATGCCGTCCAGGGCCTGCAACAGTGGCCCGGGTTGCCCCGCCCTGCAGGACCCTGGTGGCGAGTTGTTGCGCCTCACCGACACCGGTGATGGCTCCGGCCGCCGCGTCGCGAGCGGCGTCCACGGCGCTCTGCACAGGCGCCAGCCCAGCGATCGTCTCCTGAGGGGTGGCCTCGTTCGGCACCGCCGCGGTGGCCTTCGTCGCCTCACCGATCGACCCCGCAAGACTTCCCAGGGCGCCCTGGATGCCCGTGATCGCGCTGCGCACCCGCGCCACACCCGCCGCCACGGCGACGAAGCCCGCGCCCGCGGCCCGCAACGCCACCTCCTGCGCCTGACTGTCGGCGGCGGCTGCCAACCCCCGCGCGCGTTCGACCCCGGTCATCAACGCGCGGAGTTCACTGGTGATCTTCTCGACGTGCGACACGTAGCCGGCATCCCCAATCGATGAAAGTGAAAGTGCTGGCAGCTGAACTTACCGGGCTCCTTGCGGGGCCACCAGACAGCGGCGAGGCGGTCAGCACCGCAGACAGCCACCGCGATGCGAGCAGTCCTTCCCTCCCGCCCCACGTAGCAGAGAACCTTGTCCACCACGACCTTCGTCACCGTGTGATCTCCCGTTTCGGCAATAGGCAGGACGAGATGGCAGCCCTGCGGAACACTTATCCCTGGCCGCGCGGCTCGCAGCAATTAGCATCGGGCTGGGACTCGTAGACAAGTTACTGAAATCATATGGATGCACCCAGCCCAAAGGCCACGAGTTTGTTATTGATCAGTTTCTGCCCATCTCACCGGTGGTACACGGCAGGCAATGATCGACCGTAGGCTCCTCCGCCGCGCGGGCCATTTCCCATCAGCGGACGATGATGAGGTTGGCCATGTCTACCACTGGCCGGTAGCCGAGAGCGGTGTAGATTTTGTTCGAGGTCGAGTTTGCTTGGTCGGTGAACAGGCACACCCGGGCACCATCGGCCTGGAGCCGCCGGGAGACTTCGGCAACCGCGTTGCTGGCCCATCCACGGCCGCGCTGGTCTGGCGGCGTGTACACCGGGCCGATCCGCGCGACGCCGAACGATGGTGGGTTGGCGCCTGTGAGGTGCACCCGCTCTCCCGTCTCGTCGACCCAGAACCACAGCTGCCCGGTCCGCAGTCGGCGCAGCATCTCCGCACGGTCGGGTACTTGATGCGCGCTAGCGCGTCGGCGGCCCGCCTGTTCGTCGGCGTCGCCCATGAACGCGCCGAACCACTTCATGACCAGATCGACGTCGTCCTCGGCGGCGAGCTCGAGGCTGCCGGATACGGGCGCCGGACATGCCCACTCGCCGAGCTCGTGCAGCCGCGTGTGCTGGTTGACCTGAACTCTGCCCCCGCCGAGCCGGGTCAGCTCTGCGGCGCACAGCTCAACGGCGGGAAGGGCTCCGTTGACTGCAGTCACCTCCTCCCCGCGCTCGTGTAACGCGTAGGCCAGGGCCACTGCCGCCTCGTCGGGCATCGGCAGCAGGAATGGCGGGTAGGGTGCGAACGGCGCCGCTCGCATACCGGCACCGACAATCGTGCCGGAGGCGTCTCTAACCACCAACCACCAGTTGCGGTCGGGCTGCGCGATCCCATCGGCCTGCTGCGCCAACAGCCGGTGCGCGACGGTGGTCACCACCGTGCTGACTACCGGGTCGGCGGCCAGATAATCGCCAGCTACGGCAAGGAATTCGCCTGGAGCCGTGCAGAACTGCAGACGTAGCAGGCGGCCAGCCAATCTGCGTCGTCCGATAACCACCAGCGTATGCTCCAGGAAGTCGGCGTCGGGAGGGCTAATTTTGTTGTCAAGACGGAACAGCTACCGGGTCGCCGATCCTGCGCTGCGGCGGCGAAAACAGTGGACGTCCACAACCTGCATGCCGGCTGCGTGGGCCGCTTGAATGCCTTCAGGCGAGTCCTCGTAAACGAGACAGGTCGAAGGTGCAGCGCCCAGTCGGTGCGCGGCGAGCTGAAATAATTCTGGATCGGGCTTCCCGCGCTGGGCATCCTCTCCGGTTATCACATACTCGAACAGACGCCGCAGGCCAGTGGCTTCGAGGCCGGCGTCGACGACCCTACGAGCGCCTCCCGAGACGAGAGCCAACGGAACTTCTCCATGGAAGTCCATCGCGAGTTCGACGACCGGGACGTAGACTTCCAGGCCGGAAGTCCTCTCGACAATCCGATCGATACATTCGGCAACGATGATTTCGACTGGTGCAACGATACCGGCGACTTCAGCAAGCTCTGAAATCAACTCGCCACCGGAAGTGCCTATTCGAGAGGCATAGAACTCTTCCCGGAGATCGAGTCCCCATCGCTCACAGGCTTGAGACAGCGCGCGAAAGTTGATGGGGTGACTGTTGACGAGAGTTCCGTCCCAGTCGAAGAGCACCGCTCGGTAACGGTTGAAGTCGACCGGCGGACAACCGTGATGGCAAGGTTCCTGCGGCGAGCAAGAAGCTTTGACTGAAGGGTCACCTCCGGCTGATCCCAACATAACTTCTCCAAACTACGTGTAGTTGGCCGAATCCACAAATCCCCGCGGCGAACCTAAATTACGTATGGTCATCAGCGCATGCTCTCAACTCCCTTAGGTAACGTCGAGCAGCCGCCATATCTGGTGGAGCGGCGGTAATCGACGACATGAGACGACCGAGCAAGTGAACGCGACGGTAAATAGTCAGCGCTTGCTCGTTGAACGCAACCCCTTGATCATCAAGAAGATCGACCAATCGGGCTGGACGGATTCCAAGCGCACAGCCGACCCTGGCGTAGTCGAGGTCCGGATCGCCGTAGATGGCCAGTTCCCAGTCGAGCCCCGCGATGCCGGCAGAACTTTCGAGGAAGTTTCCCGGCTCTGGGTCATTGTGCAACAAAGAAGGCATGGGTGGTTCGGGTAGCCGTAAATGGGCAAGGGCGTCAGCGGTGTTTGCGACCTCGTTAAGCCCTCGGCTGACGAATGCTTCTCGATAGGAGACCAGGCGTTGACGAACATAGCCGTTCCATCGTGGCATCAGCGGCGCACAGAGCCGGCCAAAGCCAGGCCCGCCGAGCTCATGGACAGATCGCAGATAAGCAATTATTCGCCTTCCCGCCTCCTGAGTTCCGCCCGTCGTCGATCCGCGCATCCGACTCATTACAAGAAACTTCCGACTGCCGATACGACCGGAGCCTCGCTCGGACGGCGCCAATATGCGAGCGTCGTCGAGGCGCCGCAGAGCATTCTTTTCGTTCTCGGCTCGCCATGCTTCGCGGTACATCTTGATTACGACACCCGGTAGGATTAGGAGCCGATTCTTTGCAGGAATCTGTTTCATGTGCGCGACAGCGCGTCCAGTCGATCCTTGATGGCTGCCGTCACGTTCCGATACGGAGTATCAGTACCGAAGCGGAGATCCATGGCGGGTCGGCGCGCAAGCGCGTCGAGCACAGCGGCAGAATTGGCGGTCTGCTCGACGGTCTTTCTGTGGCGGATACTCAACCAGTCGCACACGTAGATATCGTCGCCCGGTGACATGCACTGGGCCGCCAAGAACCTCCGAGCTCGGCCGTCTGGAGTCGAACACGAGTCGATCTTGTGGTTGCCGTAAATGACCTCTGGGAAGACGATGAGCTCCACTGTCGCACTGGATAACAGCGGCGTGCCCGTGCGCTCACGCCACTCCTCGGGCAAGATGTGTAGCTTGTTGCTCCCCTGGAAGCTCTGCCAGTCCGAGCCAGATGCTGGCTTGGGACGGGCAAGGTTCCACCGGCTGGCGTGGCTCAAACCGAGGGCGCTCAGCGTTCCGCCGTTGAGTCGAATGGGTCCGGGCATCGCGATGGCTCGCGGAGCGGCGTCCGGAGATATCGCGATCATGGTCCGGTCGTTGGAGAGGTAAGCTCCGTCGTCGGCAGCGGCGACTGCGAGGGCGAGGCTGGACTTGCCGGCGCCGGAGTTGCCTACGAACAGGATGCCGCGGCCGTCGATGGTGGCAGCTGAGGCGTGCAGGCAGACCCAGCCGTTGTTCTCGGCCCGCCGGTAGCCGATCTCGCGGAGGTGCCGGGCGGCATTCATCGCCGCGTCCGTATCGTCGACCGTGATCACCGTGTAGCCGTCGGCGTGGCGAGCTACCACCTGTGGGGCTATCGCCGCACTGGTGTCGGTGACCAGCACTGGGCCGGCAGCAGTTCGATGCCACCTGGCCGGAGCCTGGGCATGCATCTTGACATGCCGTGGGACGCCTGCGGCGCGTAGACGGACGCGTTCGGCGAGCGCGTTGACGCGGTTGGTGGGAAGGGCGATGGTTCGCATCGTCGCAGTGGACGAGATGGCTTCGTCATGCGCGTTCCACAAGGAGCTGCCCGGGGTGAACAGGCTCCTCGTGTACCTCGCTGTCGTGCTGGACGACGCACGGAGGTGAATGGCCAACCCGCTGAGCTCTACAGCGACGTCTTCCCTGCACCAAGCATCGAGCGCGGCGGGCGCGTCGCGGCCCGCCAGGACGGCGTCGAGCATGGGCATCACTTCATCAATCGCAGTCATCGTTCCGCCCGTTGTTGAGAAAGTGCTCGATCTTGCTCTGACCAAATCGGACATGGGGAATACCGTGGGCCGAGAGTGCATCAGCGACAGCGTCCGCTGTCGATTCCACGGCCCGGCGAACCGGCGGAGAGCCGGTGGTTGCGGGCGCCGCAGTGAGGCACGCTCCGTACTCGATCTCGACCTGCTGAAGCGTTCCCAGGTATGGGGCGAGGGTGCTCGTGTCTACCGTGATGGTTGACCAGTGGCCGTCCTGGTCCGTTGGTGAAGGAACGTCCCAGGTGCTGCGTAGCAACTGGCCAACCTTGTCGAGAGGCCTGCGACCGAGCGCCTCGCTGACGAGGGCCAGAGCGTGTTCTTGGTCGGTCGCAGGACGGATGCTCTTGTGGAGTTGACCATCAAGGAGAAACTTTGCCTTCGCCCACCAACTGCCGTCGGGGCGCGGCGTCAGTGCGGCGTACTCGCGCAGGCAGGAGCCGGCCGGCCGGTAGATCTCCGATCGCAGGATTCGCCGGTAGATGATGCTGTCGGACACGGGCGTGCCGATGGTCGACAGGTGGTCCAACAGGATGCGGGCGACAGCGAGCGGGTTGATCTTCGCACTGAGGGTTATCTTGGTTTCTACTTCTGGACCTTGCGAGGGCCGTCTCCCGGGCCTCGGCACGGGGAAGTTCACTTCGGCCCGCTCGCCGACGAGGGCATGAGCCCATCCGGTGACGTCGGTGGTCACGCGGGTTGGCATCCGGGTGTGGTGGAAAGCGACCAACACTGCAGCGGCGGGACGCCGCTGCGTGGTGGCGTAGAAGGTGGCCTGCGCCGTCGCTGCATCGATGTGGCAGGCCCACAACGGGACCCTGAGGGCAGATGCGTCGGGCGGGAGTTCCTGACCGTCGTCGAGCCGGCGCCACACCTGTTGGCGCAGTCTGCGATCGTCGACGACGAGCAGAGGCCCGCCGGGAGGGTCTGGCATGCGGGTGAAGGCGATGTCCTGGTCGTTGAAACTGTCTGTGATGGCGGCGACGAGGAGCACGGTGTTCCCTTCGACGGGCTATACCCGGGTGAGGATGGCGCGCCACACGCTGCGTTGGCCCGGATCGCCCGGACTGAGGTACTGCGTGACGTCGCCGCACACTGACAGACCCGCTCCGACGAGAAGGCTCTCCAGGTCGTCGGGCGTCAGCAGGTTCATGTACTGGCCGTTCGGTAGGACGTAGACGTCGTCGCCGAGTGAGTCGAGACATGGGTCGAGGTACCCGGCAGTGAATGTGTTCAGCGACAGAAAGCCTCCGACGGCGAGGACTCGGTGCAGCTCACGCAACGCGGCCCCGAGGTCGTCACGGTCATGGAGGTTGTGTAGGACACCGTGGCAGACGACCAGCGAGGCCAGTTGATCGGCGACAGGCACATTGGTGACATTCGCACGGGCGAATGCGACACACGGCCCGGCATGGTGGTCGCGGGCCTCATCCAGCATGCCGGGATGCAGATCGATGGCCAGGACACGGAAGCCTGCAGCCACCAGACTAGGCAGGTTCCGGCCCGTGCCACAGCCCGCGTCGAGCGCAACGGCGCCATCAGGTGCGGGGTTGGAGAGAAGGTTGGTCAGGTAAACAGGCGCCGAAAGTGCAGCGAAGACTGAGACGGTGTTCTGATCGTTCCAGTAGTTGCCGGTAGGGGCCGGTCGTACGACCGTCACGATTCTGACCCGTTGTGGAGGCTGTAGCCGCTGTTGGCCGGCCTGCAGCGCAGGGTCTTCAATCCCGCGTCCGAGAACGCCTGCTCGCACAAGCCCGGAGTGCGGGTAACGGCGCAGAAGGTGGGGCCGACCGAGGAGAGGGTAAGGACGTCAGCAAGCTGGTCACTGAAGATGTGTTCGAGTTTCGGGGCGGTGATGAGGAGATCTGGATGGGAGAACGCGCAGTTGGCGATGCTTCCCATCCGAAAGCGGTAGTCGAAGAGTAGGTGCCCGAGCGGGCGCAGGTCACCGTCGATGAGGGCGGGCCAGGCGTCGTGCAGGAGGCGGTAGGCGATCTCAGGTGCGTGTGTGCGGCCGGTCGTGATAAATGCATCGAAATGACGTGCCTCGGCTGCGAGGCTTGCTCGTGCGTCCCAGATCACGGGTTCGTGGGGCATTGCCAGAACAATATGCATGCCGTCGGGCAAGGGAGCCTGTAGCAGTGGCACCTGAGCGCCGGCGATGACTTGGACGGCGCCGGGTATGAGCCCGGCGGCGGCGGATCCGCCCAGACATTGCACGGGCAGAAGGTGGTGGAGGTCTTCGTCGATCTCCTCGCCGTGGTTGCGGGCGAGGAACCTTACGAGCCGGTGAGCCGGGACCGGACGGCCATAGATCTCGTTGACTGCCGCGGCCACGGCGGCTATTTGGCCGCTGCTGGAACCGAGCCCGATGTGGGCGGGGAGATCCGGGGCAGTGACCCGGACACGTAGGCGCTCGTGGACCCCGAGCACTGTACGGATCAGTAACGCCGCATGTCGGGCCAGGACGGGATGGGCGCAGTCAGGTGTCGTCTGGACGGCGGGACCGTCGTCGACGATGCTGACCTCGACGTGGCGTGGCAGGTCACACGCCACCAGCAGTTCACCTGCCAGGTAGGTGCCGTCCCCGTTCGGCACGATCTTGCTGGAGTCCAGCGCCATGGCATTGACCCGGCTCGGATAGGCCACGCGGACGTACCTCGTGACGGGCTGTGGTGGAGTCGTCGGGCTGGCAGGCAGCGCGGACCGCACTGCGCCGAGGGGAAACGTTGGGAAGTCGGTATCGATCGAGCGGGTGCTCACGCGGTGCTCCCAGAGTCGAGGAGGATACGGGCGCCATTGGTTACGGCCACGAGGTGATCGAGGGCGCCAGTCGTGTAGCCGCCGCTGCCGAATGCACCTTCATCGCGTATTGCCATGTTGGCCTGAGCGAGTTGACGGTGTGGCAGGCGGAACCGCAGCAGATCGTCGATGAGCAGGCCGGTGGCGGCGCGCAGGTGCGGGTATCGGTGAGCGAGTCGGGCCAGACCCCTTTCGCCGCGGGCTTGGTCGATGAGTGCGCGGTGGTGTGGCGGCAGGTAGATGACGTTGTCGTCGACGTATTGCTCGAACCAGCCAGCAAGCTCGCCGGTGACCGCCTGGTTGAGCAGTACGACATCGATCACGAGCAGGGGCATCTGGGCGCCGCCAGGGGCGTAGTAGGTTTGCCCGGCGATGATGAGCGCTGGGAAGTAGGGGCGCAGTCGGCCGGTGAAGTACTGCGGTGTCAGGTGACGTTTGACGGTCACCAGATGAGCGGCAAAGGTCCGCAGGTGGTGGTGCACGATCGCGGCGGCGGCGTTGGCTTCGTGCTGGTTGGCGGCCTCTGGCAGGTGGCGGCAGTGCTCGATTGCCGCGTCGAGGCCGCGGCTGGCTGCGGAGACCTCGTTGATGAAGAGGTGCTCGCCGGGCGTGTCGGTGAAGGAACGCCGTCTGGGTCCGCGGGGGTTGCGGGTGCTGTATGAGTAGACGGTCTCACGTGGTACCTCGTCGGCGATGCTGCCCAGGTGGAGCATCGCCGCTTCGACCACAGGTGGTGCGAGGCTTCGGCCGGTATGGCGGGCGAGCGAGGCGGTGAGCATGCCCAGATCACGCAATGCTGCCCGAGCGGGGGCGGCGTCGCGGATTCGGGCGGCACCCTGGCTGAGGTGTACGGCTCGGGTGTGCAGCCATGCGGTGTCGGCCGCGATGTTGGCTTGGGGCAGTGACCGCATTACGGCGTCGGCGCCGAGCGGGTCGAGCGTTGTTATGCTCGCGTCGAGACCATGGGTGACCGTCATGATTCTCCCAGTTGTCCAGGTGTGCCCCGAGCTGGTCAATCAGCTGGTTGGTCGTCGCGGTAGCTCCACACCCGGTTGGTGCTGGCGCCATCGAGGTAGGCGAGCACGGGTTCGATCTCGGGTCGTGCGGCCGCGGAGGCCCCCAGGACCTTCTTGGCTTCGTCGAGCGGTAGCAGTACAGCGCCGATGACCTTGCCGTCCGGGTCATGCACGGCGATGTTGCCGTCCCAGTCGGTGCAGTCGAAGGTCAGCACGACTGTGGACGGGTACCGCTCGGTCGTGGTGTTGACGAGGTAGGCCAGCGGGCCGACCGTGGCCAGGCGCACACCGGTCTCCTCTTGTACCTCGCGAATGAGGGCCTCGGTCAGCAGTTCGCCGCGTTCGACGCCGCCGCCGGGGATAGACCAGATCTCCTGGCCGTCGCGCTGCTCTTGCACGAGCACGATGTGGTCGTCGCGGCGGAGTAGGGCGGCGACGACCTGCACGCCGGGGCCGGCGACCGGTGCGGGCGCTGGGATGGTGGGTTTCGTGGCGGGCATGTTCACTCCAGTTCGTTTCGCAGGGCCGCGACACATCCGGGGATCTGGGTGCTGTCACGGTTTTGCCAATACAGGACGTATGACAGGTGGATAACCAGGCGGTAGAAGGCGAGGCGGTGCTCGAATGTCGGGTCAGCTGGCTGGCCTCGCTGGCGCCAGTAGGCATCCAGCAGGAGCCGGCGCTCCTCGCCCGTGGGCAAACACCATCGATCGATCTTGACGAAGTCGCTGACGTCTTCGGCGATGGTGGCGTGATCGAAGTCGAGCAAGGCGATTCGACCGCCAGGTCGGATAAGAATGTTATCTGGGTGGATGTCCTGGTGGGTGTTCACCGTCGGGTGGTCACCGAGCATGTCGGCCAGAACGGTGCCGCGGCGGCGGGCAACCTCTTCAAGGTCGGCGGGAATTAACTGATCTCGTCCGAGGCGATGAAGCAGGTCGGACAGGTGACGTACGCGGGAGGCGGGTGTCGCGGGGACGGCGATGGTTGACCCGTTGTGCAGCAGCGCGATCTGCTCTGCCAGGGCCGGCCATAGGTTCGCAGTGATGGCGTCGGTGCGGCCGGCTTCGGTGAACGTGCGGCCGGGGAGCCACTCTTGGAGCAGGAATGGCCCGAGGTTCGGGTCCCTGCCGAGCCGCAGGACCTGCGGCACTTTGACACCGCTTGCCGAGGCGCCAATCATGGCCTCGGCCGTCTTCTGCAGGTGAGCCTCGCCCTCCCGGTTGTTGAACTTGAGGAGATAGGAGCGATCGTGGCCTGTCAGATGCCAGCAGGTGTTGAAGCGGCCTTGGGGAAGACGTCGGACACTGATGACTTCTGCGTCCGAGGCGAGCCGGCGGGCGGCGGTGCGGTCGAGCATCGGCGTCGTCATCGGCCTGCTCCGGTGATGGCGAGATCGGTGGGCAGCCCGTCTCGGATGAACACTTCGTAGACGCTCTCGGCGAATTCGACGACTTGTTCGACGCAGAGTTGAGATGGATCGCGGACGTCAAGGCGAGGCAGAGCGTGGTGCAGGCATCGTCCGAGGTTCCAGGGTGCGGCGAGTTCGGTGGCCTCGGTGCTGGGCTCGGTCAGTGGGGTGAGTGCCAGGTGTAGGGCAGTCGCCGTGAGCCTGCCCCCAACGGTGCATAGTCCGACGTTCGCGGAACGGGCGGCAAGTACCGTGCCCACGCTGGTCGGTGCGAGGAGTTCGGGCAGGTAGGCGGCACCCTCCCAGGTTCGACCGATCTCGATGTCGACCTCCGTGTCGAAAAACCGGTTCGGAAAGCGCCGCAACTGCTCACGGCGTAGGTGTGGGCGTCGGGGCAGGAGGACGTCAGCGTTGTACCGAGCGGTACGAACCGCGGGCGGTGCGGCGCCGTCGATGAGGCGGACGGTCAACTCTGCGGACGTGTCGATGGAGAAGGAATAGTCGTCACCACCAGGACGTCGAAATCCTGCCGCGTCCTTGCCGATCTTCGCCGTGATCGCGGCGGGAAAAACCTGTAGCTCGTCCGATCCACGCGTGCCCAACGCCTTGTACTCGGCAGAACGGAAGGTGCCATCTGCCTCGAAGTTCAACAGCACGCGAAGCGAGCCCGACAACACGATGGTGGCGTGGATCGCTCCGACCAGCGATAGTTGCTGCTGGTGACGGTCGAGGACCTCCAAAAAGTAGCGGTCGGTCCGCACGCCCAGCAGTTCGTTCGCGAACGGATCCTTGAGGTCGGGGGCATACACCCAGAGCGGGCCGCCTTCACGCGCACGACCCCACAACTCGTCCTGCATCTGCTCGCCGGTAGAGCGGCGTTGGGTGAAGGTGTGGAACGAGTAGCCCGGCGCGGCGGGATCGCGTCGCCCGTCGGGGTGCACGACGAAGTGGCGGAAGCAATCGGTTTGGTTGCGGACTTCTGCCACCACCTCCGACGTGATGCTGCGACTTTCGCCGCTGGCGGCCACTGCCTCGCCGGCGCGCACGACGCCTACAGCCAACCGGACGGCAAACGCGGTGATCTGCTCGTTGGTCAGGGATGGGGACGCATAAAAGTGGTAGAACAAGCGCCGCTCGCCGCCGCCTTGAGGATCCGGGAGAGCGAGCGGAACGAGCCGGTAGCTCGCGCAAAGGTCCGAGGGCAGCTCTCCGCCGAGATGGCTGAAGGCCGCGGAGACGACTGGTGCATGCGGAGCGGTCACCAGCACGGCGTCGGGGTCAGCTGCCGTGATGGCCGCAGCCAGCTTGTCGCGGCGGTCGATGCACTGAGCGGCGATGGCGCGGTAGCCGCTGCGACCCAGGATGTGCAGGGTTGCCCACAGTGCAGCCGCGGTAGCGCCGGGGCGCGAGCCGAGGACGGTCTCGTCCGGGATCCGTGTATGGGGATCGATTCTGGTGACGTGTTCGAGCAGTCCCCTTCGCACGAGCAGAACCCCGCACGAGTACGGCATGAGGCCGGCCTTGTGTGGGTCGACGGCCATGGCATGCACTCCGGGGTTACGGAAGTCGAAAGGAAGGTCGGGAGCGGTGAAGGGAAAGACGAAGCCGCCGTGGGCAGCGTCCACGTGAAGGAAGCACCGGACCGCTCCCGGCTTCTGGAGAGCAAGGTCACGGAGTTCGGCGGCGATCTCGTCGACAGGATCTGAGAAGCCGCTGTTGTAGTAACCGGCGGTGGCCACCACGACGATGCCCGTCACACCAGCGCCGATCGCATCGGCTGCAGCCTGCCGGACCTGCTGGCGGGTCATCGTCCAGGACGCGCCTGCCGCAAGCCGCACCAGATCCAGATCGAGAACCTCCGCAGCCTTCGCGACGGACGCGTGGCAGAGGTCTGAAGTGATTACACGGACGCGGTGCCCCGCGGTCCGGAGGAGATTGCGGGCGATTCGCAGCGCGGCGAGGGTGGCCTCGCTCGCGCCGCTGGTGAGATGCCCATCGGTGGCCCCCGCCCGGTAGAGACCAGCGAGGATGGCCAGGGATTCCTTCTCCAATCGTCTAGTGCCGGCCTTGCCTTCCCCGAAGCGGGTATGCACACCCACGTTGTTCGTGTTGACCGCACACCAGTCGCTGAGCGTCCGGACAGCTTCCGGGTGTGGTGCAGCCATGGCGAAACCGAGCCTGGTCTGCTCGGCGTCGTCCCACGCCGGTATCTCGCTCTTTGCCTGCGTCAGATGCTCCTCGATGAGGATGCGACTCCAACCGTCCTCGGGAAAGTCGCTGGGCACCGCCCAGCCGACGTCGAGATCACCCATGACTGTGTCTCCTCGAAATCATCGGGCGGTCTCGCCCATGTGATCGGTCTTGGTGAACCGCAGGTCGCGACCGGTAACCGCAGCCCTAATCGCCCGTAGGCCCAGCAGCCATGGCCCAAGCGCGCTTACTGCGGGTTGTACCGCGAAGGTGGCCATCGATCCCAGGCGTGCCGGCTGCTGCCACGTCGCGTCGGCTCTGCCTGGTGATCGGAAGTCGCGGAGTAGCCGACCACGCAGCCGATAAGCCACGATTGGCTCGATGACCGCCGCAGTCAGAGTGGCCGTAGCCAACAGCCTGAACTGCCGACGGGCTGCCAGGTGCGCGGCAGCAGCCGTCACGATCGCTGGTCCCAGGGCCCAGGCGGCACCGTCGGCCAGTGCGCGGGCCGCCAGCAACCGCTGGCCGGCGCGGGAGAGTCGGGTAGGCCTCGCCGCCGCAAAACGGTAGTCACGACGGGTGGCAGCGTTGGCGAAGGCCACGCTGCTGAACGCGCGGGCCATGGCGGCCACGCTCTGGTACGGCTCCACGATGTTGATCGAGGGCAGTACGGCTATTGGCTCACCGGCCATGCTCAGGCGGTGGCCGACCGCAAGATCGTCGTGAGGCTCCTGGAAGAATCCAATCTCTTCGAGCTTGTCGCGGCGCAGGATGAGTCCGGAGCCGACGCCGTACACCATGGGACGAGCGATGGTGGCCAGCATTCGGCGGCTACGTCCCGGCGCGCACCAGCCGGCCACCTTGATCCGCCGGTATTCAATGCCCACGGTGCGCCGGAAGGCAGCGAGGTCCTGCCCCGACATCGCTGCCGAACGCTTCCCTCGAGTGCCGGTATGAAATGCGGGCAGCATCGGCTGCTGCATCATCGCGGGCCGGCCGACTGCGGCCCGCGCGACGTGGGCACGCAGGCGGGCGTCGGGAACCGCGTCGGCGTCGAAAACTGCGATGTACTCCTCGCCGTTCGCTGGAAACAGACGTTCCAACTTCCCGACGGCGTAGTTGAGTTGTGACGCCCTGCGGCCTTGCCCCGGATACGACACGACGTGGAAGACCTCACGGCCCAGCTGTTCGTTGTGCTGGCGAGCCAGGTCACGGCACAGGTGCTCGGTAGTCTGCTGCCCTACTGGTGTCTGGGTGGCCTCGCGCACTGCAGTGACGACCAGCACGCGCAGCTGAGGCCAGTCGGCCGCCAGATGCAGGAAACACGCCAGGGAGCCGGGCATCACCGCCTGCTCACGCAGAGCGGGTATGACCACCGTCAGATCAGGCCCAACATCGATCGGGATGTTCCCGACTCGAGACGCATCAGTCCGAAGCGACCGCGCGGACCAGACCATGGAAGCGGACATGTAGACGCTGCGCACAGCGTACGCGCCGATGAGTATCCGGCTGATCGAGATCACGGCGTCTCCTGTTCGACGAGGCCCAACTCACGGAGGCACCTCTCCGCGTCCTGGAAATAGCGGGGTTGAGCCTGCGGGCGGCGGCTGAGTATCCGGTCGCGGGCGGCCACCGCGGTCCAGCCTCTCGCGCGAAGGATGGCGTACGCGGCAGCTGGGGCGCGGTTGATCCCGCTTGCGCAGTGGCAGTACAGCCGCGCACCGCTCGCCGCCAGGGCCAGTTCAGCGAATGCTATGCATGTGGCGTACCAGGCGGTGCCACGGGACCCGCCATCGTCCTCGGTCGGCGCTGAGTGCCATACCAGGCTGCCGCAGAGAGCGGCAGGCGGTGGTGACCACCGCGTTGTCCGGCAGTCCAGTACGTGCGACACGTTCATCGCAAGTAGTCGTGACACCATGGCTGGGCTGTCCGGTGCAGCACCGACCGCGATCCTCGTGGTCACCATCTGCGCATCCAGCGCCGGATCAACGAACACCGTTGGCGCCCGTCGTCGTACTGACCGAGATGGGATCTAGCCGCTCTGCGGTACCAAGCACAAGGCGTCGGGCGATGTCTTGGCCCATCGTCACGGCGTGGTCCATGTTGCCGATCTCGTAGCGCCAAGTGCCGAAACGTCCGCGGGAGTAGATCGCCCGCTGCTCCAGCCAAGGTTGGATGACTGCTAGGGCGGCGTCCCTTCCAACGGTCGGGACGGGGTAGGCGTACGGGATCAGCTCGACGTGCCCGCTGATCCGCTCGACTGCATCGGGCACCAGGTGGCAGCGACGCAGCGCAGCGTCACACTTCTCAACAAGTGCCGTCTGGTCGAGCTGGCACCCACTCGACAGTGAGACCTCTGTCATCCACGACGAATACCGGCCAGGGTCAGCGTCCGGAACGTTCGCTGGAGCGTAGGCGGCGAAGTTCGTCGCCCGGTAGAACGGAGCGTCGTGCCCCGGGAAGTACAGCCACGACCGTCGGTCGGTCGTCGGCGCCCGGTACCCGAGGCCGACCATGGCGACTGTGGTGTGACGCAGACTGGCTGCCGCCCGCCGCACGTCCTCTGGCACCCCTGCTGTAATCGCGACTAGCCTGTCCAACGCCCCGGTTGCCACCAGTTGCTCGTAGCCGAGCCGCGTCCCGCCGGACGTCACCACGGTTCGCGCGATCGGGTCGATATGTACGACTTTGGTGTCGGTGCGAAGGTCGCCCTGAAGCCGGGCAGCCAGCCGCCGCCAGATGGCGCCCGTGCCACCGGCAGCGGGAAACGCGAACCGGGCGTTCGGACC
Source organism: Micromonospora sp. NPDC005324 (assembly GCF_040607155.1). NCBI lineage: Bacteria > Bacillati > Actinomycetota > Actinomycetes > Micromonosporales > Micromonosporaceae > Micromonospora > Micromonospora sp. NPDC005324. The sequence goes on along the minus strand of NZ_JBEXGE010000043.1, from coordinate 44,774 downwards.
CCAGGCTTCCGAGGAAATGGGACTACCGTTCAGCGCACGTCGCAGGACCTCGGTGTCTGAGGGCGCGACCCGCTCCGCGATCCAGGACGCGGACATCTCATCCAGGTCAGTGGCCCAGACTTTCTGGTTGTACGGGGCGAAGAATTCCGTGACGAGGCCATGACCATAGGTGGCTGTCAACCATGTGCCGAAGTCCGCGTTTGCCGGGGCATCGCCATGGGCCTGAGCCGCGATCAGGTCGGCCAGGCACCTCGCGGCGCGCGCTGCCGGCAGATGGTGCAGGTGTTGTTGGAACGGATACGGCACCCAGCTCCGGTCGTGCCGGATGAACGACGAGCGTTCGTGATGCAACAACTCCTCTTCCGCAAACAGTTCGGCCATCAGCGTGTCGAAGCTGCGCAGCTTGGAGAACACCACGTGACCGCCTAGGTCCCAGGTAAAGCCGGCCTGGTCCACAACCGAGGAACCCAATCCCCCGACCTCAGGTGCCGCCTCCAGGAGGGTCCATTCGCTATGGCCCAGCCGCTGCAATTCATCGGCGCAGGCCAGGCCGCACGGTCCGCCACCCAAAATCACCACGGGGGTTGCGGAGTTCGCTCGGCCGCATCGATCGCTCACGGCACCGTCACCCACTCTCGAACTCGATCCCCGACTCATGAGTCGGACACCTGCATCTGGTACGTCTGGCGAGTAGCGTCGCGGGAGACTTCGGCGATCGGCCTGAACCCCAGATGCTCGTAGAAGCCCCGAGCGGCGCGCCCGTCATGATTCGGTCCGAATGTCGTCACCTCGATCGTGCAAGGGGGAACGAGCATCGTGCATAGTGCTGATCGAACGAGGAGGCTCCCGACGCCTTTGCCACGATGCTCGTGGTGGACGGCGAGCCAGGTGATTTGATAGGTCGGATGATGGGCCGACAGCAGCAGGCCACCCGCAAGTGTCGCCCCAGGTCCGGATACGCCGTCGCGCACGCATATGGCGGTTCCGCGCGCTATGTTGCGCACGAGTGCGGCTCGGAACGCGAAATCTTCGGCTAATGGACCGAACAGTTCCTCCACCCCTTCAGCAAGGGCCAGCCACGCCGGGATGTCCGACTCGACTGCGATAACGGCCTGCATTCGACCTTCCCCTCGGCAGCGAAATGAAGACGGACCTTCGAGTCCATAGTAGGATCGCTTGGCATAGCATTCAGGTGCGATCAACATTGCGCCGGCCGGGAGTCGATCTTTCGAGCCAACTGTCATCACGCCTGCCCAGCCACTGACTGATGCTCGATAGCCACATCGATCAGGCGAAGGATCTGACTCCGTCGAGCCCACAGGCTGGCTACGTCATAGGGTGCAGGCCAACCAAGAATCAGTTCCTGCGCTCCCCCGACGACATATTCGGCAGCACTCGGCTCGTCGATCGGCCGAAGTAGTACCGAACGGCGCACAGCTCCAGGTGACCGCCCAATGCCCTGACATGCACGATCGAGGCGGGCGTTTAGCAACGTAAACTCAGAGGGCGACCCGATCGCGTTCCAGATATCGCATTTCGCCGCGAGCGGCAGCATAGCGCCGCGACCGCCGACTAAGATAGGTAACTGCTGACCGCCAGTAGCATTCCACCGTGCACGAATGCGGTGGCACGCAGACGTCAATTCGTCCAATCGGTCGGCGGACCGCCGGAACTCCACGCCATACGTCGTGAAGTCCTCCGAGCGCCACCCGGCACCAAGCCCCAGCACGAGTCGTCCGCCGCTGATCTCGTCGACGGTGCGCGCCATGTCGGCAAGCAGCTCGGGCGGCCGTATTCCCGCGCACGTAACCAGGGCACCGATCCGCGAACGCTTGGTCCTGGCTGCAGCAGCTGCAAGAAGCGTCCACGCCTCGAGGCTCGCGACACGAAGGCCCGGCTTTAGCGGTGCTGAGTGGTCCCAAGTCCAGATCGAACTGAAGCCCGACTCGCAAGCCCGTTGCCATGCGAACAGTATCTCCCTGGCACTGCCGTGCTGGGGGTGGATCTGTACACCGATGTTAATCATCGCGAGTCCTTGCCTGTCACTGCGGCGCATCCGATCGCCTGCTCTATGAGCACGTACGTCGGCTCCATGGCTTGCAGGGTGACCGTTTGGGCGAGATTCTCCTGGCTTGGCCTCGTGGTGACGTGCGCGTCGAGAAATGCCTCAACCGACGAGGCATATCCCATACGGTCGAGGACATCGGCGAAGGGAGAGCGACGCGTCTGCACTTGTTGGTACGCCCGATAACCCGCCTCGGAAAACACATCGATTTGGTCAAGATTCCTCAGCTCGGCGACACTGCCGTCGTTGTTCAGGACGGTCACGACGTGACGGAATCCCGGTGCCCGATTGCTGACTGTGATGTTGCATAGGGATCGCTCAGCCGAGAGCGTCCAGAATATGGAGGTCCTGTCACCATCGTCTAAAATTGTCGTGGTTACAGACGAACACTGTCCAATAAGTGCCAGAGCCATGTCTAGGGCATGAACGGCCTGCGCAAGCAGGAGCGTACGCAATCGATCGAGTCCCCAGCTAGGCCCTGCTCCGGTAGTCGCCAGATGCTGGACCTGTATGTGGCACGGACCGCCACCAGCCTTTACGGATTGCCGCAGGGCGTCGAATCCGGGAGTGTGACGGTAGTTCATACCGACACACACCGGTACGCCCGCCCTCGCAGAGTCCGTACTTAGCCGCTTCAGGCTGCCCAGATCGCAGACCGGCGGCTTCTCGACCAGAACCGGCACCCCGCGAGCCAGAGCTGCAGCGATCACACTCTCATGCCCCTGTGGTGTGCACGCCGCGACAATGCAGTCAACGTCGGGCCGCTCGAGCAGTTCAGTCAATGAGACCGTCGGCCGCGCGCCGAGCTCGTTTGCGAGCTGCGACGACTTGGCCGCATCGACGTCGAATACTCCGACTACGTCAGCTCCATACGCTTTCAGGGCGGGTACGAGATGACGGCGCATCTGGACGCCTGCGCCGACAATTCCGACAGATGGTCGAGCGAGACACGTAGAAGTGCCGGCAGGCGGACGCGCCGGCTCGGTCACCACCGTGGCCCCGCAAGCAAGGCGTGACAGGTCGATGAACCGAGCTGCGCTTCAGGCAGGGCGGTGCGGTCGAGGACATAGCCGGTCGGACTAGCTGCTGTGCTCACAGTAACCTCCCACTCGAGTCTGTGTAGGTGACCTACTACTCGATTCGGCGCTGGCCTACGATCCACTGTGCGGGGTCCCGCGCTGACCACTGCCGCCTCGCTGCGTCACCGCGATCGGCTAGCAGAAGGGTCCCAAGATCTGGGCTGACCACGTCAGCTCTCGATGGGGGTCCAGGATGTACCCCCCCTGCGGATGTCGCCGGAAAGGTCGACGTCCGGCATGGGGCGATCTTGCCGATGGTGTTCACGACGTGCCCCACATAACCTGGTCCCATGGAAGCTCAAGATCATCCTTCCTCATCCCGACGAGGGCTGAGTGGGGACCAGGCTCTCGATCTCGTGACCAAGGTCGTCGCCGAGGCTGGTCACTGCACTGACGGGATTGCGCTGCTACGACCGCCCGCCGACAACGCCATGGTGGCTATCCCACAACTGGGCCTCGTAGCACGAGTGGGTATTGACATCATTTTCCGCGATCGGTTAGCCAATGAGCTGCACGTTGCGGAATGGCTGACAGCACGGGGCGTACCCTCTATTCAGGCCGTGAAGCTCCCGGGCTTGGTTCAGCTAGAAGTCATAGATGGTCGGGTTTTTACATGGTGGCGCTATCTTCCACGGCATGGCACGGCCACGGCAGGCGACCTCGGCAGGGCTTTGAGGCAGTTGCATGAGCAAGGTCCTCCGTGGCCACGACTGCCGGCCCTCGATCCTTGGTCTCGGGTCGCATCGCAAATTCGAGCCGCGAACCTGCCGCCTGAGGACAGGTTCGGCCTTGAGCGACACTGGCGTGATCTCGCCGATCGATGGGAGCGGTCCGATTGGCCTCATCGAGCTTCTGCGGTGATCCACGGAGACGCCCACCGAGGTAACGTCTTAATGTCGGGGGGAGTTGGATACCTCCTCGACTTCGAAGACACCCGCCTCGGCCCGCGCGAGTGGGACGTTGCCTATGTGGTCGCTTCCAAGCGGGTGGGATGGCTTTCCCCGGTTGAGGTGTCGAATTTCTGGCGGGAATACGGGATGGATCCGCAGCAAGGTGGCGGGCTGGATCTTCTCGTGGACATCGCGCAATTTCGTCGAACCTGCTGGCTGGCCTCGAGGCTTCCGTTCGAGCCTGATCTGATCCGGCACGTCCAGCACCGGATAGCCACTCTGCTCGATCCTCGCCTCCCTCGCCGCTGGCTGCCCGGGTAGGTGTGGCTACGTGCTCGGGGTCCACCGCCATGGGCGCCCGCCGTGCAGCCCTCGCAGACAATCGATCCGGTACAACGCCTCGCGGGTCAGAGGCGAGTCCTGGCCAGCGCGTTGCAGCAAGAAAGTTGCCATGCGTAGCTCTCGCGTGTTACGCATGAGCGCGAAGCCGGGCCAGTGCGTGACGTCACTTCCGTAAACGGCGATGAACTGCCGGTACTCCTCATGCTTGATCCAGGCAAAAGATTCTAGCTTGATGGCCGTTGATACCAGGTCCCACTCGGGTGGCCCTATTGAACAGCGCTCCAGGTCCAGCAGCACCGCCGTCCCGTCAGCATGGACCGCCACGTTTCCAACCCAGGCATCTCCGTGGATCAAACATTTCGGAAGCCCGTCCGGCAGCCGTTTCCATTCGACGCGCAGACTATCGATGCGCCGCAGGATCCATTCACGTCGAACACGATCGATGACCTCGCTTTCGCAGACGCGCTCGGGCAGCCGAACAAGCGGATCGAGTTCGGGCAACCCTAGGTCCTTCGGCGGGTCGAGGTCGTGGAGCTGGCGGAGGAGACGCGCCACATCTACCACATGACCCGCTTGATGGGATGGAAGCCGCCGCCAAAAGACCACCGGTATATCAGCAACAACGACTGGCTGAGGGCTGATATCACAGAGCGAGACACTTGGAACCCCGGCTGCTCGCAGCCATTGCGCCACCCTCACCTGACGAGATGACTGCTCGATGGACCCCGGCCTGCCGACTTTCGCAATCGTCTCGGAATCCACCGCCCATACGGCGTTCTCCCCTTCACGAATCAGCTCGAGTTCGCTCATGCCGAGCCCGACCCGCTGGCACGCGGCACGAACAGCGTCGTGGGATGCGATGCTCACGCGTAATTCGTCTCGAAGATCGCTTCGCAAAGTTCTGCGACTGGGGGTGCTCCGCGGCGGCTCACCGAGACACGGACGAGCTCTCTGAGTCCCTCGGCCACACGAGCCGACTTCAGCCCGTCGATGTCGCGGATCGTCCTGATCCCAAGCGCAGCAGCCTCCGCGAGCTCGCCGGAGAGCATCAGGAGCGAAGCAAGCTTGACTGCGGACTGGACTGTAGAACGAGCATAGGCGTCGCCATGCCCCTCAACTGCCGCTCGCAGGCGCTGGACCGCTTCCTGCATAGCATGACCGCTAGTAGCGATACCGAAGAGTGCGTGACCGGTGTCGCCGAGATGCTGGGCCTGGTCGTAGTACGTCATCCACGGACGCTCCGGCTCCGAGCCGATGTGATCGAAGGCCTCGTCGGCTGCGGCAACCGCAGCCACCGTCTCCGCGCGCAAGCCCATCCTTGCCAGCGCTCTCGCCCTGCCGGTGTGCAGCATCGCTCTTTCTGCTGGAGTTAGGCCTCGAAAGTGAAGAGCCGTGTCGAGCAAGCGGAGACCGTCAGTCGGTGATCCGCACCAGATGGCCTGCCGAGCCTTGTGGGACAGCAGCTTCACTTGAAGATTGACGTTACCGGCTGTGACCGCACACTCTGACGAGAACTCGAAGATCTTTTGGGCTCGGGTCTGGTTGTCTGCATCGAAGTTCATGAAGCCGGTTACGGCGCCAAGGCGGGCGACGGCGGAATAGAGATCGGATGCTAGGCCGTCAGCGCGACGTTGACGCAGCAGGCTGGCGCCCCACCGTAGATGCGCCTCCGCGGCCCGTCTGGCGATGCCGCCACCGTGGGCGAAATCCCAGGACGTCAGCAGTGAGGAGAGGCTGTTGATCTGATCGACCTCTTCGAGAGTGACCACCTCGGGAAGACCATCGGCGAACACCCGAGGAGTGTCGTCGACCTGTGGATGACTTGAAGCCGGTGACCCGTCGTAGGCGAGACCCATCATGTGCCTTGGGATGCCAAGGCCTTCCGCAATCCGCTCGAGTACCTCGTACGCGGTCACCTGTTGGGTTCCGTTGGAGATCGCACGGACCCTGGTTTCGGCGAGCCCTGTGCACCCTGCGAGGTGTGATCGGGAGTAGCCCTGGGAGCGCAGGAACCGGAAGAGCAGCGAGATGTCATGGTTCCGGAGAGCGGACGCGATCGGGCGACCTTCGAAGGTGGCCTGTCGCCACCAGCTCTCGTCATGCCGTCGCGAGACAGCCACGACTTACCTCCCCAGCGTTCCGTCCTTGCTACGTAGCGTACGCGTAGATCGACAGACGAAGGTTCCCCGATCATTGCAGCGCTGATCACGGGCGTCTGTCCGTCAACGACAGACACATACCACCTGGCTCGCCTGAGGGTCCAGCATGAACCCTCACCGAGGGCTGATGCGCCAGCAGGAGCGCTGTGAATGTATGCGGATGCACACGCCAGAACTCATCCGCCTGGCGTCTGACGATGTGCCCCGATACCCGCAGGCGATAGATCGCGGCTGAGCAGAGGTCGATCGACCTTGCCTGCGGCCAGATTTACCTGACCTCTCTACACCCCATCCCGGAGGCGCTCTGATGTACGAACAGAATGACCTAGCGCGATACGGCTACCGGCAGGAGTTGGCTCGCAGGCTTCGCTTCCGTGACCTGGTCGCGTACGGGCTGGTGTACATGGTGCCGATCGCGCCGATGGCGATCTTCGGCAGCGTGTACGCCGGCTCCGGCGGGATGGTGGCCCTGGCGTACGCGGTCGGTGTGGTGGCGCTGGTGTTCACCGCGTTCTCCTACGCGCAGATGGTCAAGGCGTTCCCCATGTCGGGTAGCGTCTACAACTATGCAGGTCGGGGCATCAGCCCGCCGGTGGGTTTCCTCGCCGGCTGGGTGATCCTCCTCGACTACGTGCTCGTCCCGGGATTGCTGTACCTGGTGGCGTCGATGGCGATGCACGCCACGGTGCCGTCGGTGCCGGTGTGGCTGTGGCTACTCGGGTTCGTCGCGGCCAACACGATCGTCAACTCCGTCGGAATCCGCATGACCGCAGTGGTCACCCGGGTAATGCTCGTCGGCGAGCTGATCGTCCTGGCGATCTTCCTGGCCATCGCCGGTTGGGCCCTCGCGACGGGCAAGGGCCGGTTCAGCTGGGACGCGTTCTACAACTCCGACACGTTCACCTGGTCCCTCGTCGCGGGGGCGGTGTCGATCGCGGTGCTGTCCTTCCTCGGCTTCGACGGCATCAGCATGCTGGCCGAGGAGACCAAGGGCGGCTCCCGGCAGATCGGCCGCGCCATGGCTGCCGTTCTGATCCTGGCCGGGGTGCTGTTCATCGTCCAGACGTGGCTGGCCGCGATGCTCGTGCCCGACCCGGACGGTCTCCTGGCGAACGGTGACCCGAACGGCACCGCCTTTTACGACGCCGCCGCCGTGGCCGGCGGAGGCTGGCTGGCCACGCTGTGCGCGGTCGCGACCGCCATCGCCTGGGGCCTGCCGAACTCGATGGTCGCGCAGGTCGCCACGTCCCGACTGCTGTACGCGATGGCCCGCGACCGGCAACTCCCGGCGTTCCTGGCGAAGGTATCGATCCGCCGCAACGTGCCGATCAACGCCACTTTGCTTACCGGCGCTGTGTCCCTCGCCCTCGGCCTGTACATGGCGACCCGGGCGGATGGGATCACGCTGCTGTCGTCGCTGATCAATTTCGGGGCGATGGTCGCGTTCCTGGTCTTGCACGTCTCCGTGGTCGTGCATCACCTGATCCGCCGACGCAGCGGCAACTGGTGGGCGCACCTGGTCATGCCGGCGGTGGGGTTCGCGATCCTCGCCTTCGTCGTAGTTAACGCGAACATCGCCGCGCAGCGCCTCGGCCTGGCTTGGCTCGCCCTCGGGTTTCTGGTGCTCGCTGGCCTGTACCTGTCCGGCCGCCGGCCGGTGCTGTCGGGTCTGTCGCCCGCGCAGGCGCAGCCGCGTGACGTGGAGCGGGTGTGACCGGCGTGGATACGATCACCTACCGTCCCGCCCGCGACGAGTTGGCCTACACCTTCGGTGGCCGGATGCCGGTGGCCCACGTCCGCTCCGACGACGTGCTGCAGGTGTTCACCGAGGACTGCTTCGGCGGACTCGTGCGCGGGCCGGCGGACCTGCCGTCGCGGGTGTGCAGGATGCCTTATCTCAACCCGGTGTCCGGGCCGTTCTTCGTCGAGGACGCCGAACCCGGCGACACCGTCGCCATCCACCTCGCCTCGATCACGCCTGCCCGCGACTGGGGTGTGTCGTCGACGTTCCCGCACTTCGGGGCGCTGACGTCCACCTCGCACACCGCCACCCTGCAGCCGCCGCTGCAGGAGCGGGTCTGGGTGTATGCCATCGACCGGCAGGCCGGCACGGTCCGCTTCCACGCCACCGGCAGCGACCACAGCGTCGACCTGCCCCTGGATCCGATGATCGGCACGATCGGTGTGGCTCCCGGCGGGTTCGAGAGCCGCTCGACGATCGTCCCGGACAGCCATGGCGGGAACCTCGACACCCCTGAGCTGCGTGCCGGTGCCACCCTGTACCTGGGGGTGAACGTTCATGGGGCGATGCTGGCCCTGGGTGACGGGCACGCCCGCCAGGGTGAGGGCGAGGCCTGCGGGGTCGGGGTGGAGATCGCTACGACCACCACCCTGATCATCGAGGTCATCAAGGGCGCCCCGACCGTGTGGCCCCGGGTGGAGACCGATCGGGAGATCATGTCGGTTGGCTGTGCCCGGCCGTTGGAGGACGCCTACCGGATCGCGCAGCGTGACCTGGTCGGCTGGACGAGTGGGCTCACCGGTCTGGAGGAGTTGGACGCCTACCAGTTGGTCTCGCAGGCCGGGCGGGCGCCCATCGGCAACGTGTGCGACCCGAACTACACGGTCCTCGCCGCCGTCGACAAGACGCTGCTGCCGGACCCGAGCGCCGCGTATGGCGGGGTGCACGCCCGGCTGCGGCAGCGCGCGGCCGGGTTGCGATAGGAGCCGGCGATGACCGCTTCGGTTCCGCAACTGCCGCTGCGCGACGAGTTGTTCCTGCTCGGCCACAACGACGACACCGGCCAACCCCACCTGCACCGTCAAGCCCTGGCCCTCGGGATGGCCGGCGCGGTCCTTATCGACCTGTTCCTCGCCGGGCGGATCACCCTCGACACCACCGATGACGACGCCCGCCCGGCCGGGCAGGAGCGGCTGTGGCTGCACCTGGACCGGCCCGTCGCCGACCTGATCGCCGACACCGCCATCGCCTCTGTCCGCTACGCCAACCCTGCCCCGTCGCTGCGGGGATGGCTGACCTGGTTCGCCGACGACCTCTACGAACGCACCCGCGCCGGCCTGCACGCCGGCGGCATCCTGCGCCACACCAGCCGCCGCCGACTCGGCGGTCTCGCCCGCGCCGACCGCTACCTCGCCACCGACACCAAGTGGGCGGTCGTCGCTCGGGCCCGGCTGCGCTACCTCGCCGTCGGCCGCGACCAGCCCGACAACCACACCGCCGCCCTCGCCGGCCTCGTCGCCGTCCTCGGCTTGACCACCCACCTCTACCTCGACGACGACACCTCCGCCCTCACCGCCCAACTCCGGGCTATCGCCGCCCAGCACCACCCGGCCGTACGTGACATCACCGCCGCTGTCGACGCCGCGGTCGGTGACCTCGCCACCGCCGCCTACCGCTGACCGCTGAAGACAAGGAGGCCGACCTGATGGACGCTAACGTGCGCATCCGCGCCGCCCGCTGGGCAGACAAAGACCCCGTCGCCGCGCTGATCGCCGCCGCTCTGCACCCCACGCCGCTCGCCGCGTGGCTCGTACCTGACCCGGCCGTACGGCGCCGGGTGCTGACCAACGTCCTTGCAATCTGGGTGGAGCACGCCATGTTCTACGGCGACAGCCACGTCACCGAGGACCTCACCGCCGCCACCGTCGGGTTCCACCGCTACCGGCCCATCCCACCACCGGCCAACTACCGGCTGCGGCTCGGCGACGCCGCCGGGACGGACGCCGACCGCTTCGACAAGCTCGACATCCTGCTGTCCGCGCTGCGGCCCACCGAGCCGCACTACCACCTGGCGTTCCTCGCCGTACACCCCAACGCCAGGCGAACCGGGCGGGCGACGGCGATGCTTACCCATCACCGCAGCCGACTCGACCGCATCGACCTGCCCTCCTGGACCGACACCACCACCGACGCCCACACCCTGTACACCCGCCACGGCTACACCCCGCGACCGTCGATCACCCTGCCCGACGGGCCGACCCTGCAGCCCATGCGCCGCAACGTCCGCCTCCGCGGCGCCATCCCGGTCAACTCCGACAGCCCGGCCGAGCACCGGGGGCAAGACCTGCATGCCTAGCCTCACCGTCGTCGACCCGATGGGGGCAATCGCGACCTGACGACGGCATCCGCGACGGATATTCACACCATGGCGGTGCCCCGCGGGATACTCGCCGGAGCTCATCGATGCCGCCGTTCAGCGCGTCGTGGACACCCGCGCCGTCAGCGCGTCGTGAACACCCGCGCCGTCAGGGCGTAGGCGGTCCGCGCCGTCAGCGCGTCGTGAACACCCGCGCCGTCAGGGCGTAGGCGGTCACTCCCGTCACGTGCGGCTCGGAGTGACCGGCGAGCGTTCCGGACCTGAGGTCACCGATCTTCTGGCACATCCAAATGATCGAGCGGGAGCCTTCACTGCAGGTGGGGTCGCTCAGGGCGTCAACTCACCCGCGCAGCCCGGGCTGACGTCAACCCGGAGGCAGGCGATCGGGTAGCCTGGTGGCCCAGGGGGCCGTTAGCTCAATGGCAGAGCTGAGGACTTTTAATCCATAGGTTCATTGCGAAGCCATCCGCCGCATTGACGTCTAGCTGGGCAAACCTCAGTTCCACCGCCCACTATGGACGAGGTGTGCTCCGTGGGTGCTCGTTGGTTCTGGCAACGGCGAAGGTCCCGCGATCTTGGGGGTCGGCGCCGTTGTCGGCCCGACGCCACTGTGGATGGGGGCGGCACGTCGCGATGCCCTGATCGGACATCAAACGATCGAGCAGAGGTGGGCGATTTGGTGGAATCGGTTCCCGCCCGGCAATGAGCGAACGACTGAGCTCGGCAGGCCATGCCAAACTAGTTGCGGCAAGGATTCGTGAGGCCCGCACCCGAATTGAGCCAAACGGGTCAGCTCATGCCTGGCGTTACGGGCAAAGAATGGACCACTTGTGCCGCTGCGGCTTCGAGGGCTCGGATGTCGTCTTCGCTAATGGTCGCGCGCAGCCTGCCGAAGGTCTTCCAATCTTGGGTGAGCTTGCCGTATCGTCCGGCAACGCTGGGTACGCCCACACCGAGCTCGGCAGCGATGAGGATGAGATCTTGCTGGCTACGAGCTCGAGCGATCCGCTCACTGGCATCGCCGGGGAAGAGTAGGCCCGAGGCGAACTCGTTGGCTTCGCTCTCTGCCGGGTCGTCGGGGTCGGTGGTTTCAAGATCGAGGTAGCTTTCCCGGCGCGGATGCAAGACGACATGCCCGACCTCGTGCAAGAGGCTGAACCAGAAGTTGTCTGGGCGTTTGTGTCGTACGGTGATGCCGATGGCTGGCCGGTCTCCGGTTATCCACCACGTGGCGGCGCAGACACGGGTGCCTCGGATCTCGCGGACGAACGTGAGCGCGACGCCGGCCTCTGCCAGTGCCGCCCGGGCGGCAATGAAGCCGTTCGGGACGGTCATCGTGGTGAGTTTTGGTAAAGCCCTAGCCGCCTTGCGAAGAAGTCGCGGGTTGAATGGCGCAACGGGCACGGCGTCGGCGGAAAGCTCCACGAGCCTCAACCACACGGCGGTGTTCGGTTCGTCGATGGTGAACGCCTGACTGCGCCGGAACGAGACGGACGGGCGCACCCAGGTCCGTTCGAACGCGGCGGGCGTGGCGACCTGGAAGAACTTGAGAAGCTTGTCCACCATCGTGGTGTCCGAGTCGGCCGGCTTGAGGATGCCGTGCCGCTCCAGGGCTGGGCGGTCGAACTTGGCGGCCCAGTCGCGGTAGGAGTCGAGTGCGGCAGCAGCCTTTTGGCGGCTCTCGTACTCCTGGTACTCGGCCTCCGCCCGGATCCAGAAGTCGGCGGGCGTGCTGAGCGCTCGCTCGAGAAGGATGGCGACGTCCGGGCTGATCCCGATCGACTTCTTGATGATCTGGTTGATGTGCTTGGCGGACAGGCCGGTGCGTTCCGCGAGCTCGGACTGGCGTAGGCCCCGCTCGTCGAGCACGTCGGCCAACAGCTCACCCGGGTGCATACACCAGTCGGGGGCGAACTCCATGGCGCCACTCATCGGGCGGCCTTCACGAGCGCGGCCACGTGGATCTCCTGGACCTCTAGGCGGACGACCTCCTGCGGGTGGTTGTGCGCGGCGTGCACCTCGCTGCCGTCCTCACGCAGACCTCGCGCGACGAGGCTCACCCGGCGGTACCTCAGGACCAGCGCCGACCGGGTCGCCGGAGAGGCCGCCAACGCGATCAGGCCGAGCGCGAGGACATCGGCCAACGTCGGCGCCGCCGTGTGCAGGACCTGCAGCAACGTCATGACCTCGCGGGTTGCGTCCCGCCAGGTCTCCACGAGTAGAGCGTGGACGCAGAGGGCCTGCGAGAGGTCGGGGTCGGCCACCGTCAGATGCACCGCCTGAATATATCCCGCGGCCGGTGACTAGCGCGGGTCGGACGCACCCTTGAATCCTGGCATAAATCTTTACCTTGTGCGCGACTTTCATCTCCAGTATCCTCGCTTCCAGACGAGTCGGGCTTTACCGACTCGACCATATCCGCACAGTCAGTAAGGAGTTGCCATGCGTGTTCACGTGTACGCCGCCGGTGCCGGAGCTGCTCAGACCCAGGAGGTCAAGCCGGACCTCCGCCTCAGCAACCTTCTCGGTCTGGAGGAGAACGAGAAGGTGTTCCTGGTCGATGACGAGTCCGAGCTGGACGTGACGGCGACCGTCGAGGGCGCCCTGGCGGGCCGGCCGGGGCACCTGGCCAAGACGACCTGCCGCGAGATCGCGGTGACCGTCGGCTACGCCGGAGTCGACAAGGTGGTAAAGGTCCACCCCTCCACCCGGCTGCGCCGCGTCCGCAAGCGGGCCATCGAGGTGTTGCAGGTCAGCGCGGCCGACGCCGCCGACCTGGTGCTGCGGGTCCCGGGCGGCACCGAGGACCTCGACCTGAACGCGCCGGTCACCACGATCGTCCCGAAGCGAACCTGCAGCGCCACGGTCGACCTGGTCCACACGGTCCGGCCGCAGGGATGACGGCAGCGCTCAAGCCCGGCGTCGACCCGAACCTGCGACGTCTGCGCCGGCACCTGCAGGCCGCCGACATCGAGGCCGGTGTCGACGCCGGATCCTGGCGCGTCGTCGACCTCACCTGGCCGTTCCTGACGGTGGCCATCACGGTCGGCGAGGACGCGGAGCTGGGCATGCGGCTCGACGTCCAGGACTACCCGCTCCAGGCGCCCGCGGGGCAGCCCTGGAACATCGACACGGACACGCCGCTTCCCATGGCCGAGTGGCCGGTCTCCGGCCGCAACCCGGAGATCTTTCGCCCGGAGTGGTCGCCCACGAACAACAACGCGCCGTACCTGGCTTGCGACCGAGCTGGGATCACGAGTCACTCGAACTGGGCCACCGAGCGCCCGGAGCGGTCCTGGGACGCGACCCGCACGATCGGCTTTTACCTGCGCGAGCTGCACCGGGAGCTGGCCTGCGCGACGACGCCCCAGGACGGAGTTGGCAGGTGACCGGCCGTCTGACGATCGAACCTGGCACGTTCGACGTCCTGCTCGCCGGGCTCGCCGAGCGGGGGCAGGGGCACCGCGAGAGCGGCGCGTTCCTGCTCACCGACCGGGCCCACCCGGACAACGAGCTGCCCCAGCCGGTCACCGCGATCGCGTTCTACGACGATCTCGATCCGGACTGCCTCACCGGCCGGATCGACTTCCACGCCGCCGGCTACACCGCGCTGCAGGACCTCTGCCGCCGAGACGGGCTACGCGTGGTCGGCGACATCCACACCCACCCGGCCCACCGCGTTCAGCAGAGCGGAATCGACGCCGCGCACCCCATGGTCGCCCGGGACGGCCACGTCGCGCTGATCGCTCCGCACTTCGCAGCCGATGTCACCGACGTGTCCCAGCTCGGGGTCCACCTGCGGGTGAGCGGCAACTGGGTCTCCTTCTACGCAGAACAAGCCGCCGAGCTCCTGCTCGTGCCCGAATGGCGCCTGGCCGCTGAACGCACACCGTGGTGGCGCCGGCTGCTGTCCCGCTTCCGCCGTCGGCAACTTCAGGAGACACCATGACCATCTCGATCACCGACACCTTCAACCGCACCGCCCTGCTGGCAGTGCACGAGGGAACCCGGGCGACCGTCGACGCCGTGCTCGACGCGCACGCCACCACGGGAATGGTCATCGTCGCGGACAGCGTGGCCGCAGACATTCGCGGCCAGGCCGCGCTGTGCACGGCCGTCGCGACGGCGGTCCGCGCGTTCGGCCAGGTCATCGTGATCACCGACGGCAATGCGCCACTGACCGCGGGGCCTCACCGAGGGCACACCACCGTGCAGATGATCGACTGGGAAGGCGCCCGGTACGCCGATGACCTGACCGACGTGCCGACGGCCTGGCCGGTCCTCTATCTCGGCGACGCTACGCTGCCGGCAGGCGACGGCGGCGCCCGGCTCCGGGCCAGATGGAGCGGCTGGACCGCTCACGTCCACCCGGCCGACACGGGGACTGACCACGCCGTCGAGGGGACCGTGCTGGCCGCGATCGCCGCCGGGGCCCTCGGTGTGCACGAGGCCTTCGGCGCGCTCCGCAACCGCCCGGGCAGCGACGCCGGCTGGCGCACCATCACCGTCAACCTCTGGCAGCCGGGGACCAGCGCCGACGGGCCCGAGATGACCCACGCACCGGCAGCCTGGTGGATCGTCGGCCTCGGTCACGTCGGCCAGGCCTACGCCTGGGTGATGTCCTGGCTCACCTACCTCGACCCGTCCCGGGTCGAGGTGGTCCTGCAGGACACCCAGCGCGTCGTGGACGCCAACCACAGCACCGGGCTCCTCACCCCAGTAAAGCCGGAGCCGGTCCGCAAGACCCGTCTGGCCGCGGCAGTCCTCGAGCGGGCCGGTTACGACGTCGTCGTCCTCGACCGACGGCTCGATCACACCAGCCGTGTGCTGGCCGAGGACCACCATGTCGCGCTGCTCGGCGTCGACAGCCTCGACCCTCGCAGGCTCATCTCCGGAGTCGGCTGGAAGCTCGCCATCGACGCCGGACTCGGCGTCGGACCGGCCGACTTCAACGCCCTGCTCCTGCGCCGATTCCCCGCTCAGGTCCCCAGCGACCAGGTCCGCGGCTGGAAGGAGGGCGTTTCGCAGCCTCGACGCGCTCCCACGGCCGCCCTCGCCGCCCTTGAGCGCCACGATCCCTGCGGATCCGTCCAACTTGCGAGGACCGCCGTCGGCGCCGCGTTCGTCGGCGTCATCACCGCATGCCTCGGAGCCGCCCAAGGCGCCCGCGCCGCCCTGTCCGGAGACGGCTTCGACGTGATCAACCTGCACCTGCAAACCAACGACGTCGATCTCGCACCGGCAACCCGCGAGGTCGATGTGATCGCGGCTCGCCTCTGCACCCTGTAGCCACCGACCCACCGGGCAGTGGCTGTTCATGAGCAACGGCGACCGGCAGACCTTCGAACGGACTGGGCTCCACCGCCGGCACCGCCTGGCGCTGCGCGAGATCTCGGGGGACATCCACGTCGGGCTACCCGACGGCATGGTGGCCGAGCAGGGGCCGGGCCTCAAGCAAGATCCCGGACTCCGGTGCCGCTACGGTGGGTCATCGGCGAGGATGCTGATAGCACGGTGTGTGGCTGCTCACACTGGCGGCCGTCATCACCGGGAACCCGGTCGGCTGCCGGGGCTGACCGGCGTCCGGCTAGCTCTGGGACAGCGACGGGTAAGGGAGTCAGGACAGGGTGCGACGTAGCGCTCGGCGTCGAGGGCGTCGGTGCAGCCGGTGCCGGCGGCGGTGATTGCTTGGCGGTAGGTGTGATCGACGAGGTCTCCGGCGGCGAAGACTCCGGGCAGTTCGGTGCGGGTGCTGGGGGCCCGGACGGTGACGTAGCCGTCGGGGTCGAGGTCGGCCTGGCCACGGAAGAGTTCGCTGCGAGGGTCGTGCCCGATGGCGACGAACACTCAATTGTCGTCGAGGACCCGCTCGTCGCCGGTGTGGGCATCTCGGACGCGCACGCCGACGACGACACCCGTCGCGGCCGAGGATCTCCTCGACCGCGGTATCCACTCGACGGTGATCTTGTCGTTGGTCAAGGTGCGGTCGGTCATGATGCGACTGTCGCGTCCGACCTCACCTCGTGGGTGTCCGCAACGGTGGCCCCGCCGAGAGCGTCTCAGTAGATCTCATGGCGCATCTACAACCAACGCGTACGGGTTCGTCTTGTCCACCGTCACCCATTGCATCAACTTGCCACCGGCCGGCACCGTGGTGAAGGGAGTTACCAGGTGGAACCCGATCGTTATCTTTTCGCCTTCGATGGCTTGGCCCTCGCTCCCGGAGAGGGTGCTCTTCTCGACAGTCGGGTAGAGGATGATCGCGCCGGTGGCTCCGCCCCTGAGAGCGTCGGCCTCGGAGTCCGGGATCGGCGTCTCGACACCGGCGATCCTCATAGCTGCGTTGCGGTGTCGTTCTTCGCTGAAGACTCGGAACGAAGCACCGGACGAGGTGCGTTGGCGTTCGAAGACGCTGAAAGGGCCTTGCCCGGCGACGACGCGCCGAGTGGTGGACCTCGTCTGCTGGGGCAGGAGTACGACCCACCGCGCGAGTTGGTCGGGGCGCAGTTGGCGTAGCCACGCGAGTTCGGGTTGAAAGGTGTCGTCGGCCAGCCACTTGAGGTTGCCGAGCACGGTCAGGAGCGCCGCGTGACTGATGAATGCCGCCCCCGCCTCGTAGGTGGTCTTGGCGCCCGGCACTGCGAATCTGACGGTCCGTTGGGTTGCGGCAGCGAGCAGCGGTCTCCACTGTTCGAGGTTGTGCTTCATCTTCGCCGCGGACGACGGGAAGGCCACGGGTTCCATGGCCTTGCCTGGTGAGCTCTTCATGACGAGCTTGGCGTTCCACATCTTGTTGCGACCTGTGGGTCGTAGGTCCGGGCGGTGTTGGGCGATCAGGGGTGGGATCTGTCGAGGGGTCAGCTGCGGCGTACCGTCAGCGGGGTCCGCGTACTGGCGCAGTTCTCGCCTGAGGAAGTCCTCGTCGCGGCAGGCGGCCTCGAACATGTCGTGCAGGTCCGGGGTGGTGTAAAGGCGGACCAGGTCTCGGTAGCCGGGACGAAAGCCGAACCAGCGGCCCATCTGCATGAGGGTGTCGACCTGAGCTGTGGCGCGCCGGTAATAGGTGACGGTGAGCCCTTCGACAGTGAAACCGCGAGCTAGCTTGTTGCCACCGACGAGGATGCGCCAGATCTCCCGCTGGTCAAAGTCAAGGCTCTCCTGCTGCCTCTCAAGGTCAGTGTCGCTGTTCACAACGATGACCGGGCTTCCATTGCGGTCGGCGGGGCTCATGAGTCTCAGCGCCTCGCCGATGTCGTCGCGTAGGTCGTCGAAGTTGCCCGGTGTGAGCAGCGTGGGTGCCTGCGCGCGGGACACCGGCAGCACGTCGTCGTGGTAGAGGTCACGGAGCCGGGTTAGGCCGTTGGGCCGGTAGTAGCCGCCGGTGTTCCACAGCTGCCCGATGAGCTCGGCGGTCTGTCGGTGGGAGTCTTTGCCCATGGCCTCGTGAACGAGCATGGTGTGGTGCCGGTAGGACGTACCGTGCCGTTGTCGATACAACTTGAGGGCACCGGTGAGGACGAACATGTCCACGGCGCGACGCAGTTCGCCGTCGTCGGGTTCGTCGTGGAGGTACCGGACGTGGGCCCGTTCCTTCGACGTTTCGAGGGGACGCTGTTCGAGGGGTAGTTCGGCGTCGAAGTCGTGGAAGTCCTCTGCGCCCATGTAGCCGGCGGGTCGCGGCAGGGAGATGAGGAAGTCGCGGGGGAAGATGTCCTCGACGTCGGAGGGGTCGATGAACACGTTGGCGTACGGGGTGGCGGTGTAGCCGACGTACTGGGCGCGGGGCATCATTCGCAGCAGTTGCCCGATGAGCCGGTTGATCGCGGTGCGCTTCTTGCTGTCCTCCTTCCACTTCTTCGGGCTGACGGTGTTGACCGACGCCTGGTCAGACTCGTCGTCGATGATGAGGACGGGCACCTCGCCGAGACGCTCACTGATGCGACCCAGGTCCGCCACCAGAGCTTCGAGAACTGAGGCGTTCTTCTTGGCGACAACGAGACGGGCGTCGCTGGTGTGAAGATTCGCTGGGTCAAAAAACTTCCGGTTACGCTCGCGTCCCCTGAACTCGAGGGCGGAGAACCCCATCTTGAGCCGCCTGTAGTCGCCGGCGTGGTTGCTCAGGCGGTGGATGTCGGGGTATCCGGCGTCTGAGGGCCGTCCTCCGTGGCGGACGAAGCGGTCGCCCTTCCAGTCGGGGTCGTTCTGGTACTCGTGGGCCTTCTGGTCGTGGGAGGAGATCTCCCGTTCGATGTTCTCCCGACCGCACAGTTCGATGTCGAGACGCCGCTGGGTCTGTGCGCGCAGCATGTTCGTGGTGCCCGTGAGGACGATAACGAGTCGGTAGCCGGCGTCAACGGCCTTGGCCACGACGCCGGTGAAGTTGGCTGTCTTGCCGCTCTGGACGTATCCAACGACCAAACCCTTGGCCTGGTACGCAACGGGTCGAGTTGGGTCGGACAGACGCCGGACGACCTCCTCGGTGGCCCTGTCGAGGTCAGCGACGGCGTCGGGGTTGCGCCACTTGTCGAGCAGGTAACGGTGGTAGTGCGCCCAGTAGAAGGTGCGCTCGGTGCGGCGTTGCGGGGTGCGCCACTCCTCCCAGTCGTCGGCGATGACGATGACCCCGTCTGCGACGGCGTAGGGGAACAGGTCGGCGATCAGGTCCGCCGTCGGGTCGTCGACGGCGAGCGCGGCGATCACCGCCGCGCGCCGTTCGGTGGTGTTGTGGCTGGTGCCTTCTGTCCAGGGGGCGCTGCTCTGCTCGTGGTCCCACCCGGCCAGGGTGTGCGCGATCTGTTGGCGTAGGGCATCCTCGGGGCCGGCGTCGCGTAGGTGGGTCAGAAACGCGGAGCCGTCGACGATGTCGGGGGCATCAGCGCCCAGCATGGCGGCCAGGGCGTGCAGCCGCTTGGGGCCCGTGCGTTGCATGGCGGCGAGCGCCGCGCTGTATGCGGTGGTGACGATGTCGCTCATGGCAGTTCCTGTTGTCCCCTCGCGAGTGCGTCGGTCAGGATTTGCGGCGTCTCGTCGCCGCTGAGCCCGGTCAGGTCCAGCCTGTAGCGGACGTCGGTTACGCGGGTGCCGTCGACACCGGCCCGCGCCAGAAGCCTCGGCGTCAGGCGGGGAAACGCTTCGGTGACCGCGAATGCCTGAGGAGGGGTTCGTAGTCGCCAACGACGCTGGCAGGTGGCCGTGTACCGGTCACGCCAGCCCGAGGCTTGCAACAGGCCGTCAAATCCGGTGTGCCGGCTCGTGGTGGGCAGGAGGACGCGGACTTTGTTGATGAGTTCCGGAAGGGAGCAACCACCGCTGCCTGCTGCGGTGATCTGCAGGGACACCAACCAGAGCGGCCGGTCGCCGGTCGCGACCATCTGGGTCAGCGAGGAGATCCAGTGCGCTCGTCGCTCAGACGTCGTGGTCTTGACCTCGACGTCGTGCTCGTCCAGCCCGAAGTCGTGTTCCTCGGCCTGTCCACCGCGCCATGCCGTCAGCGCGGCGTCCGGTCCGACGGCGTGCACGAGGCCTGCGAGGAACAGCAGTTCTCCGACGAGTCCGGTCTCCCTCTCCTGCGACAGGACATCCTCCGTCTGCAGGAGGTGGCCCAAGCGACGCAGGGTCTCCGCGAGCGCAGCGGTCAAGGTCTGCTGGTCTAGCTGGACTCGATCGGCGACAGCGCACAGCAGCGGGTAGGCGTCAACGAACAGCCGCGGGTCGGTGACGGCGATCTCGATCATGCGTTGTCCGTCGTGGTGGACGGTGTGCGCGGTGAGGTGTTCGAGCCCGGCTGGTGGAACCTCGTGGGGCTTTGCAGGTCCGCGTAGCCCAATGCGGGAGGTGTGAGGGTCGACGAAGAGCACGATCCGCGGCGATCCGGGGATGGGATGGTCGATCGGGGCCCGGGTGCGCAGGTAGGCGTTGAAGCTGTCGGTGCTGAGGTGGCGGTCTGCTGCGCTGGTCACTGGCGGGCCTCGAAGGTCGACTTCTCCGCCTTTGCGGCCGCTGTCAGGATCTCCTGCCAGAGGTCGATGTTGTCCTTGTCGCGCGCACCGAAGTGTGAGCCCTCGAAGACGTTTCCGGCGAGAAGGAACAGCACGGCCTTCAGCACCGGTAGATCGTTGCTGCCGCCGCGGCGTCCGCCGAGCAGCGCCTGCCGGTATGACCGGTTGAGCCACAGCGTCCTGGTCTCGCGGTCGAACTCGAGGAACGCGTCTGTGTTGAACCGCTTCCACTGGATGTTGACGGGGTCCTCGTGCAACAGGGGCAGCTCGTCGCGGATCTCGCGGGCGACCCTGGGGTGGAAACCCTTGCCGGGCGGTATTGCGGCACTGCGTCGCGCGGTCCTGCGGCGGTTCGCGGTGGCCCACGCCGCCTCGGCCGCCTGGAGGTAGTCGGTGATCGTGGTTCCGTCGTCGGCCTGGGCGGTAACGACAGCGGGGGCGAAGCGGGGTCCGGCAGATACCCGAGACTTCTCGGGATTCATGACGAACATCCCCGCGGTGTCGCCGTCGATATCGATTCGGACGCGGGCGAGTTGGAGTCGGGTGTCGGGCGCGTGAATGCCCTCCCACCCTCCGGCGTGCAGGAGCCGACCCCGGCGGTAGAAGTAGAGTCCCTGGCGCGTCTCTGCCCCGCCGGGGAGTCGGTACTCGGGCGTGTTGGAGCGGCGCGACCAGATGTGGCAGTCAAGGACAACCTTCGCCCCATCGATCGGTGCCCTGAGCTGTTTCGGCCAGCCGGGCAGGGTCTCGGGGTAGGCGAAGGGGTCGATCGGCGCGACCGGGTGACGTACGCCGGCGCCGAGGTCGGCGTCCTCCACGTCGATGACGATCCGCACGCCGCGGTCGACGAGGATGCGGTGGAAGGTCAGGCCGAGATGCCCCTGCAGATGTGAGATCGTGCGACTCAGGAACTCGTCGACCTGCTCCGGGTCGTCCGTCGAGGGGAAACCATTGACGCTGTCCCACCGTACGACCGTGCCCGACGGGCCGGTTGGGAGCTGCCAGTCGCGGTCAATTTCGGCGGCGGCGAACGCCTCCGGAACAATGTCACAGTCGAAGGTCTGACGACCGGCGTCGAGCTGCCAGCGTCGTCCGACCGGTTCCGACCCGGCGGCACGCGAGAGCACGCTGAGACTGGCTGCCTGACTGAACGATGCCGCCTTCAACCCGAGGCCGAAGTGGCCGAGGTCCTCTTCCGTGTAGCGGCGTTGGCCGCCGATGGTCATCGCGTCGTCGATGCTCTCGGGTGCGATGCCGCGACCGTTGTCGACGACGTAGAGGCCGACCAGGCGGGCGTTGCGTTGGACGAACCGGACGAGGATGTCGGTCGCGCCGGCGTCGATGGAGTTGTCCACCAGGTCGGCCAGGGCGGTCTCCAGCGAGTGGTTACGACCGAGGGCGTCCAAGGCTCTTGGATCGGGTGGCAGCTCCACCGATCCCTCGGTGGGAACCTCCTGGAACCAGACGGACATCTACCGCTCCCGATTCATTGACCGGTGGTGCCGGCGAAACATTCAGAATCCGCTGACTGGACGAAACCCGTTACGTCGGCCGCGACGCATGGCCTCCAAAGCGGTGCCTACGTGCTTGCCGGCGGGGTCCCACCCCTGGTCAATGGCTTGGCCGATCTCTGCTGCGGATCCGCGGTGCTCGGCGTCGAGGTGCCCTGTTTCGGCGCCCCAGGCGGCGAGGTCAGCCCAGTCGGTCGCGGTGGTGCCCCTGATCAGGTCCATGTCGGGGCCGTAGGTGTCGATATCGACGAGTTCCGCCGCGAGCGGCGCCGGCGTGGTCCAGTCGAGATCCTGTACGGCGGTCCAGCACTCCGGCCTCTTGGTCCACTCACCGACGTTGGTGCGACCCTCGGGCGGTGACGTGATGACCTTGTGCACGAGCAGGGAGAGGTCGGTGACGGCGTCCTGCAGGGCAGGCGTGAGGTCCTGCGTCCGCCAGATGCGGTCCAGGTCGACTCTTTCACCCGTCCCCTGGACCAGTTTCGCGACGGTGTAGGTGACGATGTTTGCCTTGTAGCCGCCGAAGTTCTGCCTGGCGACGAGCTTGTCGACCTTGCGGAAGAGGATCGCCTTGGCGACCAGGTGTCGGCAGTACTGCTTGTCCACCGCGGGGGGCTGCTCTTCGAGGCCCTGCGAGAACAGAGTGAAGTTCTTCTCCGCACCCAGGCTGACCAGGTGTGGCTCCTTGGCCCAGGAATGTTCGAATTTGGCGAGGTCCGACTTGGTGAACTTCTGGGCGGGCGGGTTGGCTGCCTTGAACACCTTCTGCCGGGCAGGCGTGCCCTCACGGGTCAGGGCATTGGCGTACTGGCTTCGGGCACGCTCGTAGAACCAGTGGGTGTCGTGGGGATGTGAGGCACTGGGCGGCGCCCACAAGGTCCGCATGATGCGCTCGACATCCACGTGGAACGCGCTGTTCGCCTTCAGATCCGAGGCGGTGACACGATTCTGGGTGTTCGAGTAGGCCGAGATCTGCGGAACGATGTCGTCGAGGCGGTCCGGTGACACGACCGTCAGCTTCATCTGCACGTACGCCACGTCGACGTCCACCTTGTTGCGGTGGGCGTGGTGGATGGTCGCGGTGGTTTGCCCGCCGTTGACGATCTGAAGATTGTGGATGCGACGGATGACCCGCTGCCCTGACGGGGCATCCTCGAAGTCCACCCTCGACGCGGTGGCCGCGATGCCGTTGTTGTAGGCGAGAAACCGCTCCGGGTTGCCTCTGAGGGTGTCGAGGATGCCTCGGTTGACCGCCCCACGCACTTGCAGGAACGAGCGGACGTTCAGCTCCAGGAGCCTGGCTCCGTGTGTCGAGTACAGGTCGGCGAGGCCGCGGGCCGGCACGATGGCGAGGAGGACCGAGTAGTCCTCGTCCGTGCGCGGGGTGGCCAGGCAGGGCAGACCTGCGGGAAACTCCGCCACGATTGGTTCGGCTTTGTTCCCGGATGCTGACCAGTTCGCCAGCCGGCGCAGGTCCCACAACTCCCGGGTGACGTGCCGCCCCTCGAACAACATCGGCGGAACGCCGTCGCGCGCGACGCTGCGTGCGTTGGTGACCAGCACCAGACGGACTGACTCGACTCTGCCGAACTTCTCCGCGACGGCTTCACACATTCCGGCCACCTCGGAGGACCGGTCCCGCCTTGCCATGCTGCCCCGCACGCAGCGAGACAGGAAGTTTTCCATACGCCGGAACGCCGCCTCGACGTCGGCACGCCCGATTTTGTGGTCGTCGTCGGCGCGGGGACTGTAGTAGGTGAGGAACAGGTCCAACGACCGGTCGTCGGACGCGGCACCGTAACCGCTGACCTCGACTCCGTGGTCTTTGAAGTGCACAGCCACGGCATCTTCGGTGTGCCCGTCGGCCGTCAGCTGGTCGAGCATCAGCTGGGTGAAGGCCTCATGAAGGTCGCAGCCCTCGATTTCAGCCTGGGCCCTGACGTCCTCGATGAGGCCGTGCGCGTAGGCACCGACGTCCGGTTCAGCCACGCGGGCCCCTGTGCCGCAGGACGCAGGCACAGCGCAGCGGGCCACACGTCCCGGGCGGACTCGTGAGGGGCATGCAGTTCTCCGGAGGATCGTTCGGCACGTGCGGTGACAGTACGCGCCGACTCGGTCGCTGATGGCACCAACTCTCCACGATAAGGACAGGACCGACAAGACCCACTGGGCCGAGGCACGGTCACCGCAACGGTCCTGTTGGGGGTCGGCCGAACCAACCACCTCTGGAGCGATCGGAGGCCGAGGATTCTCGTGCGACCTCGTCAGGTTCGGCGAGCCCGTGGCGACAACGCGGAGCGGCCGGACGCGCGGCGTCAGACCGCAGAGGTAACCTGCGCAGTGCATTCTGACCGATCGGGAGGTGACACGGGTGACGGACGATGCCGTCGAACGACCTCGGGCAGGCTACGGCGTCAAGCTCGTACGTGGCCCTTTCGTGCGCCTGGCTCCACACCATCAGGCATGCAAGGACGACGACGAGTTCCTCCGCTTCGCGGCGGCGTGCCGTGATCGCGGCGAGCGGCTGGCCGCGGACCTGTTCTGTGGTGCCGGTGGACTGAGTCTGGGTCTCACCGAAGCTGGGTTCCGTGTGGTCCTGTCGGCCGACCGCGACCTCGAGTCCGTCGAGACGCACCGACACCACAACCCGGGCCTCACCCTCGACTGCGACCTCGGGGAGT
Organism: Micromonospora sp. NPDC005324; assembly: GCF_040607155.1. NCBI lineage: Bacteria > Bacillati > Actinomycetota > Actinomycetes > Micromonosporales > Micromonosporaceae > Micromonospora > Micromonospora sp. NPDC005324. The sequence goes on along the minus strand of NZ_JBEXGE010000043.1, from coordinate 19,931 downwards.
CCGGCAATGTCAGACGGATCGCCGCCTTGGTCAGGGAGGCGGGGATCGAGCTGCTTGCCGGTGGTCCGCCGTGTCAGCCCTTCTCCCGGGCGGGCCGCTCGCTGATCCGTCACCAGGTCCGCCATGGTCTTCGGCCGGCCCACGACGAACGCCGGGACCTCTGGCGTTCGTTCCTCGAAGTGATCCAGCTGGCCAGACCGGCCGCCGTGATCATGGAGAACGTCCCCGACATGGCACTCGACCGGGAGATGTTCATCCTCCGCACCATGGTTCACGAGTTGGAGTCCATCGGTTACGCGGTCGAAGAAAGAGTCGTCGACACCCTGCGCTACGGCGTACCTCAGTTCCGCCAGCGGCTGATCTTGGTCGCACTACGAGACGGGATCGCCTTCGACTGGCCGGAGGAGGTACCGGACCGGGTGTCGGTATGGAACGCGATCAGCGACCTACCCGAGGTCGAGGGCGGTTGGAGGCCCGAGGGCGGGGCGGACGGCTGGACGGATTACACCGGTCCGGTGTTTGCCTTCCAGAGGCACATGCGCAGGGGTGTCGCACCGTCGGACGCGGGCAAGATCTTTGACCACATCACCCGACCGGTACGCGAGGACGACCTGCGCGCCTTCGACATGATGGACGCCGGCACCCGGTACTCGGACCTGCCGGACGACGTCAAGCGCTACCGCGACGACATCTTTGACGACAAGTACAAGCGCCTGAGCGAGGACACCTACTCCCGCACCATCACCGCGCACATCGCCAAGGATGGCTACTGGTACATCCATCCCCGGCAGGACCGCACGCTGACCGTGCGTGAGGCCGCGCGGCTGCAGACCTTCCCCGACCGGTTCCGCTTCGCCGGCCCACCGTCGGCGGCGTTCCGGCAGATCGGCAACGCCGTACCCCCGGCGCTCGGCACCCAGCTTGGACGCGCCGTGATGACAGCGGTCGACGCCCTGAGGCCAGTCCCCTACCGCAGCCGCGACATAGCCCAGGCCCTCACCACCTGGTTCGACGACCTCGGCGAGCCGACCCTCCCATGGCTGCGTGCCCGGACGCGGTGGCAGGTCATCTCTGCCGAGATGCTCCTCGACCGGGCGGCACCCGAGCAGGTCCGAATCCTCTGGTCACTGCTCGAACGATGGGAGCAGCCGCAGGACACCATCGACGCCGGCGACGAACTCGTCGAGATCGGCCGGTGGATTAATCGCGAGCACCGCGCCGAGCGGCTGCTCGAACTTGCCCGCACGCTCGCGTCGCAACCGGACCTGCTCGACGACGATAAGATCCAAAGCCTCCGCGGGGTCGACGCCTCGGTAATCGACCTCGCCGTTCTCGCAATCCCGACCCGCGACGAGGACGACGCGGAGGAACCCGTGCTCATCACCAAGGGCACCCACCGCGTCGCCGCCCGCTTCACCGGCGAGCACGTCGAACGCAGCCACAGGATGACCGCGGGGCGTCTCGCCGTCGCCCGAATGATCGGCGATGACAAGAACGCACGGCGGGCGCATCTAGGCCTGATCGAGCTGGCTACCTCCGTCTGCCGTCCCACCGACCCCGCCTGTCCCCGCTGCCCGCTGAACGAAGCATGCAGCGAGGCTGCCAAACGGGGTAGTCGGACCGAACGGCAGCCGGTGGTCAGTCCCTGAAGCCGAGCGCGGCGGCGACGTCAGGGGCTTCAGCCCGCAACATCTCCCCGATACGCTGCAGGGCCGCGTACTCGCCAGCACGCATTGCTGCGGCGCGCAGCGCCAACCCGACAACCGGCATGGGCGGCGCCGCCCCAGACGCCTCACCGCGAGACAAGGCGGCCAATTGCTCGGGGTTTACCTTCGAGCCCTCGGCGGCACTGCGCGAGTTCTTGCGGTAGGCGTCATCCGCACGCATACACAGCTCGTGAACGGGACGCTCAATCAACTGACGCAGCTGCGGCGGCATCGCCACCCTGATCTTCGCCACGTTGATGTTGAACACGACGTCAAGGTCCGTGTCGAAGTCCAGCGCCACCCGCGCCAGCTTCGTGTGCTCGTCGATGCCCCGCATCCCGTTCCAGCCACCCCACTGGACCAACCGCTGGGCGCGGTAGATGTAAAGGCCCTGCTGACGGTTCCAGTTCAGCGGGCCTGACAGCCGCTCGAACTCCGACTGGGACGTGAACTGATCGCGGGACGGCAGGACATACCGCTGCAGTGCCACCGTGCCGGTGGCCTCACCGACTGTGACCTCGAAGCGCAGCGGAGAAAGCACCTCGCGGGCAGGCTCGTCCGGAGCGAACGGGTTCCACGGCCGGACCTTCTCGCCATTGATCGTGATTACGAGACCATCGCCAACCTGACCCTCAAGGAAACGGTGGAAAACCGTACCCAGGTGGTCTGCGGTCTTAGCTGCCAGCGCCTCCAACCGGCGACGCGCCCAGCCGCCTTCCGGCTTACGCTCCGGCAGGACACGGTCGAGTCCGCGCCAGAGCACCACGGTCCCCCCGGTGTCCGCCACCGTCTCGCGGGCTCGCTTGACCTGATCGTCGTCTTCCGGTTCGGCGACGACCCAGTCGTCCACCTCGGCGATGAGGTCGAGATCGATCATTCGCGACACGGTGCGGGCCGTGGCCGCCCTCCTGCGGCTGACCACCGTCAAGGACCGGCACTGAGACAGAGAGGCAGTCTTCAACCCCAGTCCGTAGCGGCCGAGATCACCGCGACCGTAGTCGCGTCGGCTGCCGTAACGCATCGCCTCCAACAGACCGTTGGCGCTCATACCCTCGCCGTCGTCGGCGATCATCACCCACGAGTCGGACCCGTCGAAAACGACGTCGATCTCGACCTTACTCGCGCCCGCGGCAACGCTGTTGTCCACCACGTCGGCCACTGCGGTCGGGAAGTCGTAACCGATGTCACGCAGCGAGTCGGTCAACCGCGCAGCAGACGGCGCCACGCTGTACAGGTTTCGCACGCTCACGACGCTTTCTCCGTTCGACAAACGACGACGGGGACCAGGATGTCACACTCCTTCGCAACCCACCTCATGGGACGCACAGCGATGTGCCAGAAGCCAACCTCTGAGGCGGAAAGCAGGGCGGTCGAGCGCTCGCCTACGCGCGAACTGGGAGGAGATTCTGGTGAACTTTGCCTGCCGTCGGCAGTGGGGATCAAAGCTTCCCGATGCATGACGGCGCCTCCTCTCGACACGCGCGCCAGATTAGAACAGGGGTACGACCAGGGCGCTCGGCTGGGACCAGCCGGGCGGACCGCGGTGGATGTGACGAACAGCGAACCGGGCCGCATCCGGCTTGCCACCCGCAGGTCGAACAGGTGTGCAGCGTCCGAAAGCAGAAGGCAGCCCAGTCACCCAGGGGCGAGGTTCTGACCGGCGGCCGTCCGTCCGACCGGACTCGCGGGGGTGGTGTCCGCGCACGACGGGCCACGCACCTCGACAACAACCCGATGCGCCGCCTCTTCAGCCCCTCGACGCACCTCGCACTCCCACACCCTGACCACTCGCCAACCGGCCTCGATCAACTCGTTGTCGACCCGCTGATCACGGGCCCTGTTCGTGGCGATCTTCGTCCTCCACCTCTCGGCGTTGGGACCACGGAATCGGGAGGGTCCGTGCTGCGGACATCCGTGCCAGAAGCACCCGTTCACGAACACCGCGACGCGCGGACCGGGGAACACGAGGTCCGGCCGGCAACGGTTGAACAGGGTTCGCCCCAGGCGAAATCGGAGACCCAGTGCGTGTACGGCGCGGCGCAACGCCATTTCGGGTGCGGTGTCCCGTGTACGCCGTCCTCGCAAATGAGATCCCTGGGCTGTGGTGACCCAGGCTTGAGAACCATCCCGAGACGGCGGGGAGCCGCCGCCATCGGCACTGGTCGTCACAGTCGTCACCTCGGCATCTCGGTAGAGGGCCACCCGGCTCCCCAGCCAGCTCTCACCCTGATTACCAGTACCCATTGCGCCTCGACCGACGTCGGCGGAAGGTCCAGATACAGCTCACATTGAGGGCATACCCGGCGATCCTCTGCGATCGAAGGCCCTCGGCCTGCAGTGGAGACGACGCGGACCTGAGCCCTGGCTCGCCCGCCTATCCCCACATTGACGCGGGTGCAGGTCGACGGCCAGGTGATCCTCGACGCCGTCGCGCGGGCGGTCCGGCTCAAGTTCGGGTGCTGAGGAGACGACCGACCGAACAGGTCAGGTCCTGCCGACACCGCTGATTACCTCCGGAGGTAGCTGGGGTTGCGGGATGGTCAGGCCTCTGCTGCCGCCTCCGGCTGGTGTCCGCAGGTCGGGCAGGCGTTATCGAGCAGTCGTCGACGTACGGTCCGGTGTCGTGCGGCCTGACACGCGAGGGCAACTGTGAGCAGCGCCGCGCTGGCGAGAAGAATCATTGACCCAGTGGTGACGACGAGGCCCGCCGGGGTGTGTCCGCCGCCGCTGGTCCCCCAGATCGCCTGGCTGAGTTGATCGGTGCCGAACAGACCGGCGGGGGTGGTGAGGAGCAGCGTCGCCCAGAGTCCGGTGTCATCGGCGCGCAGGGCGCGGCCGAGTCCGACGAGTAGGACCAGGGCGAACAGAAGCCCACCGGCCATCGCCAGAAGTTCCGGGGTCGAGCTGTACGAGACGAACCAATTCCCGCCGTTCTCGGCGGAGCTGAAAGCCGCGGACAGGGCTGTTCCGAAGCCGGCCGCGAGGAGCGGCAGGCCTCGTGCGATCCAGCTGGAATGAGAGGGCAGTGCGAGGGTGGCGAGGCCAAGCGCGATGGCGGGGAGCAGCACGGACAGCGGCGGTCGGGGTTGTCCGATGAGAGCGGCCACGAGTGGCAGTGCGACGGTCAGCAGGAGGCCGCCGGCCGCGGCGGTTCGTGCCCAAGACCCGGGCAGCGCCGTCGCGGTGAGGCCGACGACCAGCCAGCCCAGCCAGATGACGGCGCCGATGGTCTGGAACGGACCCGCCGGGTCCAGCCCGGTGACGCGGGGGTCGTTCAGCTCGACCTGGAGGAGCAGGAAGGCCGCCAGTGCGACGAGGGTGTTCAGCGCGGCGGTCGCGGCCAGTGGGAGGGCGGCGGCCAGCCCGAGGGCGCCGTACCCGCGCAGTCGCTCCCGGAGTCCGGCACTGAGGAGGTCGAGGGCGTCGTGCGGGGAGGGCCAGCGCCGCCCCGGTCCGACCGTGTCGAGGTACGTTCCGACGATCTCGTCGCCTCGCTCGGCCTGGTAGTCACCCGGGTAGGCCCGCAGCAGTCGCCGGTAGCGGGACTCCAGCGGTGATCCGGCCTGCTCCGGCGCGGGGTTGGGCTGGTTCATGCCAGGCCTCCGGTCGGTCGAAGGGTGGGGCGGCCGACCGCCCCCGGGAGGTTTATAGGGGCGCGTGAGGTGCCGCCGGCGGCGGGGATGCCTGCGGGCCGAATCCGTAGCCGCTGACTGGCGGCCTCGACGTTGCGGCGCAGTCGTTCGGTCTCCGCGGTGAGCACGGACCGGCCCACTTCGGTGAGCCGGTAGTAGCGGCGCAGCCGTCCCTCGACGACCTCCTCGTGGTCCCGCTCGACCAGCCCTTCGTCGCTGAGGCGATCAAGCGCGCCGTAGAGAGTGCCGGGTCGCAGCGCCAGCCGACCGCCGGAGAGCGCGGCAACGTCGCTGATGATGCCGTAGCCGTGCATGGGCTCCCGCGCGAGGGCGGTAAGGATGAGGAAGGTGGGCTCCCGTAGCGGCGTAGGTGTGGCCATGGCCTCAATATATCGGTGATGAAGCTATACCGGTGGCCAGGCGCTGAGAAACACCGGCCCAGTCCTAGATACGACAATCGCTGCCGTCCCCTTGGCCGGTCAGGTCGGGTGTCGTCCTAGGCGGCCGTCGGTGCCGACATGGATGGCTGAGGAGATCGCTGCGGGAGCCTGTCAGCCGCTGGTTGTGCCGGCGAGGTGGTGAACCAGCCACGAAACGGCAGCGGCCGGGAGGCGGCCACGGTCGCGCGCCGGTGCGGTCGCCGGGTTGTGGGCGGGGTGGTGGCTGGCCGTGCTGGCCGGGCGAGGTTCATGGCTCGGCGGGCGGTGCGGGCGGCGGCGCACATGCCGCGTTGGCCGGCGCACTGCAGGTTGCGGCAGTTGCCGTGGTTGTCGGGTTGGTGTGCGGCGGTGACGTCGAGGGCGAGCCGCCACAGGAGTGCATCGATCACATCGCCGGGGATCACGGCGAGCAGGCTGAGGCGTTCACGAGGCATGATGAGGTCCCTTTCGTCGACGGTCACGTCGTCCGGCACGGACTACCGGACGGACGGTGGACACGATCGACGCTCACCTTTTCCCAAAGATCAAGTCGTCCGGTCTCTTCGACTTCCCAGTCGGCGGCGCGAAGGTGCGCCTGGCAGCAGATCTTCGGTCGTCGGACGAGGCACAAGAACTGGCGGTTCTGAGGTAGTCCCTTGGACGCCGTCACGAGCGCGATGAGCCCCGACTCGCCATCACTGGTGCCGATTGGAGCCCGAAAGCTCCCCAACCGCGGCGCGATCGCCACCTCAACGGAGACACCGCTGGGCGCCGCGGGCCGGGTCGCCTGAGCATGTAGCGACCGCTGCCGATAGCCGGCCGGTCGCGTGCTCGTTGGAGAGCGCGAACTTGTCGGACGGCATGGCGGGATTGCTTGGCCGTGCCGACTTGGTCGGTCGAAGTCGTCCGCCGCGAGTCGCCGCGCCACGTGTTCGGGGTACCCGCCCTCGGCCGACCCAGTTTGGGCCGGCCGAGGGAGAGCGGTCAGGTGGTCAGTGGTTCGACGGGTAGTGGTATTCGCCGTCGGCGATGGATTCGTCGCCGGGGCGGTCGGGGTCGTAGACGGGGTGCGGGGCGCGTGGCTTGATGTCGTAGATCAGGTTGTCGGGCGGCCACTGCTCGGGAGTGTGGGGGAGGTCGGTCAGGGCGAGGCGGTGGGTTTCGCCGATGGGCTGCCACACCGGATCGGCGGGGTGGCCTTGTTCGGGGTTGCTGGTGACGACGGTGAGGTGTCGCACGTTGCGGCGGTCGAGGTACCAGCGCAGGTGCTGTTCCCGTTGCGGGTCCTCGGCGTGGAACAGCAGGGTCGCCAGGCCGGTTTGTTCGGCCAGCTGCCGGTAGTGGTGGACGCGGTTGGCGAGGGCGCTGGTGTGGATGCTTCCGGGGTCGGGTTCGTACCAGAACGCGTGTCGGTTGCTGGCGTGGATGTACTCGCCGTGCCAGGCGGCGCGTCGCGGTGTCGTGATGAGTCGGCAGGTGCGTGGTGACCACCAGGTCCGCAGGTCGGTGCCGGGCTGGGTACGGGCGCGGGTGGCCAGGTCGATGAAGAAGTCGTTGGCATGGAGCAGGCCGGGCAGGCGCGGGTCCTCGCACAGCCGGTCGCGGGCTCGGTAGACCTGCGCCGGCGTGACGCGTTGGTAGCTGCCGAGTGAACTGAGGTGGGTGCAAAGCGGGCCCGCGCACCACAGGGTGTGGTCTGCGTCGTCGGCGGCGGTGCTGAGGAGCCGGTCGATCCAGCCGCGGCGGGCGAGGATCTTCAGACGCCGGGTGGCCGACGCCGTGTCGGTGGCGAAGCCAAGTGCGGTGAGTTGGACGGTGGTCAGAGTGCGGTGCTCGGCGAGCATCTCGACGACCCACCGGTCGCGAAGACGCAGGCGTTGAGTTTCGGCGATGACCATTTCCGCCGGGATCGGTTGGGTGGACGGGACGATGAACTGTGGGTGGTAGGGGGTCAACATGACCGGTACCTCCGGTGTTGTGCCGCCGATGGGCGGCAGCGGTGGATTGGTTGCCCGCGCGACGCGTCGGTGCGGTCGCGCGGGTGGGGTTCACGTCCGCCGCGACGCTGCGCGACGGTGGATCAAGGGGTTGCGGTGGCGGGTCGTCGGCCCTGTGCTCGGACGTCCGCGTGGACGCGACACCGAGGGGGTTCGCAGGAAAGGTCGCCGGATGCGGTTGTTTGCCGCCGGTCTCTAGGAGGAGGACCGAAGCGTCTTGGCGTTTCGGATTCCTCCGGCGGGGAGAGTGGGTGCCAGCCGTGGGTTCAGCCATGCGACGGCTCGGGCTTAAGGCACTAACCGAAGGGCAGCCGAACGCGTCAGGCCCGTCGTCGGGCTCGCAGGTATGGCGGCGCGACGGCGAGGCTGGCCAGGGTGTGGAGACTGTTGGTGGCCGTGTGGCCACCACAGCGGCCTTGCGGGGCCGACACCGGCCTGCATGGCGTGGTCACGGTTCGCGACGACTACAGGCACCTGCAGGGTCTGCTCGGTTAGACACTGGTGCGGATGGTGAGCGCGTTCGGCGGGGTGGAGCCACAGCGGCACCGTCCATCGGGGGCCTTCCCAGCGGGCCATACGGTGATAGGTGCGCCAAGTTCGCAGCCGAGTTCGGCCAGGGGTTTGCCGCTGGACGTTCGTGCCCGCCTCGCGTAGTTCGTCCGCCTCTTTCGTGATCGTGGGTAGGCGGAGCTGGCGCAGCGCGACGGCGCTGGAGCCGGCCCGAGCGGTTGCAGGTGCCCGTCTACGTCGACGCGGTCTATTCGGCCGGGCGGCCTGGTCCTCGCGGTGGGGCAGGGCTTACGGCGTACAGGTGAGCGCGGATGGCGGTCAGCCGTCGGTCGAGTGTGGCGACCTGGTCGCGGCGCTCGTAGGGCAGTGGGGTGCCGGTGTGGCAGTGCGGGCAGGCTTCGTCGTCGCGCCAATGCTCAGCGTGGGGGTCGGGGCGGGGGTAGGTGATCGCGCAGGTGTCGCAGATGAGCAGGTGCTCGCGGTCGTGCTCGACGGTGAGCTGGTCGATGGTGGTGTGGCGGCGGGCCCGCCACGGCAGGTGGGCGCGAACGGCGGTGACCTCGTCGTCGCGGGCAGTCTGGTAGCCCTCGATCGCGGCTGCCTGGACCTGAGCCCAGGATCGAGACGGTGATTGGCGCAGCTCGTCGAGCATCCAACTGTCGAGGAGTTGGCCTCCGTTGGCGAGGGTGGCAGCGGCGGTGCGTAGTCGGAGGTGGTCGCCGTGCCGGTCGGCGGCGGTGAGGAGTTGTTCGGCCTGCTCGGTCCAGACGTCGGTGTGCCGGTCGAGCAGAGCGGTCCCGGCCTGGCGGGTCAGGTGCGGGTCGTCACGGTTGGCCCACCAGGCCAGCAGCGTGTCGACGAGTTCCGGGTTTTGGTCGTGCAGGTCGGGCAGGGTGGCCGGGTACCAGCGGGCGAGCAGGTGCGCGACGGCGGGGATATTCAGGTGCCGTGCGACCTCGTCGGCGGCCTCGCGGATGGCGCCGAGTTGGTCGATGCGATCCCGCCGGTCGGTCCCAGAGGCGGCCTGGTCGTAGTGGTGCTGCGCCCGGACTTCGGCTGCGATGCGGCCGGCGAGGAGCTGCGGCAGTGAGGCGCGTGCGGCGGCCCGGTCGGGCAGCAGCCATACCGGGGCGCCGATGGCGGCGGTGGGGTCGCGTACGAGCCCGCACGCGGCGACCACGAGGCTGTTCGCGTCGGCGATGTCCCGCCATGCCTGCCCGCCGCCGGCCTGGTGGTCGCGGCGGGCGGCGGCGAGTTGCTTGCTGGCGGCGGCGAGGAACGTGGCGGCGCGGGCGTCGGTGGTGGTGAGCAGCAGCAGCGGCGGGCAGTGCGGCCACCGGTCCTGCCAGGCCCGGTCGGCGGCGTAGGCGAGGTAGCGGGTGACTTTGTCGCGGAGCACGGCCTGGGTCATGGTGGCGAGGTCGACCTCGACGAACGCGGCGGCGGTGCCGGTGACCCCGCCGTGGTCGACGTCGACCAGCAGCGCGGCGTCTGGGGTCAGCCGGCGGGTACGGGTGCCCCAGCCGGGCGAGCGGGTTTCCCATGCCTGCCAGCCAGCCCGGTCAGACCACCACCTGCGCAGCGCGAGTCCGGCGGCCGGGCCGTGGTCGCGGACCGCGAGCCACATGTCGCCGATCGTCGCGGCATGCGCGACGTGCAGTCCGGATGGGCGTTGTCGGCCGGGCGCGGCGGCGGTTCCCGAGACGAGCCTCGCTCCGGTGGTGCGCAGCCACCAGTGCCGTGGCGCGGACCCGGATTCCCGTCCGGGGCGGACCGCGTCGATGAGGCCGGCGGTGCGCAGCCGGTCCAGGCGGTGCCGGACCGTGCGCACCGGCGCGTCGGTGGCCCGAGCCAACTGGTTGGTGGTCAGCACTCGGTGGGTGTCGAGCAGGACGAGCAGGTCATGCGACGGACCACCGGAGGTCCGCAGACGCCGCACGAAAGCCTGGTTCGACATGCCAACCTCCCTCATTCGGCCCCCATGGCCCACTCTCGGTGACACGGACAGTGTCAGTCGCCTGTCGATCGGAATCCGTCGCAGCGGCCCTGGCCTGCGCTGTGACGGCGGTGAACGTTGCCGTTCGGATCCGAAGCAAACGGCAACCCCCACAACCCTTCTTCCACGGCCGTGACGCCGGACAGCCGAGCGAAGGTCGGCACCGTTCGGCCGTTCGTAGCGAACCGATCGATGCCGATTCAGCTATAGATCGCCACCCAGGTGCGGTGGGTCGCCCGACGCCGGTCTTGTGGGCCCGACGGAGCCTGCGGCGGTCTGGGTTCGGTCTTGTACCGGCCGCTGGAACCTCCTCGCCCTCAAAACGGGGTTTGTCAGCTCTGGCGAACGCCCCCCTGGTCTGACAAACTCTGACACCGCTCGCACACAACCGTTAGCAAGGCTGACAGAGCAGCTCAGCCGGCATGCGCCCCGGTTGGCGGGGGGATGCCGCCGGCCGAGGTGTCTGCCCTTCCCGTCCCTGCTGATGTCTCATATCAAGATCGGGGATCAGCCGGCAAAGCTCTGACAGTCAGCGGTGCTGTCCGTCCAGAGGTGGATTCGGCGTGCAAGGGCGGGTAGGCCCGTGACCAGGGCTGTCAGGCCAACCGGCTGCGCTGTCAGAGGCCTGTCAGACCAGGGGGGCGTTCGCTAGAGCTGACAAACCTCGTTTTGAGGGTGTCGGGGCATCCCGCCCGCAATGGCGGCCTCGATCAACGCTCATCTTCGCCTGAGCGCCAAGCGGTCCGCCGCGCTCGTGGTCACGGATGGACGATGAGGCCTGCCCCTCGGCCGGACCATCGGACCGGCCAGGGATCAGCCGGTCGGGTGGGATGACAGATTCGTCGTACGGGCGGTCGGGGTCATAGATGAGGAGCGAGGCCCGCGGCAGCACGTCAGCGAGGATTACGTTGTCGGGCAGCCGCTGCTCGCAGACACCGGGCAGGCGGCCGGGGTCAGGGCCAGGGCCAGTTCCGCCGATCGGTTGCTAGATCGGCGCTCCCACACTCATACCGTCGTTTGTGTGCTCTGGCGAACGCCTGCCGAACTCACAACCGCTCACAGCGCCTCGCCACGCCGAGCGGACGGCGGTGTCCGTTCTCAGGCAATCTGCTCCGTTCTCAATTGCTCCGACCACCCCTGGTTCTTTCACCTGCTCGCCGCGTTCCCACCGTGATAGGAGGGCGTGAACCCGGCTCTACCAGTGACGATGCTGAGGACGAGGTTCGCGATCAGGTCCCACTGGCGAACGCGGCCGGGCCGAGCGACGCGCCGCAGAACGTGGCTGCGGAGCAGATTGATTGAGAATCCAGCCGAGTGGCTTTCTCAATCAATCTGCTCCGCCCAGCTCAGCGCGTTCCACCCGGAGCAACTTCGCTGAGAACGGACAGGCAGCAGTCAGCTCGTTGCCTATGGGGTCTCGACCAGCGCCGTGAGGGCAAGCACCGCTGGCACCCGGGGCGCATGACGGCCACGTCCGCGGTCCCTAACTCGAAAATCGAACCGTACGTAGACAGGCGGCAGCATCCCGCGTCGCGAAGCGGCGTGGGATGGGTCGTGGTGTAGCGGTGGTTATGCGGCGAGGTCGAGGGTGACGCGGTAGCCGAGGGCTTCGAGTTGGTGGATGTGGCTGCGTTTGCGGCGTTCGGTATCGGTTCGGGTGAGGTAGAGATCGTTGCCGAGGTCACGGAACCGGGCTTCGGGGTCGGACAGCAGGTGCCAGATCGTCAGGACCGAGCGTCCGACTGCGACGATCACGCGTTTGGCACCGTGTCCACACCAGGCGCCGATCAGCGTCCGAGCCTGCGACACGCCCGTTCCGGTGCCCCACCCGCAGACGCGCGAGGCCATGTCATCGAAACCGTTGATTGACATTCGCTGCGCGAGGATGGCCACGGCCACGTGACAGGACTGCCGGCAGGGCGCCGGTCACATGTTCGGACACGGCTGTGACACCAGCGCCAACTCAACGACGACCGGCGATTCCATCGCGTATGCAACGTGATCCCTAGGTAGCCAGAACTTCCGTCACTACGGCCCGGCCGGCGTCCGAGATGACGCGCATGTCATCAACGTTTATCGTTGACAAAGTGTCCGGCAGCGCCGCTGAGCAGGGCCGGGACAGTCCGTGAACACGTGACACGGACGCCGAGTGACACAGGCTTGGTCACGGGACATGTGCGCACCAACGTTGGCCATCCCGGCGCGCTGCCACCACGCCACTCAGACAGGCCGGTAGGCGGCCCGCCGGCCATGACCGTCGCGCCGCTGCCGGAAGCGTCCTGCGACAACAGTGTCCATCCATGAGCATGAGTGCCGGTTTGCCTGCCACGATCGCGTCCATGTCATGTCCGCGCCACCGGCACCTGTCACGTTGACACGGCGCCAGATATCCACAAGCCTGTCACGCCATCTGCCGTGACAGACAGAACTCAGTGACAGATCGGCTGGTGTGACACGTCGGCACGCGAACGCGACACACGCGGGCCCAGACCAACGGTGGTCGATGGCACCGAACAGTCCTGCAGCTCCGTCTGCCACTACATCACCCAGAAGTTCCACGACCGAAGCGACCCCAGGATCAGGTCAACTGAGAAGACCAGCCCGGAACGCCGACGCGGATCAGGTCGACTGAGAAAACCCGACGACCCGCTTTCTCAATCGAACTGATCCGCCCAGCTCAGCGCGCTGCACCCGGATCAACTCCACTGAGAACGGACAGTCGACCGGGTGGCCCTGCGAGCCGCTGTGAGCGGTTGTGAGTTCGGCAGGCGTTCGCCAGAGCACACAAACACGGGTTTGAGGGTGTCAGAGCCCGACCCGTCCGGCTCAGAGTCGGCTTCGGCTTGAGCGAGCTCCACGTCGCACCACCACGACCTTTGCCCGGCTCGTACCAGCTCGGTCCGTTCACTTGACCGGCCACCAGCGTCCGGACGCTACCTGACGCCACCAACGCCGCAGACCCGATCGTCGCCATCGAGTCGACGCCACGTCGCCTGCCGCCTCACCCCCGCCGTTCCGAAACCATCCCGGCGACACCGTCGCCTTCTCCCACTGCGAAGGACCACCGCGATGAGCACCCCTGAACCTCACATCGAGCACACACAGCCCGTCCGCACCGTCGAGGACCTCCCACCCGGCACATGGACTACCGAGCGGATTCGCGCCCTGGGCATGGTCACCGACCTGAGCACCGCGGCCCGGATCTTCGGGCTATCCCGTTCCGTCGCCTACGACCTGGCCAAGCGCGGCGAGTTCCCGGTCGCCGTACTGCGCTTCGGCAGCCGCTACCGGGTGCCGATCGCCGCCATCCTCCACGCCCTGCACCTACCCGACGGCGACGACAGCCATCAGCCACCCCATCGCCGGGGGACGACTTGATCCTCGGCGGAAGGCACGCGTGGATCACCCCGTACGCAATCCGCAGCCACCGGCTGCCGAACACCCCACCCGAGGGAGACAACTGATCATGGCGGAAGGATCCGTCTTCAAACGCTGCGCGTGCCGCGACGGCAACCGACGCAAACTCGGCAACCACTGCCCCCAGCTGCGCCGGCCCAGCGGAGCGTGGAATCCCACCCACGGCCGGTGGGCCTACCAACTCGAACTGCCCACCCACCCCGGCCAGGCGCGCCGGCAACTACGCCGCAGTACCTTCGACACCCGCGACGCCGCCACCGGCGACCGCGACCACGCCAAAGCCCTGCTCGCCCTCGCTGCTGACGACCCGGCAGTCGCCGCTGAGATCGCCGACATGCTCCTCGCCGTCACCGCCGGCGCACCCCTGCCGGACCGCGACACCATCGCCCGACGGGTCCGCGCCGGACTGCCCGCCACCGTCACGACCACCGTCGGCGAGTACCTGCACTCGTGGCTGGCATCCCGCCGCAGCCTCAGCAGCGTCCAACCCAACACCCTGCTGGCCTACGAGTCGCACATCCGCGTCCACCTGGTCCCGCACCTCGGCGCCATCGCCCTGGTCAAACTACGGGTCGAGCACGTCGAGGCCATGTTCGCCGCCATCGCCGACCGCAGCACCGCCATCGAGATCGCCCGCCAGAGCGACGACCCCGCCATCCGCGCCAGCGTCCGCGGCCTGCGCACCACCAAACCGGCCAGCATGCACCGCATCCGCGCTACCCTGCGCAAGGCACTCAACGACGCCATCCGCCGCGGCAACAACCGGCTCATCGACTTCAACCCCTCCGCCCACATCGAGCTGCCCTCCGGGGTACGCCCCAAAGCCCGGGTATGGACCACCAAAGCCGTACAACGGTGGCGCGACACCGGCGAGCGGCCCAGCCCGGTCATGGTGTGGACCCCACAGCAGGCCGGCGCGTTCCTCGACCACGCCGAAGAGCACGACATCGCCCTCTACCCGCTGTTCGCGCTCATCCTGCACCGCGGCCTGCGCCGCGGCGAGGCCGTCGGACTCACCGACACCGCCGTCGACCTCGACAACTCCCTGATCAGCGTCACCCAACAGATCGCCACCCACGGCTACACACCCGTGATCAAGAAGGTCAAGTCCGAGTCCGGCAACCGGATCATGGCCATGGCCAGCATCACCCGCGTCGTCCTGCGGGCCCACCACGCCCGCCGCGCCCAGTGGAAACTCGCCGCCGGCCACACCTGGCCCGACACCGGGCTGTTCTTCGTTCAACCTGACGGGCAGCCCTGGCACCCCTACGCGGTCACCGACCGCTTCGAGGTCCTCGTCCGCGACGCCGACCTACCCCCGATCCGACTGCACGACCTGCGGCACTGCGCGGCCACCTACCTCAAAGCCGCCGGCGCCGACCTCAAAGACATCCAGGAACTCCTCGGCCACTCCTCGGCCGCCATGACCGACGTCTATACCTCGGTCATCGCCGAACTCGACGTCGAACGCGCCAAAGCCGAAGCCGCCGCCGAACTACTCCCCCGCCGACGCAAGCGCGCAGCGTAGACAGACAGCCCCGCCAGGCGGGGGGCGGCAGCCCTCGGGGTCGCCGCCCCCGCCGACGAGGTCGACGCGACCGGCTTTTACGCAGCCCGCTACCGAGAGGAGCAAGGCAGAGCTCCAGCCATCCGCCACCCCAGCGACCACCGCGCGCGAACCCTGGACCGGAGGCTCCGTCTGGCGAGATTGACGGTGCCGTACGGCATCGAGCGGTCACCGATGCTGGCCACGGGGCATCGAGACCATCAGAGATCAGCCAGCCGGAGCGAGCGAACCTGGACTTGGCCGCAGACGAATCCTCCCCTGGCTGGACTGCGGCGTCACCGGCACGGCGTACCTCCGTCCGTCCCCGGATCGACAGCGAGTCGCCGGGCGAGCGGACGGTGAACGTCATGGCCCAGATACGTGCCGAACGACCCGACGCGAACCTGACCTAGACCGCCACGCAGCCAGCGGGTCACCGCGCCATACACAACGCCTCACGGCACCGAAACCACGAGCACCAATATCAACTTCGGAGGAACACCTTGATCAGCGACTGGCAGGAACACCAAGAACAGCAAGCCGCCGCCTTCGCAGCAGTACACGACGTCCTCGTCGACGGCAGAGTCAAGATCCGCACCGCCGGCCAGCTCGCGAAGCTGATGCAGCGACTGCCCGCCGACACCCCAATCACCGTCGCCAGCAGCACCCTCATGGATCCGCGCCCGCCGGACGACACGAAGCGCCGCACCATCACCACCGTCGAGGCGGTACCCCTTGAGGACCCGGACAAGATCATCGAAGTCGACGACGGCGATGAAGTCCGTAGGTTCGCCGCCGTCACCCCAGCAGTTGAACTGGCCGCGGTCATCGTCGCTCACGACACACCCGGCGCACCCCCGCTGCCCGTCCCCGCGCCCGCCTACGAACGCGCCGTCGACGCCCTCCGCAGCGGCGAACCGTGCGTAGCACTCGACAAGCAGGTCGAACTACTGAGATGGATGGCCAGCACCCTAGACATCACGGACCCCGCCGACTCCGACGACGAGATCGAGGTCGACCACGTCCTGACGTGGATCGACGACACCGACTTGCTCGCCGCTCTCGATGTGGAGGGCCGACGCCTTAGACAGGCCGCAGCTCGACTCGCGGCACTACGGGCCCGGGTCGCCGACTACGAGATCGTCGCCGACGTCATGTTCGACGCTGAGGAGATCGTTCGAAACGCTGCCGAATACCCACCGCCCGACGAAGGGAGGCCTTCCTCAACGCCATGACAAGTTACGGCAGAACCGAAGCCGTGATGACCTCGCTCATCATCGTCACCGGCCGACTTCTCCCTGATGCGACCCAGCGGCGGACGCGCTAGCTCGGTCGACTCAGACGTTATCGGCGGTTTGCCCCTGTCATACCTTTGTGCCCGATATATTGCCATGGTGGATGCACCTCTGCGGGAACCGACCTTCTGGATCCTGACCGCTCTCGCTGGCCCGCCAATGCATGGTTACGGGATCATCAGGGAGGTAGCGGCCCTGTCCGAGGGTCGGCTGTCCCTGCGGCCCGGCACCCTGTACGGCGCGCTTGACCGACTGGTGGACGCCGGCCTCATCGAGGCCGACCGGGAGGAGGTCGTCGACGGCCGCCAGCGCCGCTACTACCGCCTCTCCACAACCGGTAATGCCACCCTCGCCGGCGAGACCGAGCGCCTGCGGCGCAATGTGAAGGCGGCGACCGCCCGCCTGGGTGCCCTGGCGCCCGCCGCCCGACCCATTGCCCCAAGCGCCCTGGGAGGGCTGGCATGAGAAACCTGGAACGCCGTTACCGGCAGCTGCTGCGGGCATACCCCGCTGGCTACCGCCAGGCACGGGGCGGCGAAATCGTCGGCACCTATCTCGACTTGGCGGACCCCGATCGCCACTGGCCGTCGATGTTCGACGTCGCCGATGTGCTGGCTGGAGGTGTCCGTGAGCGCCTACGCGCTGCTGGCGCCGCTGACCTCATACCTGGCATACGCCTCGCCGCTGTTCTCAGCTTGATCACCGCGACCGCTCTTGCGGGTTTCTGGGGAGCCGCCGAGGTGGTCACCACTTCGGCTAGCTGGGGTGCGCCAGCCTTCGGGCCATTCGCTACCACCGGCGTCGTCGTGTGGGGCTGTTGGCTGCTGGCGGCCGTCGTTCATGTGATTGCTCCAGCCCCGTGGGCACGCGTCGCCATCGGACTGGCACTGTTCCTCACCGCCGCGGTGGTTACCGTCGCTGCCCTGTTCGAGCTGCCCCGCCCGTACTTGTTCGTTCTGGTGCCCCAGGTAACCCTGGGCCTGTTGGCACTGGCTTTTCCTTCCCAGACGGCGCGACGCCATCGCCTCACGCCCTTGGCGGTCGCGGCGGCGGCGGCCCTCATTGCAGTTGGGGTCCTGTCCGGGGAGAGCGCGTGGTTCTACCGGTTTAGTTACGGGGCCGCGTTCCTACCGGAAACCGGCGCGGCTCTCTTGCTGACCGCCATGCTCGCCGCGATCGTGCTGTCGCTGCGCGGTGACGCCCGAGGACTCTGGGCTCTTCTTGTCCTGCTCACCCCGATCGGACTGCTGGGCCTGTACCCGCTGACCGAAAACATCGTCCCGGTCGTCGGTGCTGGTTACGCCGACTTCCGCGTCATCACCGGGACGACCGCAGCCATATTCCTCCTGGGCGCAACCACCCTGGCTGCCGCGCTCGCCATCCGTGCGCGATCCAGCGCGACGGCCAACACTCTGGCGGTACGCCTGCATGAGCGGTGCCCGAACTGCGGCAAATAGCGGTCTGCGGATCATGACAAGGGTCGCGCGCAAGTGCACATGACGGGGACCAGCAGGCCGCTAGTGACCCAGCGAGGCTGGCGCAAGCTGGGCTTGTCGCGCGTCGATAGCGCGGCAGGTCAGGAATGGGAGATGCTGCGCTTGGTGACCGGGCGGGGGCGGCGGACTGCGCCGCTGCGGGCTCAGCAAGGGCCGGCATCGAGGTCCTAGCCCTCATGCGGTTCGCGCTGATCACCCGCAGGATGACTGAGCAGAACGCTTATATGGTGGGCCGCCTGGGACTCGAACCCAGAACCTAAGGATTAAAAGTGCCCAGAACAAGACAAAGCCACTTCGGGGCATCGGAGCTTTCCGCCGCCCGGATTCCGGCCGTGTGGTCCGGCTGCGTCTGGGCTGGTCCGCGCCACTTCTATCGCAAGCGACGCCACGACGAGTGACCGGCAGAGGCGCGAATCCGGCCATCGCGATGTGAGTGCGCTCCGGCACCGGAACATCCGAGCACCCGCGGAGCACCCCGGTCCCGGCTGCCCGCTTGCCGGCCACTTCTCCTTGCCTCCGGGCGGTGGAGGGCTATGGCGACCGCCCAGCAAGAAGGTCCGAGCCGGTCGCGCCCATCCATGCGCTCGGGGCTGAACTCGGCACCGATGACCGGCGGCAGCGGGAGGTCTCGTCTCTGGCGTCCGCTTCTACCCTCCGCCCGCGCTCTACTCTCCCCATAACGCAGGCATTATCTCTGGGCTATAGTGGGTGTGTGAGCGAGTGGGAGGTCGGCCTTACCGAGGACGTCGAGGACTGGCTGCTTGACTTGGCGAAGTCTGACCCCGACTCCGCTGACCAGGTCGCTGCGGCCATCGATCTGCTCGCCGCCGAGGGTCCGGCGCTCGGTCGACCGTTGGTTGATCGGGTCAAGGGTTCGAACTACAAGAACATGAAGGAGTTGCGGCCAGGCTCGGCCGGGGGAACCGAGATCCGTATCCTGTTCGCCTTCGATCCTCAGCGGGAAGCCATCCTGCTGGTGGCGGGTGACAAGAGCGGCAACTGGAAGGGCTGGTACGAAACCAGCATTCTCGAAGCCGACAGGAAGTTCGCTGATCATCTGCGAGAGCTGAAGGGACAGCACTGATGGCGCGAAGCTGGCGGGATGTCCGCTCCCGCATAAACCTCGACGAGGCCAAGGTTGAGCAGCACAAGGAGCGCATGCGCGGCGAGGTACGCGCAACGCGACTGCGTGAGATGCGCGAGAAGCGCGGCCTGACTCAGCAGCAGGTTGCCGACCGCATGAACGTTTCACAGCCGCGCGTCGTCGCCATCGAGAGCGGCGAACTGCCGAAGACTGAGGTCGGCACGGTTGCCCGGTACATCGCTGCCCTTGGCGGCAAGGCCGAGTTTGTTGCCGAGTTCGATGGCGAACGGGTGACCCTGAGTTGATGTCTGGGGCATGAGGGCACCTCTGTCGTTGCGCCCATGTTTGTCGTTACATCGCGAAGCCTCGGCTGATGCCGGGGCTTCGCCGTTTGAACGGGAACCTGACTGCGGCATCGGTCTCGCCCACCGCCGGTGAATCGCCGTTATGGCGATGCAGTGCGAGCGGCGCTATCGGCCCTGGGCTGGTCGGCATCATGAACGAGTTCGCTTCCTCGCCAACACTTGGCGCAACGCCACCAAGCCGAGCCTTCTCGATCGCCGTGCGGCTGGCCGCGACACCGGGCAGCACGATGTCTGCAAAGGTTGGCAACCCATGTGGGTTGCGGAGCAAACTCCTCCGGTGGAGCGCTGGTTCAGCGCCCGACCGCCGCGACGAAGCGTGGGAGCTTCGTTCGGTGTACTGCCCTTCCGCCTGCCAGACGGCCCCGCTACGTTCAGAGGGCGGTCCGCAGTAACTTGATCTGATCTATGCGTTGCGTCTGGTTGGTGGCTTTCCGATAGGTTCGCTATGGATAGCGACAGGTCGATGGG